>NZ_JACBXA010000433.1 GCF_013870515.1 Streptomyces albidus (ex Kaewkla and Franco 2022) | reverse complement strand
GTGAACGGACGCAGGTGGCGCGGGCGGCCGCTCGCCGGACTTCGAAGAGCGCGGCGCCTGAGGTGACTTGGCGGACTCCGCCGGCGGAGAAGGGCTCTCGGTGGGGCCGGCGGGCGGACCACCGTGCGTCCAGGGGGTGTCCTCGACGTCGGGCAGCCCCGGGCCGCTGCGCGGGGAGTGCTCGAAGAGCGTCCAGCACAGCTGCTCACCGGGCTCCGGCACCGTGCCGGGGGCCGGCTCCTTGCTGCGGCCCATGCCGTTCGTCAGACGCAGGGTCACCAGACCCGGGCCTGCGCCCGCCACGAACTCGGCGCTCTGCCGGGCCCCTTCGTCCGTCGCCCTGTGCACCGTGCCGCCCCCGCCCAGGTGCGGCCTGTCGGTGGTGCGCAGCGTGACCAGTGGGCGCGGCATGGGCCGCTTGCCCTCCGAGTACGCCATCTCCACCTCGACGACCTCACCCGCGAACGCCTCGCCCGACAGCCGTCGTTCGGCCATGACGAGCTGGTCGTCCAGAGCCTCCTGAGCCTCGAGCCGTGCCTGCGCCTGCTCGCGAGTGGCGAGTTTGGCGGCGGCGGTCACCGCGTCGTCCTGGCGGGGCTGGGGCGGTTCGCCGGCGCGGACACGGTCGCGGTGCGCGGTGTAGGACCAGCGGTCCCGCTTGAAGCGCTCGGCGACCCGCTCGCCCTCGGGGAGCGTGCGAAGCAGGTCGATGCCGCGCCACATCGCCTCCCACGCCGGGCGGAGCTGGGAGCCGATCAGGTCGCGCACCTCTTCCTCGGCGCCTGGCAGGCCCGCGTCGAAACGGGCCACCGCGGGAGCCAGCAGCTTGTTGTCGAAGGCCGGGTCGGTGGCCGGACCCGCCGGCGGGCACAGCAACTGGCCTGCTGCGTCCCGGCCCACCTCGGCGCGCAGCGCGGCCTCGGAGCCGCTCAGACCGTCCGGCGGATCGATCCAGGCCAGCAGCGCGCCCAGATGCTGGTCCTCCAGGGCGCTCTGGCCGGTGGCCCAGTGCCGGGCAAGCAGCTCGGTCATGGACAGCAGGAGCGAGGAGCCGGGGACGCGGGCGCGCTCCGCGTACTGCGTCAGCCAGCGGCCGAGCAGCGGTACACGCGGGGGAGCGGGGTAGGGCGTGTCCGGGTCCTCCTCCGCGGTGCGCCGGAAGCGCATGGAACGTCCGAGCAGCCGCACGAACTCGACGCCGGGAGTGTTCGGGACGAGCAACTGCGGGGCGTCCACGCACAGTTCGACCTGAACGGCGACCTTCTTGCCGCTCTCCGGGTCGGTCTCCTTGCGCTCCTCCCACTCGACCTCGTCCTGCGCGGACTCCAGATGGGGCAGCACGATCCCGGCGAGCCGGGCGAGGAAGGCGAAGCGCTGGTCCCGGTCGCGCGGCTGCGGTACGACGAGCAGTTCCGGTGCGCCCCGGTCGGTGCCGGCCAGTGCTCCCAGCGGAGCACCTGCTTCGCCTGCGGTGGTCAACGGGACGAGGACCAGCGGGTGTTCGGACAATCGGCGGTGGAGCACGGTCGCCCTGGGCTGTGCACGCCCCGCCGCGGCGGCCTCCATGCGGGCCAGCGCGGACATCAACGACACGGTGCCTCCCGGCAGTCCAGTGCGGCGGTCGTCACCGAGCGACGCCTCCCAGCGCCTCGGCGCGCAGCCGCGCGGCGCGGCGCAGTGCCTCGGCCGCGGGGTCGGCCTTGGAGCTGCCGTCGGCCGCCGGGTCGTCGGATGCGGCGACCGGCGTGTGCGCCTCGCGGAGGACCGCCTCGATGGTGCCCAGGCCGCCCAGCTCGCCGCGTACGGAGCGGCCCAGGGATTCCACCGCACCGGCGGCGCGCGCCCGGTCCCGGCAGTGGAAGGCCAGTTCGCAGCTGGAGAGGCATTCGGGCGCGTATGTCGCCGGGACGGTCTCCACCGCCTCGGTCAACTCCTCCGCCGGGCGGGACGGATCGAAGATCACCCCCGGAGGGAGGGCGGCCGCGATGTCCTCCACCCGTGTGAGACGGGCGAGTTGGCGGCGGGTCGTGGCGCGCTGCTTGCGGACGTCGACGCCGTGAGCGGTGGGAAGGTTCGTGAAGTCCTTCGGGCAGACCAGCAGGACCTGGTCGCGGACCCTTCCCTCGAGGCCCGTCTCCTCCAGAGCGACGGCGTACACCGCGGCTTGACGGGCGGCGGCGCCCACCTTCGCGGCGTCGGCGGAACCGTCCAGTATCGGGAAGGACTTGATCTCCACCACCGTCCAACTGCCGTCCGGATGCACAGCGATGGCGTCGGGCTCCAGGTAGGCGGTCGAACCGGCGACGTCCAGGGAGAGCATCGGGTGGTACAGCAGCGCCCACTTGCCCGCCGTCCCCGTCTCGTCCGGCTCGTCCGCTGCGGAGTCGGGTGCCAGCGCCAGGTGCGTACGGGCGGTACGGCTCGCGGGGCCGTCAGCGGACAGGTCCGGCACGGCGACCTCGCCGGGTTCCGGCGGTGTCTCGCCCGTGGACGCGCAGAGGAGCCTGATCAGCTCGGCCCCGCCGTCCGCCTTGACCTTGGCCTCGAAGGAGTTGCCCCGGGCGAAGGCGAACTGCGACTGGCCGAAGGGAGCGGGGGCGCCCAACGCCTGGGCCAGCGCCCCCTTGTCGACCCCGG
>NZ_JACBXA010000432.1 GCF_013870515.1 Streptomyces albidus (ex Kaewkla and Franco 2022) | reverse complement strand
GGGACGGCGCCGGGGTGCGCACGGGCGTCGTCGGGGTCCGGGACGATGGGCGCGAGGGTGCCGTCGAAGTCGAGGGCGACCACTGCGCGTTCAGGCTCTCCGAGGATCGCGGCGAGTCCTGCCCGTCCTGCGGCGGTGCTGGGCGTGGGTACGGCGGCCATGCCGCGACCTTATAGGGGCGCCCGGCCCTGCCCGCCCTCTCAGCGCCGGGCGCGTTGTGCGTCACGCCGGCGGCGGAGCCGGTTGACGGTCACGGGGTCGTGGGCGAGGGCGCGACGGTCGTCGAGCAGTGCGTTGAGGAGCTGGTAGTAGCGCGTCGGGGACATGTCCAACTGCTCCCGTATGGCTCGCTCCTTGGCGCCGGGGCCGGACCAGCTGCGGCGTTCGAAGGCGAGCACGGACACGTCACGCCCGGACAGACCCTCTTCCGGCGGCGTCGCCTCGTCGTCCTCGCTCATCCGTCCAACCTAGCGCCGGCCTCGGACACTCACCGCCGGCCGGCCGACGAGATCCACAGACGTTGCCGGCGTTCACCGCCGTCCGCGGGCGGCCGCTTCCTCCGACTCCGCCTTCCGCTGGATGGCACCGAGCACGTCGGCCGGGTCGGAGTCCGCTCCGACCACGTCGCCCATCGTCTTCTTGATGTCCGCGGTCACCTGCGACCAGGTGACCTTGCCCACCGGGAAGAACTCCGCGCCGGAAAGCTGGTCCTGGAAGCGGCGCAGCGGCTTGTGTTCGGGCGCCTTCCGCATCCGCTCGTTCGCCGAGGTCGTCACAGGAAGGAGGTCGTAGCGATCGGCGAAGGCGTAGTGGTTCTTCTCACTGAAGACGAAGTCGAGGAAGGCACCGATCTGTTCGCGTCTGCCGCTCTCCCGGAAGGCGATGATCCAGTCGGCGACGCCCAGCGTGCCGCCGGAGGGACCCTCCCTGCCCGGCAGTACCGCGGTGCCGAACTTCACGCCGAGACGCGAGGCCTGCCTCATCAGCGTGGGGTGTCCGTTGAGCATGCCGACCTCACCGCGAACGAACGCGTCGAAGAGGTCCTGCCGGTCGGTCCTGCCCGGCGCGTGGTTGGTCAGCTTCGCGCTGACGAGGTTGTCCCGAACCCAGTTGAAGGTCCTGATGTTGGAGGCGGCGTCGATGGTGTACGTGCCGACCTTGTCGGTGTACGAGCCGCCGCCGCTGAGTATCCACATCAGGGCCTCGGCGGGGGCCTCTTCCGGGCCGAGCGGCAGCCCGTAGGGGATCTTCACCCCGGACGCCTTCAACCGGGCTGCCGCACGCGCCAGTTGCCTCCAGGTGGTGGGCGGCTTGCGCGGGTCGAGGCCGGCCTTCGCGAAGAGGGACCTGTTGTAGAACAGCAGCCGTGTGCTGGCGACGAACGGCATGCCGTACTGCGCGCGCTCGACCTTTCCCGCCTGGGCCAGCGAGGGGAGGAAGTCGGCCTGCACGGGTATGGAGAGCAGCTCGTCGGCGGTGTAGAGCTTGCGCTGGACGGCGAAGTCGGCGTACGAGCCGAGTTGGGCGATGTCCGGCGCACGGTCCTGCTTCACCATCTCGGCGACCTTCCGGTCCACGTCCTTCCAGCTGTGGACGGTGACGTCGACGGTGATGCCGGGGTGCTTGTGGTGGAAGTCGCGGACCAGCGCGTCCCAGTAGCCCTGACTGCTGTCGCCCCTGCTCGCGGAGCCGTAGTCGGCCGCGACCATACGCAGACCGACGCTCTCGGTGCTCGTCCCGACTCCGCAGCCCACCGTGGCGAGTTGGGAACCGCCCACCGCACCGGCCGCCGCCGCCAGACCCAGGAACCTTCGACGCTCCACAGCAACTACCTCTCAGATCATGCCGATTGACATCAGGTCATGCCTCCGGCCCCCAAATCGGTCTGGACCCGGCGCGTACGGAACAGGAGTCTCCACCGCGTACCGCCTAAGGTCTACGCCAGTACCCATATCGCTTTCGCAACGACGTTCCCCACTTTGATCCGCTTCTTCCGATACATGCGTGGAAGGCGCCGCTCACGGCACATTTCCCATCCCTCTCGCGACTCGGCCGCCGCGAACTCGACCGGCGAAACAGCGAACGGATGTCGCGAGTGGACTAGACCTGTCGCCGTCCGAGGCCTGACACTGATCCCGTGACCCTCAGCCCCCCGAACCCGGACTACGTCATCGCCCTCGACGTGGGCGGCACCCGGATGAAGGCAGCCCTCGTCGGCTCCCGAACCGCCGGAAGCGAACTGCTCCACGAGACGCGCAGACCCACCGCACGTGAGGGCGGCCCCGAAGCCGTCGTCGAAGGCATCCTCGACTTCGCGGCAGAGCTGCGCGCGTACGGCGTCGAGCAGCTCGGCAGGGAACCCTCCGCCGTGGGGCTCGCCGTGCCGGGCATCCTCGACCAGGCCACCGGCACCGCCGTCTACGCCGCCAACCTCGGCTGGAAGGACGTGCCGCTGCGCACCCTCATGGCGGAGCGGCTCGGCGGCCTTCCCGTCGCGCTCGGGCACGACGTGCGTACGGGCGGCCTCGCCGAAGGACGCCTCGGCGCCGGCCGGGGGGTCGACCGGTTCTTCTTCATGGCCCTGGGCACGGGCATCGCCGGTGCGATCGGCATCGACGGCGGCGTCGAACCCGGCGCCCACGGCAGCGCCGGGGAGATCGGCCACGTCGTGGTGCGTCCGGAC
>NZ_JACBXA010000431.1 GCF_013870515.1 Streptomyces albidus (ex Kaewkla and Franco 2022) | reverse complement strand
CACCAGCACGACGTGGACGGCGGTGGAGCGTGCCGCGCTGGGCGCGGGGCGGCCGTCTGGCGCCGCCGCGGAGACCTCGGGGTCCACTACATGAACACGGGGTTGTGGATCTGAACGCCCTCTTGGAGGATCGGCCGTCCCATTTGAGACAACTGGTACTCGCCGGTGTCTCAACGAGCCACGATCTCGGGAGTAGGCCTTGAAGCTGCTGCGCGTCGGACCGGCCGGGGAGGAGCGCCCGGCACTGCTGGACGAGTCGGGTGTCCTGCGGGACCTGTCGGGCATCGTCCGGGACGTCGACGGTGCGCTGCTCGCCGATGCGTCGGCGCTCGCGCGTGTACGCGATGCCGCAGGCGCCGGGGAGCTGCCCGCGCTGGATCAGTCGGGCTTGCGTGTCGGGCCGCCGCTGGCCCGTATCGGCAAGGTCGCGTGCATCGGGCTCAACTATCACGATCACGCCAGGGAGACGGGCGGTGCGATCCCCGAGGAGCCGATCCTCTTCATGAAGGCTCCGGACACGGTCGTCGGCCCGCACGACGACGTGCTCGTGCCGCGTGGCAGCGAGAAGACCGACTGGGAGGTGGAGCTGGCGATCGTGATCGGCCGTACGGCCCGCTATCTCTCCTCCGACGAGGAGGCTCTCGCGGCGGTGGCCGGTTACGCGGTCTCCAACGACGTCTCCGAGCGTGCCTTCCAGCTGGAGCGGGGCGGGCAGTGGGACAAGGGGAAGAACTGCGAGACGTTCAACCCGCTCGGCCCGTGGCTGGTGACGGCGGACGAGGTCGGTGACCCGCAGGCGCTCGGGCTGCGTCTGTGGGTGAACGGCGAGCCGAAGCAGGACGGCACGACGGCGGAGCAGATCTTCCCGGTCGCCGAAGTGGTGCGCTATCTCAGCGGGTTCATGACGCTGCGCCCGGGAGACGTCATCAATACGGGCACTCCTGCCGGTGTCGCGATGGGCGCCCCGGAGCCCAAGCCGTATCTGCGGGCGGGCGACGTGGTGGAGCTGGAGATCGATGGACTGGGCAGGCAACGCCAGGAGTTGCGCGACGCGTGAGCGGGCTGCGGTCCGGGGCCGCGCGCCCCGGACCGCGGTCTGAGTCGTCTCCGGGCCGCGGACGGGCCTGCGACGAGCCGGGGTTCGCGGTCAGCCCAGGTCCGTCGTCACCACGCGTGACTCGGCTGCCGAGGTACGGGCCGCCTCCAGCACACGGATGGTCGCGACGGCTTCGAGAGCGGTGACCGGTGGGGGCGTGCCCTCGTGCAGCGCCGAGGCGATACCGGCGTAGTACGCCGGGTATTCGCCGTCCAGCGTCGGTACGGGGCGCCGTGCTTCGAGGTCGCCCAGGGTGCCCCAGGCCGATTCCGGTTCCACGCCCCACCGTTCGCCGGGTGAGGGACGTGCGCCGGCGCGGAGAGCCGCCTCCTGCGGGTCGATGCCGTCCTTCACGTACGCCGCTTCACTGCCCAGTACCCGGAAGCGCGGGCCGAGTTGGGCGGCGACGGCGCTCATCCACAGGTGTGAGTGCACGCCGTTGGCGTGGGTGAGGGCGATGAAGGAGTCGTCGTCGGCCTGGGCTCCTGAGCGCCGTACGTCGGATTCCGCGTAGACGGATGTGGCCGGGCCGAAGAGGGCCAGGGCCTGGTCGACGAGGTGGCTGCCGAGGTCGTAGAGGAGCCCGCCGACTTCGGCCGGGTCGCCGGACTCCCGCCAGCCGCCCTTGAGTTCGGGGCGCCAGCGCTCGTACCGGGATTCGAAGCGCCTGATCTCGCTGCCCAGCGCACCGTCGGCGAGCAGCGCGCGCACGGTGCGGAAGTCGTTGTCCCAGCGGCGGTTGTGGAAGGCGGAGAGCAGCAGGCCGCGTTCGGCGGCGAGAGAGGCGAGCTGCTGGGCCTCCGCGGCTGTGCCGGCGAGCGGTTTGTCGACCACGACGGGGAGCCCGGATTCGAGGGCGCGGCGGGCGAGTTCGACGTGTGTGCGGTTGGGGGATGCGATGACGACGAGGTCGAGTGCGTCTGCTCCCGCGAAGAGTTCGTCGGTGGTGGCGAGTGTGCGCATGTCTGCGCCGTGCTCGGCATGCACCTGTGCGCGCCGCTCGGGGTGTGACGTGACGACGGTGTCGAGCGTGAGGCCCTCGGTGGCGGTGATGAGGGGCGCGTGGAAGACCGAGCCGGCGAGGCCGTAGCCGATGAGGCCGACGCGGAGGGGAGAGGCAGCTTCTTCCTTGTCCATGGGCTCACTTTCGCAACGCGGTTGCGTAAGCGCAAGCTGCGCGCACAATGGCCACATGACCAGGGAATCCGGCATGAACAGCGGCAGTGAACTCGTCGTGCCGTACGGCAGCAGCGCCGCCCGTGTGCTCGGACTGCTGCGCCTCGCGGGGGAGGACGGGGCCAGCCGCAGCGAGCTCGCCGTCCGTACGGGGCTGACGCCGCAGGCGGTGAGCAAGATCACCGCGCGGCTCCGGTCGCACGGCCTGGTCACGGAGGCCGGCCGTCGTGCCTCGACCGGTGGAAAGCCGAGCACCGTGCTCCGGCTGTCGCCGGGTGCGCGTCATGCGGTCGGCATACAGCTGGACCGGGACCAGCTGACGGCGATCCTCGTCGATCTCTCGGGCAGCGTGGTCGCGGGCCGCACCGCCCCGCTGGACCTGGGAGCGGGGGCGGACGCGGTGCTGGACGCCGTC
>NZ_JACBXA010000430.1 GCF_013870515.1 Streptomyces albidus (ex Kaewkla and Franco 2022) | reverse complement strand
CTGGCCTTCGGCATCTTCCAGTGGGCGACGGTCACTTGCGACGCGCTGCTCCAGGACCGCGTCGGGGACCGCGCACGCGCCACCGTCAGCTCCATGGCGGGCTTCGGCGCGGAGGTGTTCGCCGTCCTGCTGTGCGCCGCGTACGGACTGGGCTCCGCCTGGTGGGATCACAGCACGCTGTTCGTGCTTGCCGCCGTCCCGTACATGCTGATCGCGCTCGTACTGATGCGGCACGGGCGGCGGACGAAGACCGTGGAGGGGGCCTGACGGTCGTGTCCGATTTCCGCGAGTCGAGGGGGTGCCGCAGGCGCACACTGGATGCGTGATGACAGATGACAGCAGGTACGAGGCGGTACGCAGCCGGGACGCGCGCTTCGACGGCGTGTTCTTCCTCGGAGTGCGGACCACCGGCATCTACTGCCGTCCGAGCTGCCCTGCCGTCACCCCCAAGCGGGAGAACGTGAGCTACCACCCCACGGCGGCCGCGGCGCAGCGCGCCGGTTTCCGGGCATGCCGACGCTGCCGGCCCGACGCCGTTCCGGGGTCCGCGGAATGGAACGTGCGGGCCGACCTGGTCGGGCGTGCGATGCGGATGATCGGTGACGGCGTCGTCGACCGCGAGGGCGTCGCGGGCCTCGCCGACCGGCTCGGCTACAGCGCCCGCCAGGTTCAGCGCCAGCTCACCGCCGAACTGGGCGCCGGACCGGTCGCGCTCGCACGTGCGCAGCGTGGGCACACGGCACGCGTGCTGTTGCAGACGACGTCCCTGCCGGTCACGGAGATCGCGTTCGCGGCGGGCTTCGCAAGCGTCCGTCAGTTCAACGACACGATGCGGGAGATCTACGCGCGCACCCCGAGCGAGCTGCGCGGCGCGGCGGCGCGCGGCGGTCACGGCAGGAGTGCCGTCCGAGGCGGCGCACCCTCCGGTCGTTCCGGCGACACCGTCGGCGCGGGAGGCGTCCCGCTGCGCCTGGCCTACCGGGGCCCGTACGCGGCCCGCCAGATGTTCGACTTCCTCCAGCGGCGCGCGATCGACGGCGTCGAGGAGACGGTCGGTGAGGTGGGTGCCCGCACGTACCGGCGCACGCTGCGCCTTCCGTACGGCACGGGCGTCGCCGAGATCGACGAGCGCACCGGAGCGCCGGGGGCGGACAGCGGCTGGCTCGAGTGCCGGCTCCATCTCGCGGACCTGCGCGATCTGACCACCGCGGTGCAGCGCGTGCGGCAGCTCTTCGACCTGGACGCCGACCCGTTCGCGGTCGCCGAGAGGCTGGGTGCGGACGAGGTGCTCGGCCCTCTCGTCGCCCGATGGCCCGGACTGCGCTCACCGGGGAGCGCCGATCCGCACGAGCTCGCCGTACGGGCCGTGCTCGGCCAGCAGATCACCGTCGCCGCAGCGCGCACGCTGGGCGGGAGGCTCGTCGCGTCATACGGGAAGCCGCTGGCCGCCCCCGACGGAGGGCTCACCCATCTCTTCCCCGACGCCGGCACACTCGCCACGGCACCGCTCGGCGAACTCGGCATGCCGGAACGGCGCCGGGCCACCATCCGCACCGTCGCCGCGGCACTGGCCGACGGGACCGTCCAGTTGGACGCGGGAGCGAACCGCGACGAGGCGTCGCAGGCGCTGCTGGCCCTGCCCGGCATCGGTCCGTGGAGCGCGGGCTACATGCGAATGAGGGCACTCGGCGACCCGGACGTCTTCCTCAGCGGGGACGTGGGGGTACGGCAAGGGCTGGCGCTGAGCGGGGGAGACGCGGGCCGCGCGGCGTCGTGGCGGCCCTGGCGTTCGTACGCGCTGCACCATCTGTGGAACCTCGCGGCCGCCCCCGGGTGACTCAGTCCCCGGCCAGACCCCAGCTGTGCACCCAGTGCGGGTGCACACGGATCAACTCGTCGCTCATGCCGGGGGCGAGGTCGTGCGGCCCGGTCAGCAGCTCTGCCTCGCCCCGGATCTCCACGCCGCGGACCTCCCACGGCTGCACGCTCACGAGGTCGTCGACGACGAGCGACAGTTTCGGGTTCGCCTGCAGGTTGCGCCAGCGTTTGGTCCCGGCGAGGGCGAGCCCGCCGGAGAGGATGGTGCCGTCCTCCTGGAGGAAGAAGCCGACCGGATTGACCTGCGGCTGACCCGATGGGTCCACGGTCGCCATCCGGCACAGCCGCTGGGAGGCGAGATACGCGCGTTCGGCCTCGTCGAGGGCCCGCTTCCGTGTCGTAGGGCTCATTCCGAAAGGCTCACACGCACCGCTCGCCTCCGCATCGGGCGACGGCCCGATGGCGCAGTGCGGCTCCTGTCCTCGTACGGACGGCGGACCGGCTGTCCGCGGAAGCCTTCGGGTTGTGCGGACGGTCTTTCCGGGCGTCGACAGCGGGCAACAATAAGTGCATGAGTCAGCAGGGGAGGCCTCGCGGTCCGTACGGCGAACAGGACGACTGGTGGAGCCAGTTGTACGACCCGGGCTCGCCGGACACGGGCCGCAGCCGTGCGGGGGACACCCTCGACGACCGGTACGCCTCCGTCAGACGCACGATGGGGCCTTCGACGGCCCCGGCCGGGCCCGGGCGGTCCGAGCCGGCAGAGGACTCCGGCCGTACGGAGCTCCCGGAGCCCGAAGCGGAGCCGGAGGCGACGGCTGACGGAGAGGCAGGTGAGGGGCGCGAGCCGGAACGCGTACCCGAGCCGGACCGCGTGTCCGAGACGGAACCCGAACCCGAACCGGAATCGGATTGGGAGTGGGAACTGAAGGAGGAGGACCCCGAGTTCGCGCCCCGGCCTGAAGCCGCTGCTCACCGTCCGCAGCCGCAG
>NZ_JACBXA010000043.1 GCF_013870515.1 Streptomyces albidus (ex Kaewkla and Franco 2022) | reverse complement strand
GTGGAGCGCAGGTACACGGTCGCCGAGGCCGGCGGAGCCTCCGTAGAGGAAGCGGCGGCCGAAACACTCGCCGAGGCCAGGGCGCTGCATGCGGAGGACGCCGAGGCGAGTGCGCGCATGGCACAGCTCGGGCATGACCTGCTGGGCGATCTGGTTCCGGTGACGGAACTGAGCATCCTCACGCACTGCAACACAGGCATCCTTGTCTCAGGAGGCCAGGGAACGGCTTTCGCGGTGATCGCGGCAGTGCATCGCTCCGGTGAGCTGCGGCGGCTCTGGGTGGACGAGACCCGTCCGTTGCTGCAGGGTGCGCGGTTGACCGCGTACGAGGCCACGCGTGAAGGGATGGCGTACAGCGTGCTGGCTGACAGCGCGGCGGGTTCACTCTTCGCCGCGGGCGAGGTCGACGCGGTGCTGATCGGCGCGGACCGGATAGCCGCCGACGGCTCGGTCGCCAACAAGGTGGGCAGTTATCCGCTCGCGGTGCTGGCCCGGCATCACGGGGTGCCGTTCGTCGTGGTGGCGCCCGTGACCACGGTGGATCTCGCGACAGAGCGGGGGTCCGACATCGTGGTGGAGCAGCGTGCGGCGGAAGAGGTGACGGAGATCTCCTCGCCGTATCTGCCGGGTACCAGTACCGGGACGAAAGGGAGACTTCAGGTGGCTCCGACGGGCGCCGAGGCCTACAACCCGGCCTTCGACGTGACCCCGCCGGAACTGGTCACGGCGATCGTCACGGAACGAGGTGTGATCTCGCCCGTCACCAGCGAAACTGTCGCGGGGCTGTGTTCCCCGTCACGAACGAGAGAGTCACGATGGGGTAATGGGATGATGAACGCATGAAGGGACGCGTCCTTGTCGTCGACGACGACACCGCACTGGCAGAGATGCTTGGCATCGTGCTGCGCGGCGAAGGCTTTGAACCGTCGTTCGTGTCGGACGGCGACAAGGCGATCGCTGCCTTCCGCGAGACCAAGCCGGATCTGGTGCTGCTCGATCTGATGTTGCCCGGGAGGGACGGCATCGAGGTATGCCGCCTGATCCGGGCGGAGTCCGGAGTGCCGGTGGTCATGCTGACCGCCAAGAGCGACACGGTGGACGTGGTGGTGGGCCTGGAGTCGGGGGCCGATGACTACATCGTCAAACCGTTCAAGCCGAAGGAGCTGGTAGCGAGAATCCGAGCGAGGCTGCGGCGGTCCGACGACCCCGCACCCGAGCAGCTGGCGATCGGCGACCTCGTGATCGATGTCGCCGGACACTCCGTGAAGCGTGACGGGCTGTCCATCGCTCTCACACCGCTGGAGTTCGATCTCCTGGTGGCGCTGGCCCGCAAGCCCTGGCAGGTCTTCACCCGTGAGGTGCTGCTCGAGCAGGTCTGGGGCTACCGGCACGCAGCCGATACGCGCCTGGTCAATGTCCACGTGCAGCGTCTGCGTTCCAAGGTCGAGCGCGATCCTGAACGGCCCGAGATCGTCGTGACCGTACGCGGCGTGGGCTACAAGGCGGGGCCCGGCTGAGATGACCCGGAACGGCTCCGTCTCGCATCGCTCGAATGCGAACGGAGCCGTGCCACACGAGTCCGAAATGTCCAAGTTCCGGCGCCTGTGGCGGAGCGGGGCGCTCTTCTCGGAGGGCCTTCTCCCCGAGGGCACGACCGGACCGCGGGCCCACCCCGTGGTCCGGTTCTTCATCCGTTGGGTGCGTCGTCCTCTGCTGCCGGTGCTGCGGCTGTGGCGGCGCAACATCCAGCTGCGGGTGGTCGCGGCCACGCTGCTGATGTCGCTCGGTGTGGTGCTCCTGCTGGGCATCGTCGTCATCGGGCAGGTGCGCAACGGGTTGCTCGACGCCAAGGAGAAGACGGCCCAGAGCCAGGCTGCCGGTGGTTTCGCCGCGGCCCAGCAGATGGCGGACAGCGCGGGCAACGGCCGCAGCGGCCAGGGTCCCGGCGGCCCGGCCGGCGGCAGAAGCTCGCAGACCACGGGCACCTGGCTGAACAACCTGGTGGAACAGCTCGCGAGCGGCGGCCAGGGCGTCTACTCCGTGGTCGCTCTCGGCTCCCAGAACGACGATTCGCCCTTCCTCGGTAACGGCCGCTCCACCACCCGCGGCCCTCGTGCCTCAGGCGACATCCGGCCCGAGGAGACCATCCCGGCCGACCTGCGCAAGGCCCTCGACGAGCAGCCCGGCACGCATCAGCGATACGCGAAGGTCTACCGCCAGGGCGGCGGCAGTACGGCAGGACTGATCGTCGGCAAGAGGCTCAACGACGCCGGCGGGGCTCCGTACCAGATGTACTACGTCTTCCCGTTCACGCTGGAGGAGGAGTCGCTCAACCTGGTCAAGGGCACGCTGGCCACCGCCGGGGTGTTCGTGGTCGTGCTGCTCGGCGCGATCGCCTGGCTCGTGGTCCGGCAGGTGGTCACGCCGGTACGCATGGCCGCCGGGATCTCCGAAAGGCTCGCCGCAGGCCGGCTCCAGGAGCGGATGAAGGTCACGGGCGAGGACGACATCGCCAGGCTGGGCGAGGCCTTCAACAAGATGGCGCAGAACCTTCAGCTCAAGATCCAGCAGCTGGAGGAACTCTCCCGGATGCAGCGCCGCTTCGTCTCCGACGTCTCGCACGAGCTGCGCACACCGCTCACCACGGTCCGTATGGCAGCCGATGTGATCCACGAGGCGCGGGAGGACTTCGACCCCGCCACCGCACGCTCGGCGGAACTCCTGCTCGGGCAGCTCGACCGCTTCGAGTCGCTGCTCGGCGACTTGCTGGAGATCAGCCGCTTCGACGCCGGAGCCGCGAATCTCGACGCCGACCCGATCGACCTGCGCGACGTGGTCCGTCGCGTCGTCGACGGGTGCGAGCCCTTGGCCGACCGCAAGGGCAGCCGCGTCATCGTGCGCGGTGACGAGAGGCCTGTCGTGGCGGAGGCGGACGGCCGCCGCATCGAGCGTGTGCTGCGCAATCTCGTCGACAACGCCATAGAGCACGGCGAGGGCCACGACGTCGTCGTCAGCATGGCCTCACGGAGCGGAGCGGTGGCTCTGGCCGTACGCGACTACGGCGTCGGGCTGAGCCGCAGCGAAGCCGAGCGCGTCTTCAACCGCTTCTGGCGGGCCGACCCGGCTCGCGCTCGTACGACCGGCGGCACCGGGCTCGGGCTCTCCATCGCGCTCGAGGACGCACGGCTGCACGGCGGCTGGCTCCAGGTGTGGGGGGAGCCGGGCGGGGGTTCCCAGTTCCGGCTCACGCTGCCCTGCACGGCGGGGGACGCCCTCCGTGCTTCCCCGCTGCCGCTGGAGCCGGCCGACTCGCGCCGCAAGCGGGGGCTGAAGAAGGCCATCCCGGCGCAGGACCGCCAGGAGCCGACCCCGGGAGGCAGGTCGCCTGGCCCCTCGTCAGCACCCGAGTCCGCCCCGGCCTCCGCGGTCGCCGCGACCGGCGGCTCCGCCGCGTCCGGGCCCGTCGGCGAACCCACCCGGGAGGAGAAGTCCGATGGGCACTGAGCGGCACCTCCGTCGCCGTCGCGCCGTCACGGTGCACTTGGTCGCCCTCGTGCTGCTGCTGTCGGGCTGCGCCTCCATGCCGGACGACGGCACCGTCGATCACGTCGACTCGTCGCACAGGGCAGACCCCGACTCGCAGGTGCGGGTGTTCGGCGTCAGCCCCCAGAAGGGCGAGCGGCCGCAGCAGATCGTGCGCGGCTTCCTGGAGGCGACGACGAGCGACGAGGCGACGTTCTCGACGGCGAAGAAGTATCTGACGAGTCGCACAGCGGATGAGTGGGACCCCTTCGCCCGTACGAGCGTGCTCTCGGGCGGCCCCAGCCCTGGCAAGGCGAGCAAGGACAACGGCGGTAAGCGGGGCTACACCGTCGACGTGTCGGGGACGCGTGTCGCGGAGGTCGACGAGAGTCACGCCTACTCGCCCAAGGCGGGTGAGTTCAGCGAGGGCTTCCACCTGTCCAAGGTGAGGGGCGAGTGGCGGATCGATCAGCTCCCGGACGGCCTCGCGGTCGGCGAATCCGACTTCCAGCGGATCTACCGCCCGATAAACAACTACTACTACGCGATGCTGGGCAGGGACGCCGATGCGATCGCGGGCGGTAAGAACGTCCTGGTCGCCGACCCGGTGTATCTGCGGCGCAGGATCAATCCCGTCACCGCGACCGTCGAGGCGCTGCTGGCCGGGCCCACCCGGTGGTTCGCCCCGGTGGTCGACTCGTCCTTCCCGGACGGTGCCCGGCTCGCACGGGGCCAGCGCCTGTCGCTGGACGATTCCGGTGCGCTGAGCGTGCGGCTGAACGCGAAGGGCTCCGACGTCGGATCCAGACAGTGTGCCCGCATGGCCGCCCAGGTGCTGCACACGGTGCAGGGTCAGGCATCGGCGAAGGTGACCAACGTCCAGCTGGCGCGGCCCGACGGCTCGGCGCTGTGCGAGCTGACGCGCGAGCAGGCCGAGGACTACGAGCCCGGCCGGCTCAACGGCCGTGCCTCCCGGCAGTACTTCGTCGACGGCGAGCACCGTGTCGCGGCTTTCGAAGGCGCCAGCGAGGACGACAGGCCGGTCGAAGGGGCGCTGGGCCAGGGCGAGACGGAGATGGGCACCGTCGCGGTGAACCGCGCCGAGAATGAGAGCGCCGCAGTCTCGCGCACCCGGCGTTCGCTCTACGTCGCCAGGCTCGCCGAGAACAGCAAGTTGGGCGAGCCGGTGCTGACCAGCAAGGCGAAGCGTGAGGACGACCGGCTGACGGCCCCCAGTTGGGACGGTCTCGGTGATCTGTGGATCGCCGACCGGAACCCGAAGAAGCCGCGCCTGCTGCGCCTGTCCGGAGGCAAGGAGAAGCCCGAAGAGGTCGCGGTTCCGGACCTGGGCGAGGGCGAGCGGATCGAGTCCCTGCGGATCGCGTCGGACGGCGTACGGATGGCTCTGCGCATCCGGCAGGAGGACGGGCGGCGGACGCTGAAGCTCGGACGCGTCGAGCGGGCCGGGACGGTGTCGGACCCCGAGGTGACCGTCACCGGACTGCGCCCCATCGCGCCGCAGTTCGAGGATGTCTCGGCCGCTTCCTGGGCCGGCGGCAGCCGACTCGTCGTCGTGGGGCGCGAGTCGGGAAGCGTGCAGCAGATGCAGTACATGGAGACGGACGGATCCGCCTCGAACCAGCCGACGCTGCCGGGCATCAACGATGTGACGGGCGTAGCCGCTTCGGAGGACGAGAGCAAGCCTCTGCTGGCCGACTCGGAGGACGGCATCGTGCGGCTGCCCCCGGACGCCAACTGGAAGACGCTTACGGACAGCGGCTCGAGCCCCGTCTACCCGGGCTAGGAGTGTCCGCGAAGTCCCGTCTGGGGCGCGGGGTCTGGCACGCACCCTCTCCCCCGCTTCGCGGGAGGTGCCCCCAGCGTTGTCGGTCGTCGGCGCAGCCCGCTGCGCCCTCCTCCTCCGCCTTGCGATCGCACGCACCAGACCCCGCGCCCCCCGCCTAGCAGGCGGACGACGCTACTTTGCGGACACCCCTTAGGGGCTCCCCGGCCACAAGTCCCGTCTGCCGCCAGGCGCTTGGCCGCGTCCGGCGACATCACCTGTCGTAGGACGGAAGTCGGGCAAAGACTTCAGCCAGATCTGCCGACCGGTTTCGCCGGTTATCCACAGGGGTGGTGACTTTGTGTCGCCGCTGGGAGAGTTCTCGGCATGCGGGAGTTGTGGCAGGAGCTCCAGCAGGAACTCGCGGCCCTGGTGCTCCCTGTGGCGTGTGCGGGGTGCGGCTTGGCGCGGGTGCGGGGCGAGTTGTGCGGGGAGTGCGCCGAAGAGTTCAGAAGCGCGGTCCCACGGCGGGTGTGGCCCTCGGCGCTGCCGTCCGGGCTGCCCCGGGTGTACGCGGCGATGCCGTACGCCGACGAGGTGCGGGCCGTGCTGCTCGCCCACAAGGAGCGTGGCGCGCTGCGGCTGGTCACCCCGCTGGGGGAGCTGCTGGCCGCAGCAGTGCGCAAGGCCTCTGCGCGTTCGCGTGCGGCCTCCGGCGCGGGGGCGCTGGCGCTTGTGCCGGTGCCGTCCGCGCGACGTGCGGTGGCGGGCCGTGGTCATGATCCGGTGCGCAGGATCGCCCTCGCCGCGGCCGGTGAGCTGCGGCGGGAAGGGCTGCCCGTGCGAGTGGTGTCAGCGCTGCGGCAGCGCCGGGTTGTGGCTGATCAGGCGGGGCTGAGCGCCCGGCAGCGGTCGGCGAATCTTAGTGGCGCTCTGGAGTTGGTGCCTGGCAGCGAGAGGCTGCTGGCGGCTGGGGAGACCGTGCTCGTGGACGACCTGATGACCACCGGGGCATCGCTGGCCGAGGCCGCCCGCACCGTCCGTGAGCAGGTGCGGAGCGTGATCGCGGCAGCTGTCGTCGCGTACCGGCCGAGGGCCTGAGGAGGCACCTTGGAAAAGTGGCGGAAAGTTAGCAGAGATCGCGCACCGTTGCTGGCGATTGTCGTGAATTGATACCTGAACGTAGGTACGTGCCAGTAGGGGGTGCCCCCGATCCTCCAGTGGAGGTACGTTCGAGATTGGGGTGACGATCTTCCCCCTGGGGGAGAAGGAGGTGACAGTCGCAAGCCGAGGTTCCGGAGGCTGGCGGCAAGAAGGCTTCGAGCCTCCGGGTCAGTGCACAAAGGAGGCGCTTCGCGAATCTGCAGCGGAGCGCTCCGGGAACGGAGTTCTGCGTGGACATCGTCGTCAAGGGCCGCAAGACCGAGGTGCCCGAGAGGTTCCGCAAGCACGTGGCCGAGAAGCTGGCGAAGATCCAAAAGCTCGACGGAAAGGTGATCAACCTGGATGTCGAGGTGTGCAAGGAACACAACCCCCGGCAGGCCGACCGGTCCGACAGGGTGGAGATCACTCTGCGGACTCGGGGGCCGGTCATTCGCGCGGAGGCAGCTGCCTCAGACCCCTACGCTGCGCTCGACATGGCAGCGGCAAAACTTGAAGCAAGGCTGCGCAAGCAGCACGACAAGCGCCGGGTACACCGTGGAGGGAGTCGCACGCCCATCAGCGTCGCGGCAGCCACCGCACACCTCGCGGCAGAACTCAACGGACAGCTCGAAGCCGCAGCAGCGCCCACCCAGGTGAAGGTCGAAGAGAAGCCGATGACCACCAGGGTGGGGCCTCTGGAGGTACAGGGCGACGGTCCGCTGGTCGTCCGGGAGAAGACTCACGCTGCAGCGCCGATGGCCTTGGACCAGGCACTCTACGAAATGGAGTTGATCGGCCACGACTTCTATCTCTTCGTTGACTCCGAAACCAAGCAGCCGAGCGTCGTCTATCGTCGGCACGGTTACGACTACGGCGTGATCCATCTGGATCCGGACCCGTTCGCTGTTGATCCGCCTCCTGAAGCCGGCGGCTCCCTCGGCGGCTGACTGTCCAGACTCGATGTGATCGCGCCCCCGGCCGGGTCGAGAACCCGGCCGGGGGCGCGATCATGGAATTATGGCCTCATTCGTCAACCGTTGTTCTGTGCAGCTGGGTTGGCGCGGCATAGCCTGCAGGGGGAGGAAACGAATGGCGGAAAGCTTCGGGCCAGCGATGCCCATGCCCGATGCCCACCCGGTCCGGGTGGCAGTGCAGGACGACTCGCGTGAGCGGCAGCCGCCCGAGCCCATCAGGGTGCTGGTCGTCGACGACCATGAGCTCTTCCGGCGGGGGCTGGAGATCGTTCTCGCCCAGGAGGAGGACATCCAGGTCATCGGCGAGGCCGGGGACGGGGCCGAAGCCGTGGACAAGGCGGCGGACCTGCTGCCCGACATCGTGCTGATGGACGTGCGTATGCCCAAGCGGGGCGGGATCGAAGCGTGCACCTCGATCAAGGAGGTGGCCCCGAGCGCGAAGATCATCATGCTGACGATCAGCGACGAGGAGGCCGACCTCTACGACGCCATCAAGGCGGGGGCCACCGGCTACCTCCTCAAGGAGATCTCCACCGACGAGGTCTCGGCCGCCATCCGTGCCGTCGCGGACGGCCAGTCCCAGATCAGCCCGTCGATGGCGGCGAAGCTGCTCACCGAGTTCAAGTCGATGATCCAGCGCACGGACGAGAGCAAGCTGGTCCCGGCGCCGAGGCTGACCGACCGGGAGCTCGAGGTGCTCAAGCTCGTGGCCACCGGCATGAACAACAGGGACATCGCCAAAGAGCTCTTCATCAGCGAGAACACCGTCAAGAACCACGTGCGCAACATTCTCGAGAAGCTGCAGCTCCACTCGCGCATGGAGGCAGTGGTCTACGCGATGCGGGAGAAGATCCTCGAGATCCGCTGAGCGGCCGCGTGCTCAGCCGGCTGCCGCTCCCGCCGCCCTTTCCGTCACGCCGGCTCCTCCGTCAGGGCTTCGGCCAGCGCTCCGGCAAGCTCCGCGTCGTCGCAGCGCCCGATGCGCACCTCATCGCAGCCCACCCAACTCGCCGCCTCCCACAAGGCCTTGGCCATCGGCCCGACCGCCTTGCGCCCCGCGAGCGACACCTGGCGGGCGACCAGCGTCGTCCCTTCCCGCCCGGGGTCGACCCGGCCCAGCAGCTTGCCGCCTGCCAGCAGAGGCATCGCGAAGTAGCCGTGGATCCGCTTCGGCTTGGGAACGTACGCCTCCAGCCGGTGCGTGAAGTCGAATATCCGCTGGGTGCGGGGCCTGTCCCAGACCAGGGAGTCGAAGGGCGAGAGCAGAGTCGTACGGTGCCGGCCGCGGGCTGCGGATTCGAGGGCGGCGGGGTCGGCCCAGGCGGGCTTCCCCCATCCCTCGACGGACACCGGGACCAGGTCGGTGCCCGGCAGCACGGCGTCCACCTGCTCGCCCTTGAGCCGGTGGTAGTCGGCCAGGTCGGAGCGCGTGGCCACACCCATCGCCGCGCCCGCCTGGGCGACCAGGCGGCGCATGCACTCGTGGTCGTCGATGTCGTCGTGCAGCAGACGGTCGGGGATGGCCCGTTCCGCCAGGTCGTAGACGCGCTTCCAGCCACGGCGCTCGGTGCACACCACCTCGCCGGTGTCGAGAAGCCACTCCACGGCGATCTTCGTGTCGGACCAGTCGAACCACTCGCCGCCGTTCTTGCCGCCGCCGAGCTCCGTAGTGGTGAGTGGACCGTCGGCCTTCAGCCTGTCCCGTACGAGGGCGCAGGCGCGGTCCCGGTCCTCCAGCACGTGCCAGCGGTGGCCGCGGGCCCGCCGAGCACGGCGCCGGAAGGCGAAGTGCGGCCATTCCTCGACGGGGAGGATGCACGCGGCATGCGACCAGTACTCGAAGCTGTGGCCGCCGGTCCAGTACGCCGACTCCACCGCTTCCCGGCCGACGGCGCCCAGCCGGGCATACGGAACGAGTTCGTGCGAGCGCGCCAGCACCGAGATGGTGTCCAACTGGACGGCGCCGAGCCTGCGCAGCACACCGCGCACACCGGCGCGGCGGTCCGGAGCGCCCAGCAGGCCCTGCGCCCACAGGGCCAGGCGGCGGGCCTCGTCGGCGGAGAGCGAGATCTCGGCAGTCGTCATGCGGCACACGATAAGTGCCGCCACTGACAGCGGGACCTGCCCGTCGCGGGGTCGCGTCGCCGGGTCAGCGGGACAGCACAGTCGGGCGCTCGGCAGTCACGGCGCAGGCAGGTACGGCGTCTCCGCCAACAGCCCCCAGTCGGAGGGCAGCAGTGACGCGATCCACGCGTCACGTCTGGTGCCGCGGTTCACGATCCGGGCCCGCTGCGTCCCCTCCATCTCGAAGCCCAGCCGCAGCGCGACGGCCCGGGAAGCCTCGTTCCCGACCTCCGCCACCCACTCCAGACGTTCGACGCCCAGGTCCGTGAACGCCCATTCGGCGACGGCACGCCCGGCCTCCTGCGTGTAGCCGTTTCCGCGCTGGTCCTTCGCGGTCCAGTAGCCGATCTCCGCCTGGTGTTCGGCGGCGCGCAGCAGGGCAATGCGTACGAGCCCCATCGATCCGACGAGAGCACCCGATGTCGTGAAGACCCCGAAGTTGTACATCGTGTCCTCGCGCCAGCCCGCGCGGCTCGTGACGGTCACGAACTCCTCGGCGTCCTTGCGGGCGTACGGCTCCGGGAACGGTATGTAGCGCGCGATCTCCGGGTCCTGGCAGGCGGCGGTCACCGCGTCCACATCGCGCTCCTCGAAAGGCCGCAGGACGAGGCGGTCCGTGGTGAGGCTGGTGGTCTCCATGGACTGATTGTGCCCTTGTGGCCGGGAGCGTCTTCCGGCACCTTCCACGGCTCCGAACCGTTAGGGGTACAGGGGCCTACGTCCCTCGCATACGATGGCCGGTGCGGCGGAGACCGTATGCCCGTTCTCCGCGCATTGACCGCGCCAGGTTCGACCGGCAAGGAGCCACCCTAAGTGTCCGTCTTCGGCAAGCTCATGCGCGCAGGTGAAGGGAAGATCCTGCGCAAGCTGGACCGCGTCGCGCGGCAGGTGAATTCCATCGAAGAGGACTTCGTGGACCTGTCGGATGCCGAGCTCCGCGCCCTCACGGACGAGTACAAGGAGCGGTACGCGGAAGGCGAAAGCCTCGAGGACCTGATGCCGGAAGCGTTCGCGACGGTACGGGAGGCCGCCAAGCGCGTCCTCGGTGAGCGGCACTACGACGTGCAGCTCATGGGCGGTGCCGCGTTGCACCTCGGCTACGTGGCGGAGATGAAGACCGGTGAGGGCAAGACCCTCGTCGGCACGCTGCCCGCGTACTTGAACGCGATCTCGGGCGACGGCGTCCACATCATCACGGTCAACGACTACCTCGCGCAGCGTGACTCCGAGTGGATGGGGCGCGTGCACCGCTTCCTCGGCCTGTCCGTCGGGTGCATCGTGGCGCACATGACGCCGCAGGAGCGCCGCGAGCAGTACAGCTACGACATCACCTACGGCACGAACAACGAGTTCGGCTTCGACTACCTGCGCGACAACATGGCGTGGTCGAAGGACGAACTGGTCCAGCGCGGCCACAACTTCGCCATCGTCGACGAGGTCGACTCGATCCTCATCGACGAGGCCCGTACGCCGCTGATCATCTCCGGTCCCGCCGACCAGGCCACCAAGTGGTACAGCGACTTCTCCAAGCTGGTGAAGCGCCTGGAGAGGGGCGAGCCCGGCGAGCCGCGCACGCAGACCCCGGAGACGGGGGACTACGAGGTCGACGAGAAGAAGCGGACCGTCGGCATCCACGAGATCGGCGTCGTCAAGGTCGAGGACTGGCTGGGCATCGACAACCTTTACGAGTCGGTCAACACGCCCCTCGTCGGGTATCTCAACAACGCCATCAAGGCCAAGGAGCTCTACCACAAGGACAAGGACTACGTCGTCATGGACGGCGAGGTCATGATCGTGGACGAGCACACCGGCCGTATCCTCGCCGGCCGCCGCTACAACGAGGGCATGCACCAGGCCATCGAGGCCAAGGAAGCCGTCGAGATCAAGGACGAGAACCAGACCCTCGCCACGATCACCCTCCAGAACTTCTTCCGTCTGTACGAGAAGCTGTCGGGCATGACCGGTACGGCCATGACGGAGGCCGCCGAGTTCCACCAGATCTACAAGCTGGGCGTCGTCCCGATCCCGACCCACCGCCCGCTCGCCCGTGCGGACCAGGCCGACTTGATCTACCGCACCGAGGTCTCCAAGTTCTCGGCGGTCGTCGACGACATCGCCGACAAGCACGAGAAGGGCCAGCCGGTGCTGGTCGGTACGACTTCGGTCGAGAAGTCGGAATACCTCTCGGAGCAGCTCAACAAGCGCGGCGTCCGCCACCAGGTCCTCAACGCGAAGAACCACGAGCGCGAGGCCGCGATCGTCTCCGAGGCGGGCCGCAAGGGTTCCGTCACCGTCGCGACGAACATGGCCGGCCGTGGCACCGACATCAAGCTCGGCGGCAACGCGGAGGGCATGGCGGAGCAGGAGCTGCGCAGCCGCAACCTCGACCCCGTCGCCGACGCCGAGGAGTGGGCGTCGGCGCTTCCCGCGGCGCTGGAGCAGGCGGAGCGCACCGTCAAGGACGCCGTCGACGAGGTCAAGGAGCTCGGCGGGCTGTACGTCCTGGGCACCGAGCGCCACGAGTCGCGCCGGATCGACAACCAGCTGCGTGGACGTTCCGGCCGTCAGGGCGACCCGGGCGAGTCCCGTTTCTACCTGTCGCTGGGCGACGACCTGATGCGTCTGTTCAAGGCGCAGATGGTCGAGCGCGTGATGTCCATGGCGAACGTGCCGGACGACGTCCCCATCGAGAACAAGATGGTCACCCGTGCCATCGCCTCCGCCCAATCGCAGGTCGAGCAGCAGAACTTCGAGATCCGTAAGAACGTTCTGAAGTACGACGAGGTCCTCAACCGGCAGCGCGAGGTCATCTACGGCGAGCGCCGCCGCGTGCTGGAGGGCGAGGATCTGCACGAGCAGATCCGGCACTTCATGGACGACACGATCGAGGCGTACGTCGAGGCCGAGACGGTCGAGGGCTTCGCCGAGGAGTGGGACCTGGACCGCCTGTGGAGCGCCTTCAAGCAGCTCTACCCGGTGAAGGTCACCGTCGAGGAGCTGGAAGAGGCCGCGGGCGAACGCGAGGGCATCACCGCGGAGTTCATCATCGAGTCCATCAAGGACGACGTCCACGAGCAGTACGACGCCCGTGAGGCCGAGCTCGGCAGCGAGATCATGCGTGAACTCGAGCGGCGTGTCGTGCTCTCCGTGCTCGACCGCAAGTGGCGTGAGCACCTCTACGAGATGGACTACCTCCAGGAGGGCATCGGCCTGCGTGCCATGGCCCAGAAGGACCCGCTCGTCGAGTACCAGCGCGAGGGCTTCGACATGTTCCAGGCCATGATGGACGGGATCAAGGAGGAGTCCGTCGGCTATCTGTTCAACCTGGAGGTCCAGGTCGAGCAGCAGGTCGAAGAGGTCCCCGTCGAAGAGGAGCCCGCGGTCAAGGCCTCGCTGGAGAAGGAGCCGCAGGACGCGGTGCCCGCGGGTGCCGCCACCGGCGCAGCGCCGTCCATCCGGGCGAAGGGCCTGGACGCCCCGCAGCGCCCGGACCGCCTGCACTACTCCGCGCCGACCGCCGAAGGCGGCGTCGAGGAGGGCGAGTTGGAGACCGGCGCCGCAAACGGCGAGCCGATCCGCTCCGCTGCGGACGGTCTGACGCGGGCCGAGCGGCGCAAGGCGCAGAAGGGCAAGCGCCGCAAGAAGTGAGCCGCGAACGTTGACGGTACGGGCCGGTGCCACCCCCTTCATCGGGCGGTGGCACCGGCCTTCTCCGTGTGCACCTGACTCTTCGTGCACATGTCGTTCGTGCACACCTCCTTCGTGGCCGCTCGTCACCGGCGGCCGGCCGGTGACTGGCCGTCCAGTTCGACTGCGGCGCAGCGCCAGCGGCGGTCGGGGCAGAGTTCGAGGCGGAAGGCGATGGCGCGTTGCCGGTCCCCGGTGACGATGCGAGCGAAGGCCTCGATCACTCCGTCTCGCGGCTGGCTGCCGCGCGCGTCCAGCACCGCGGGGCTCGTGCGGTCCGCTCCGCGCGGCCGCAGCGGCGCGTGCGAGGCGAGCCCGGAGAGCGTCTCGTATGCCGAACTCCGCGTGTAGCGCAGCAGAGTGTGCACGGGCTGCTGGCCGCTGAGGACGAGCACCAGGCGGCTCGCGAACCAGTACGGCGGCTGCCGTTCCCTCTCGCGGGCGGCCGCCGCCCGGAGGGCGGAGGCCGAGGGCCGGCCGGCCGCGGAATCCGGGTGCCGGCTTCCCGGGCGCCGCGAATCCCTGCGCCCCGGCGGGCCTTTGCGTACAGGAGTCCTGGGGCTGCGCCCGGACGGGGAAGCGGCACGGTGAGCTGCGGGCTGCCGTTGTGCTCCGTCGGCTTCGGCTGAAGCCATGCAGGAGGAAGGTGCGGACGTGGACGCGGAGGCGCTCTCCGCGTTCAGGGATGAGGGCCCGGGCTGGTCGGGCTGCAGGGCCGGTGCGGGCTGCGGTGAGCGGCCGGGTGGTGCCGGTGGCGTGGGCGTGGTGGTCATGAGGTCCCCCGATGGGTGGTACGCAGGTCGGCCGGGCACCGTTTGATACCCGCCAGTAGCTTCGCTCATCGTTGTAGCTGCTGTGATCGGGCGGTCGCAATGAGTGACCATCGGTGAGTCGGGGGTGCGGGCGCCTTCACCTATCAGGCTGACCGCACGTCCCGAAGGTGACGACGGGCGCTGCTCACCTGCGGCTTTCGTGCGCCGAATTCACGGGGAGGCGCCGCTGCGCGGACCGTATCCTGGCGTGGCAGACCGTCCGGCGATACACGAAAGCGGCAGCCACGATGCGTGTCTATGTGCCTCTGACCCTTCCCGCACTCCAGGACGCGCACCTGGCCGGCACCCTCGTGCGCGAGCCCGGCTCGACCGTCGCGTTCGCGGTCACACCAGGGCTGCGCGAGTGGTATGTCTCCGACGACAGCGAGGAGTTGGAGTACGCGGCGCTCAACCGGGCGGCGCAGGCGTCGTTGCGGCAGCTGGCTCTCCAGCCGGACGCACCCCGTCGCCGTGTCGTCGTCGCCGCCGACGTGCCGGACAGCGAGGTGGCCTCCGACCCGGACCACGCGCTGGACCGTGAGTCACTGGGCGAGGTGCGGCTCGAGCGGCCCGTGCCGATGACCAAGGCGGCTGCCGTGCACGTCGACGCCGACGACGCGGAGGCGGATGTCACCGCGGCTGCGGACGCGCTGGGCGCGGCCGACATGGGCGACGACGACGCACAGTTCACGGTGGACGGTGCCGAGGACCACGAGCTGCTCTGGTATGCCTCGCAGGAGATCCCGCACCTGTTCGGCCGGTAGCCACGCGGCCGCGGTTCCGGCGCGGCTCCGCGGGCTGTGGGGCGCGGACCGGCGCGCGCGTGAGGGCCCGGAACGAGCCGGGACGAGCCGGGCTGAGGGAGGACGGCGGGAATTCGGTATCGCGTTGTCAGACCCCGGACGTACGGTCGTAGTCATGGTTCTGGGTAATTCGGTCACCTCGGGCAGACGCTCCGCGCACATCGTCTGGGACTGGAACGGCACGCTCCTCCACGACATCCATGCCGTCATCGCGGCGACGAACGCCGCCTTCGCCGAGCTGGGTCTGGAGCCCATCACGCTGGAGCGCTACCGCGAGCTCTACTGCGTTCCGGTCCCGCGGTTCTACGAACGCCTGATGGGGCGCCTGCCCAGCGAGCAGGAGTGGGACGTCATGGACGAGGCCTTCCACCGCCACTACTGGCTGCAGGCGCGTGAGGCCGGCCTGACCGAAGGCGCCGCCGAGTTGCTCGCCGCGCAGAAGGTCGCGGGGCGCACCCAGTCGTTGTGTTCGTTGGCGCCGCACGACCGTCTGGTGCCACTCGTACGGACGCACGGCATCGCCGATCACTTCGTCCGCGTCGACGGCGCCACCGGCCCTTCCGGTGGAGGCAAGGCCGAGCAGATGGCGCGCCATCTGCTGTCCCTCGACGGAGTGGAGGCCGATCACACGGTGGTCATCGGGGACGCCGTGGACGACGCGCTGGCCGCGGCGCACGTAGGCGCCCGTGCGGTTCTCTACACCGGCGGCTCACACAGTCGGGCCAGTCTGGAGACGGCAGGAGTGCCGGTGGTCGACACCCTCGCGGAGGCTGTCGAGGCGGCAGAGTGGATAGCCAACACGAGCCGGTGATGGGAGAGTCGGTGTGCGCAGACAGGTTGCTGTCCACTTCGTCCAAGACCATGCACTGATTTTGTACACATAAGGGCCATGACGGCCCACGGTCCGGGAGCGATACCCTGACGCGCGTGATCAGCGCTATATCTCACGGGGGCAATGCCGCCCTCGTACCGTGGCCACTGTGCGACAGCGCCAGGGCCTCCGCTGGTCGTCTCTCACGGCACGCGTCGAGCCCCGAGCGGTCACCCCGCGCTCCGATGCCGTGCCCCCGCCACACCGACGTCACGCAACGGCGCGCGACAGGAGCCAGAGGACATGCAGACCAAGCTGGATGAAGCAAAGGCCGAGCGGCTCGCAGAGGCCGCCCGGGTAGCTGAAGAGAGTCCCGCCGGGGGGCAGCACCCCGCGCGAGGCCTCGAGAACGGCGCCCTCCGGGCGTTTCTCCAGCGCTACTACCTGCACACCGCACCCGAGGACCTCACCGACCGGGACCCGGTCGACATCCTCGGTGCGGCCTTCGCGCACTACCGCTTGGCGCAGGACCGGCCGCAGGGCACCGCCAACGTACGGGTGCACACCCCCTCCGTCGACGAGAACGGCTGGACCTGCACCCACACAGTCGTCGAGGTCGTCACCGACGACATGCCCTTCCTGGTCGACTCGGTCACCAACGAGCTGTCCCGGCAGCAGCGCGGCATCCACGTCGTGATCCACCCTCAGATGATCGTGCGCCGCGACATCACCGGGAAGCTGCTCGAGGTCCTCGACGCGGGCCGCGACAAGCTCATCCCCGGCCCCGGCGGCAGGTCCGCAGAGGACCGGGAGCTGCCGGACGACGCGGTCACCGAGTCCTGGATCCACGTCGAGATCGACCGTGAGACCGAGCGCGACGACCTCAAGCAGATCACCGACGACCTGCTGCGGGTCCTGTCCGACGTGCGTGAATCCGTCGAGGACTGGCGGAAGATGCGCGGCGCCGCCCTGCGCGTCGCCGACGAGCTGGAGTCCGAGCCTCCGGCTCCGGACCTCTCGCCGGAGGAGATCGAGGAGTCGCGCGAACTTCTGCGCTGGCTCGCGGACGACCACTTCACCTTCCTCGGCTACCGGGAGTACGAACTCTCCGCGGAAACGCCCGACGGCGACGAGGAGTTGGCGCTCACGCCCGTCGCCGGATCGGGCCTGGGCATCCTGCGCTCCGACCCGCAGCACACCACCACCGTCGAGGGCCACCCCGCCTCCCCGTCCTTCAGCCGCCTCCCCGCGGACGCCCGGGCCAAGGCACGCGAGCACAAGCTGCT
Source organism: Streptomyces albidus (ex Kaewkla and Franco 2022) (assembly GCF_013870515.1). GTDB lineage: Bacteria > Actinomycetota > Actinomycetes > Streptomycetales > Streptomycetaceae > Streptomyces > Streptomyces albidus. Next base: position 15,636 of record NZ_JACBXA010000043.1, on the reverse strand, counting down.
GGTGCTGACGAAGGCCAACAGCCGCGCCACGGTGCACCGTTCCTCGTACCTCGACTACGTCGGTGTGAAGAAGTTCGACGCCGACGGCAACGTGGTGGGGGAGCGCCGCTTCCTCGGGCTCTTCTCCTCCGCCGCGTACACGGAGTCCGTGCGCCGTGTTCCCGTCATCCGCCGCAAGGTGGCCGAGGTGCTGACCTCCGCGGGGTTCGCCGCCGACAGCCACGCCGGCCGTGACCTGCTTCAGGTCCTGGAGACGTACCCGCGCGACGAGCTCTTCCAGATCCCCGCCGACGAGTTGCGCTCGATCGCCACGTCGGTGCTCTACCTCCAGGAGCGTCGCAAGCTCCGGCTCTACCTCCGCAAGGACGAGTACGGGCGCTACTACTCGGCGCTCGTCTACCTCCCCAGGGACCGCTACACCACCTCGGTGCGGCTGCGGCTGACGGAGATCCTCACCGAGGAACTGGGCGGCAGCAATGTGGAGTTCACCGTCTGGAACACCGAATCGGTGCTCTCCAGGCTGCACTTCGTCATCCGTCTCGATCCCGGAGCGATGCTGCCCGAGCTGACGGACGCCGAGGCGGACCGGATCGAGGCCCGGCTCGCCGAGGCCGCCCGGTCCTGGGCGGACGGCTACATGGAGGCGCTGACCGCGGAGTTCGGGGAGGAGCAGGCCGCTGAGCTGGGCCACCAGTACAGCGCCAACGCCTTCCCCGAGGGCTACAAGGCCGACTTCCCGCCGCGCGCCGCCGTCGCCGACCTCCAGCACCTCAACCGGCTCGCACGTGGTGAGAACGGCACCCCGGACTTCTCGCTCAGCCTGTACGAGCCCGTCGGTGCCAGCCCCGGCGAGCGCCGCTTCAAGATCTTCCGCATCGGGCAGCCCGTCTCCCTCTCGGCTGTCCTTCCGGCCCTCCAGGCGATGGGCGTGGAGGTCGTCGACGAGCGCCCGTACGAACTGCGCTGCAGCGACCGCACGAAGGCGTGGATCTACGACTTCGGTCTGCGCCTGCCCGGATCCCACGTGCACGGGCTCGGAGAGGACGCGCGCGAGCGCTTCCAGGACGCCTTCACCGCCGTGTGGACGGGCCGCGCCGAGAACGACGCGCTCAACTCCCTCGTGCTGTCGGCCGGTCTGACGTGGCGGCAGGCGATGGTGCTGCGCGCGTACGCCAAGTACCTGCGGCAGGCCGGTGCCACCTTCAGCCCGACCTACATGGAGGACACCCTCCGCCACAACGTTCACACCACGCGGCTGCTGGTGAACCTCTTCGAGGCCCGCCTCGACCCCAGCCGTTCGCGTGCGGGCCACGAGCTGACCGACGGGCTCCTTGAGGAGCTGGACGGCGCCCTCGACCAGGTGGCCAGCCTGGACGAGGACCGCATCCTGCGCTCCTTCCTCACCGTCATCAGGGCGACTCTGCGCACCAACTACTTCCAGAGCACGGGAGCCGGAAGCAGGACGGGGGGCACGAAGGCCGCGGACGCCCGTCCGCACGAGTACCTCTCGATCAAGCTCGACCCGCAGGCGATCCCCGATCTGCCCGCCCCACGGCCCGAGTACGAGATCTGGGTGTACTCACCCCGCGTCGAGGGCGTGCACCTGCGGTTCGGCAAGGTCGCACGAGGCGGTCTGCGCTGGTCCGACCGCCGCGAGGACTTCCGTACGGAGATCCTGGGCCTGGTCAAGGCGCAGGAGGTCAAGAACACGGTCATCGTCCCGGTCGGCGCCAAGGGCGGCTTCGTCTGCAAGCAGCTGCCCGACCCGGCCGCCGACAGGGACGCCTGGCTCGCCGAGGGCGTGGCCTGCTACAAGACCTTCATCTCCGGGCTGCTCGACATCACCGACAACCTGGTCGGCATGGACGTCGTCCACCCCGAGGACGTGGTCCGGCACGACGGTGACGACAACTACCTCGTCGTCGCCGCCGACAAGGGCACCGCCACGTTCTCCGACATCGCCAACGAGGTGGCGGAGGCGTACGGCTTCTGGCTCGGTGACGCCTTCGCGTCCGGTGGTTCGGCGGGCTACGACCACAAGGGCATGGGCATCACCGCGCGGGGTGCCTGGGAGTCCGTCAAGCGGAGCTTCCGGGAGCTCGGACACGACACCCAGACCCAGGACTTCACCGCCGTCGGTGTCGGCGACATGTCGGGTGACGTCTTCGGCAACGGCATGCTGCTCTCCGAGCACATCCGTCTCATCGCGGCTTTCGACCACCGGCACATCTTCCTCGACCCCGATCCGGACGCGGCCACCTCGTACGCCGAGCGGCGCCGCATCTTCGAACTGCCGCGCTCCTCATGGGAGGACTACGACACCTCGCTGATCTCCGCGGGCGGCGGCGTCTTCCCGCGCAGCGCCAAGTCGGTCCCGGTCACTCCGCAGGTGAAGGCCGCGCTGGGCATCGAGTCGTCCGTCACCAAGATGACGCCGGCCGAGCTGATGCGGGCCATCCTCAGCGCACCGGTCGACCTGCTGTGGAACGGCGGCATCGGCACGTACGTCAAGGCGTCCACCGAGAACGACGCCGACGTCGGTGACAAGGCCAACGACGCGATCCGCGTGGACGGTCAGGACCTGCGCGTGAAGGTCGTCGGCGAGGGCGGCAACCTCGGGCTGACTCAGCTCGGGCGCATCGAGTTCGCACTGAAGGGCGGCCGCGTCAACACCGACGCGATCGACAACAGCGCCGGCGTGGACACCTCGGACCACGAGGTGAACATCAAGATCCTGCTCAACTCCGTCGTGGCGAACGGCGACATGACGGTCAAGCAGCGCAACACCCTGCTCGCCGAGATGACCGACGAGGTCGGCGACCTCGTCCTGCGGAGCAACTACGCGCAGAACGTCGCGCTGGCCAACGCCGTCGAGGGTGCTCCCAGCCTGCTCCAGGCCCACCAGCGCTACATGCGGCGTCTGGGCAAGGAGGGGAAGCTCGACCGCGCCCTGGAGTTCCTCCCCAGCGACAAGCAGATCCGCGACCGGCTCGCCGCCGGACACGGTCTGACGCAGCCGGAGTTGGCCGTTCTGCTGGCCTACACCAAGATCACGGTGACGGACGACCTGATCGGCACGGACCTTCCCGAGGACCCGTACCTCCAGCGGCTCGCCCGCGCCTACTTCCCGGAGGCCCTGCGGGAGCGGTTCCCCGAGGAGATCGTCGCCCACGCGCTGCGCCGCGAGATCATCACGACGCTCCTGGTCAACGACACGGTCAACGGCGGCGGTTCGACGCTCGTGCACCGCATGAGGGAGGAGACGGGCGCCTCGACGGAGGAGGTCGTGAGGGCGCACACCGCCGCCCGCGCGATCTTCCGGCTCGGGGAGATCTGGGACGAGGCGGAGGCGCTCGACAACATCGTCGACGCCGAAGTGCTCACCCGCATCCGCCTCCAGTCGCGGCGGCTCGTCGAACGCGGCACCCGCTGGCTGCTGAACAACCGTCCGCAGCCGCTGGCGCTCTCCGACACCATCGAGCTGTTCAGCGAGCGCGTGGCGACCGTGTGGGACGCGCTCCCCAAGCTGCTCAGGGGCGACGACCGCATCTGGCACCAGGCCATCCTGGACAAGCTGGGCGAGGCCGGAGTCCCGGCCGAACTGGCCGAGCGGGTGGCCGGGTTCTCCGCTGCCTTCTCCGCACTCGACGTGGTGGCCGTCGCGGACCGTACCGGCGTGCAGCTGCTGGACGTCGCAGCGGTCTACTACGACCTGGCCGACCGGCTCGGCATCACCCAGCTCCAGGAGCGCGTCAGCGAACTGCCGCGTGCGGACCGCTGGCAGTCCATGGCGCGGGCGGCCATCCGTGAAGACCTCTACGCGGCGCACCAGTTGATCGCGGCGGACGTGCTCTCGGAGGGCGACGGCAACGCCACCCCCGAGCAGCGCTACCAGAAGTGGGAGTCGAAGAACTCGACGATCCTCTCCCGTGCGCGGGCCACGCTCGACGAGATCCAGGCCTCGGAGACCTTCGACCTGGCCATTCTCTCGGTGGCGATGCGCACGATGCGCACGTTGCTGCGCAGCAACCGCTGACGCCCGGGCGGGCGGCTGCCGGACCTCAGTGGTTCATCCGGCGGCCGCCCGCTGCTGCACTTCCATTCGGCCCTTCCGCACACGCAGGTCCCCGACGAGTCACTCGTACGGGGACCTCCGTATGTGTGCCCACCTCGCTCCTGTGCGCCTCCCGGCAGGCGGGTGCACGCGTTCGGCCGTATCCAGAGCGCCGGGACCCTCATGACGGTCTTTAGTGGAAGAGACCCGTCAAGGGGAGGCCCATGCGCACCGAGTCGAACGCTGTATCGCGAGCACGCCGGCTCCTGGGCCGTGCGGCGCCGATCGTCGCCGTCCTGGGACTGCTGGCCGCCGGCTACGCACTGCAGCTGCTGGGCGTACTGCTCGCCGACGCCGCACTCGTCGTCAGCGGAGCCGCCCTCGGTCTGCTGACCGAGACATGGCTCCTGAGCAGCCGTCGCACCCTGGCCCGCAGCCTCGGCAGGGCACAGCTGTACCACCCCGTCCGGCAGCTGCTGAGGGACGGTCTGCTGCTGGGCGGACTGGCGCGGCTCGATGTGCTGAGTCCCCGGCCGTACGCGGCGTTGCTGCTCGTGGCGGTGCTCGGGTGCTGGGCCACGCACTTCGTGTGCCAGGGGGTGGCCGCGCGGGTGCGGCTGTCACGCAGGCTGCCGATCGTCACGCGCAACATCGACGCCTCCGCGCTCCGCCTCGGCCCCGCCCCTGCCGCACTCTTCGGCAGCAAGGGGGCGGCGCGGCTGATGGGGTGCGCCGCGCTCGTCACGGCCGGAACCACCCTCACCGCGGTGACGGGCGACGCACGCTGGGGAGCTCTGACGGCGCTGACATGCTGGACGGTCCTGCTGGCCGGGGGCGTGCACCTGGCGTGCCGACTGCTGCCCGGGCGGCGCCCGGCCGGCGAGGAGGAGGCGCTGGCCTGGCTCGACGGCTGGCTGGCCGCCTACCGGCCCACGGTCGGCATGTACTTCTCCGGCGGACCCGCCTCCGCGTACCAGGCGAACATGTGGCTCTCGACGCTCGCACAGCTGGAGGGGCGGCCGGTCATCGTGCTGCGCGAACGCTTCATGGTGCAGAGGATCGAGGCGACGGACGTCCCGATCATCTGCATCCCGAAGGTCGCTCACCTGATGCGGCTCGAACGTTCCACGTTGCCCGTGATGCTGCACCCGGCGAACTCCGGCAAGACCTCGCACGTCCTGCGCATTCCGACGATCAAGCACGCCTTCATCAACCACGGCGAGAGCGACAAGCTCTCCTCCTGCAACCCCTATGCCAAGGCCTACGACGAGGTGTGGGTCGCGGGTCCCGCCGCGCGCGAGCGCTACCAGCTCGCCGACATCGGCGTCGACGACGGCGACGTGGTCGAGGTCGGCCGTCCCCAGCTCGCCCCCGTCCGTGCGTGCACGGGGCCGCCCGAGCCCGGCCGTCGAGTCGACGTCCTGTACGCGCCCACCTGGGAGGGCTGGACGGACGATCCGGGGAACACCTCCGTTTCCCTGGCGGGGGAGAACATCGTCCGCGCGCTCCTGGCGGACCCGGGCGTGCGAGTGCTCTACAAGCCCCACCCGATGACCGGCTCCGTCGACCCGGCGGTGCAGGAGGCGGACCACCGCATCCGGACGATGATCGCGGACGCCAACGCACAGCGGTCCCCGACGGCCGTCGGGGAGTCCGCGGACGCGGCTGCCGTCGCCGAACTCGAGCAGCTCGCCGCGGTGATGGATTCGCTCTCCTCGCCGGGCTCCCGGCCGGGTGAGGACGAAGCGGAGCGGATGCTTCGTCAGGCGGCGCCTCCGCATCCGCCCGCAGCGGCCGTCCTCGAAGCCGTCGAGGCGTGGGAGGAGTGCTTCTGGCGGGCGTGCACACCCGGGGAGCACCTGGTCCTCGCCGGGCCGCGACCGGGCATCTACGCCTGCTTCAACCAGGCCGACCTGCTCATCTCGGACGTCTCCAGCGTGGTGTCGGACTATCTCAGCAGCGAGAAGCCGTACGCCGTCGTCAACACCTCCGGGCTCTCGGAGGGGGACTTCAGATCGGGCTTCCCGACCGTCCGTGCGGCCACGATCCTCACGGAGACGGCTGAGGGGATCCCCGCACTGCTGGAGTCCGTGCGGGACCCGGCGGCCGACACGATGCGCGTACCCCGCGCACAACTCAAGACGTATCTGCTGGGCCCCGACGAGCCGCCCTCCGCCTCCCGCTTCGGCAAGGCCGTCCAGGATCTGCAGATCGAGGCGATGGCTCACCGGGAGCGCAACGGCGTGCAGCAGCCGGCGCGCGTGGAGGAGCCTGCGGACGGAGCGATGGACGGCCCGGCGGACGGTCCGATGGACGAAGCCATGGACGGGGCGCTGGACTGACGGACGGGCCGGTGACCGGGGCGCCCCTGCTGCCCGGGGGCAGCAGCCGGCTCCGGTTCCCGGCCCGTCGCGACTGTTCCGTCAGCTGCTCGCCGAAGCGCTGGGCGATGAGGCGTTCGAAGGGGCTTTCGCCTGTGCGGCGTCCTTGGCGGGGACCTTCACCGGCGTCTCCGCCGGCATCGGCTGAAGCGCCAGGACCAGGTCGTTGACCAGCGAGAAGTAGAACCACACCCCGGTCTCGGTGTCGCCCAGCCGTACGCGCGGAACGAGGTCGGTCTTCTTGCGGTCGGCGAGGTCACCCAGGAGCCGCCCGAAGCGCACCGGCGCCTCGGCAGCCTCGCCCTTCTTGCCCTTGCCGTCCTTCGGGCCCGGCCGGAACCACAGGTCCCATACGCCCTTGGCGTCACCCGAGTCGAGGGCCGCCGGGAGTTCGTAGGGGAGCTCGAAGGAGAGAGCGGGTGCGCTCGCGCCGTCTTTGCCGGATGCCGTCGACGCCGCGTCCGTGCCGGATGGGGCCGGGTCCTCGCTGAGACGGAAGGGGAGTTCGAAGTCGGGCTCACCTTCCGTACGGGAGACCGCAACGACCGCGCCCGCTCCCGCCTTCGCAGCGCGTGCGGCCTGCCCGTACAGATCGGCCCGCACGGTGCAGCTGTCCGTTCCCAACTCCACGGAGGTGACCTCGGCGTGCCCGGGGCGGTGCCATGCGCGTACGGCGAGATAGCCGTCGAGCGTCGTGTAGGGCACCCAGGGGGAGAGCGCGCCGTCGGCGTCCAGCGGCGCCGGCATCGACAGGAGCCGTGCCGTCTCGACGAGTTCGGAGTGGATGCGCTTGCGCTTGCCGTCGCCAATCCGCTCCACGTAGGTGTCCCAGCGGTCTTCCGCCATCCCGTGTGCGCCGCGTTCGAGGCGTACCTCGATCCAGCCGTCGACGGCCTCGGTGCGCGGGGGGAGCGGGATGCGGTGGGGCGTTCCGCTGTCGCGGCGTGAGCGGACGACGAGCACCGAAGGTGTCTTCGGCAGCCGCTTGGCGAGCAGCCGGATCAGGAGCGAACCGTCGGTGGCGACGCGGGTGCGGGCGAGCGGGCGGCGCAGCTTCGCGGCGGGGCGGTCCGGACTGTGGTGCCTGCGCCACATCCGCAGGGCCGGACGCAGCACGGGGCCGAGGGTGAGCATCGCGGCACGGCGGAGCGGCCGGGACGGCCGGGGCGCACCCTTCGCCGCACTGGCGTTCCCGGCGCTCGCCTTCCCCGCACTCTTCGGTGCGCCGGGGGGCGGGCCTGCGGATGCGGGCGCCGACGGCGCGGACTCGGGGCGTGCGCCCGGTCCCGGCTGCGCCGTCGCCACCTGCTCGGCGAGGGCCTCTACTGCCTGTGCGCGCTCTGGTTGCCTGCCCGAGGCCCGGCGCTGCGTCAGCAGCTTCTCGATCAGCTGCTCGTACTCGCCGGCGATGCGTTCCGGTGAGTAGCGTGCGGCCTTCTCCAGCGCCGCCCGGCTCATCCGGTAGCGCAGCTCGGGGTTCTCGATGAGCTGGGTCAGCGCGTCGGCGTAGGCGCGCACGCTGTCCTTCTCCGTCGGGCCGAGCGGCGAGAGCAGTCCGTCCTCGCCGTTGTCGATGATCTCGCCGGGGCCGTACGGGCAGTCCGTGCTGACGACCGGGACACCGCAGTGCATCGCCTCGACGAGCGTCATGCCGAACGACTCGGCGTCGGACGAGACGGCGGCGATGGCGCCCTTCGCCCACTCGGCCTCGATGGGAGCGTGCGGGCCCATGAGGAAGGCGCGGTCGTAGAGGCCCAGCCTGTCGATCCTCGCGCGCAGCGCCGCCTGCTGGCGGCCGCGTCCGTACAACCGCAGGCGCCAGTCCGGGTGCCTCTCGGACACCTGGGCGAACGCGTTGATGAGCCGGTCGTAGCGCTTGACCTTGATCAGCCGGCCGGCGGCGACGATCAGCTTGCTGTCGCCGTCCGAGGGCTCGACGTCCACGGCCGGGACGGCGTTGGGGATGCAGGTGATCAGCGCGTCGCCGTCGGCGGTCTCGGTGCCGGTGCCCGTGATGGCAGCGCGGTAGTTGGCGGCGTCCGCGTAGGAGACGGTGATGAAGGCGTCGAGGAGCGGGATCGCGGCGTCCTGGTGCGAGCGCACGTGGTCGCTGTGCATGGCGTGAGTGAGGTGTTCCTGGCCGATGCGCAGGTAGCGGTCGCTGCCGTAGGCCGCCAGATAGTCGTTGATCTTGGGCCGGGTGGCGATGACGACGTCGGCGTCGGTGTCGCGCAGATACCCCTGGACGCGCAGGTCGCCCAGATGCGTGGCGATGCCTCGCTCCAAGTGGTCGGGCCCCTCGGTGAAGCGTCTGCTGGGTTCGTGGAACCGGGGGTCGTCGCCGTCGAATCCGCGAGTGCCGCGGCGCAGCTCGAGGAGGTGCGTCATGGTGACCCGGGGGTCGAAGGAGAGAGCGGTGTCCTCGACCGTGCGCCGGAGGCTGACGACTTCGACGGTGTGACGATCGGCGAGCGCCCGGGAGAGATTCACCGTGGAACGGATCGTTCCGCCGATTCCGTAGGCATTGTCCAGCAGAAAGGCAATCTTCATCTGGCCAGGTCCTCACAGGTGCTGCTCGAATTGGCATCCTTAATGCCCTATTTTGTCTGCATTGTTCCTTCGTGGTCTGAAAATAGCCAGTAGGACCTGAAGGCGACGTGTTCACCGCACAGATGTGCTCGGCAGATGTTCTTCGCGGACATGTGGCTCAAGTCGGCCGACGCCCAACAGCAGCTGAACCGCCAGTGGCCGTGTGCCGTCGGTCAGCGGAAGCCCTGCTCGGAACGCCCTTCAGGGCGTGCATGCGGGAGCGGATGGCTCGTATACAGGGCTCCAGGACGCGATTCCACGCCCCCAGTGGCCTTGCTGTTCACCGTTCCGCACCGATCTTGTCTCCGCCCGTCCGAGGAGAAGCGCTCCATGATCCGAGCCGCCACCACAGACGCCAGCGAACCCGCAGCGCCGGCACCCGAGGAATTGCCGCGGCCGCAGTCCTTCCACGATGTGCCCGGCTGGTTCTACAACACCGACATCGTGCTCTTCGACTGGTTCCTCCAGCGGCAGAGGGAGCGCGAACAAAGCGGTGACCTGCTGGAGATGGGCGCCTACATGGGCAAGAGCGCGATCATGCTGCGCGCCTACCTCCGGGGGGACGAGACGTTCACGGTGTGCGACCTGTTCGGTTCCGAGGCGCCCTCCGAGCACAACGAACGAGAGATGCGCGGCTCGTACTCGACACTGACCCGCCGTGCGTTCGAGGCCAACTACCTCTCCTTCCACGACGAGCTGCCGCGCCTGCTGCACGCACCGACGTCCGTCGTTCCCGACGAAGTCCCGGACGGCAGCTGCCGCTTCGTACACGTGGACGCGTCGCACCTGTACGAGCACGTGCGCCCCGACATAGCGGCGGCCCGCAGCGCGCTCACGCCGGACGGCGTCGTCGTCCTCGACGACTACCGCTCCTCGCACACGCCGGGTGTCGCATGCGCCACCTGGCAGGCCGTACTCGAAGGCGGGCTGCGGCCCATATGCGTCAGCAGCCAGAAGTTCTACGGCACATGGGGCGACCCCGCCGCCGCACAGGACGAGCTCCACGCGGAGCTGAGGGAGCGCGGCGACTGCTGGCTGCAGTGGCAGGAGGTGGCCGGGCAGCGGCTCCTGCTCGTGGGAGGACGCAAGGCCGCGGCCCCGCAGCTGCCGGTGTCCAGGCATGAGAAACCCCGGGCCGGAGCCCGGGGCTGGAAGGGGAACGGCGCGGGGGCGGAGGGCGCCTCAGGGCGGCGGAACGCTTCACTGTCCCGTCGCGTCGCCCGTGAGGTGCTGCCTCCCGTGATCGCCCGCCAACTGGCCCGGGCGCTGCGCGCCCGGAGCCGTTGACCGGGGCGGCCCCCGCGTCGTCCCCTGTGCAGTTGTGCTGCTGAGCTGGCTACTTCACCGCGCCGGCCATCATGCCGGAGACGAACTGGCGCTGGAAGGCGAAGAAGACGATCAGCGGAATGATCATCGACACGAAGGCTCCGGGAGCCAGCACGTCGATGTTGTTGCCGAACTGACGGACCTGCTGCTGCAGGGCCACCGTGATCGGCGGGCTGCTGGCGTCCGAGAAGATCAGAGCGACCAGCATGTCGTTCCACACCCACAGGAACTGGAAGATGCCCAGTGAGGCGATGGCCGGGCCGCCCAGGGGCAGCACGACACGGGTGAACAGCCGTACCTCGCCGGCACCGTCCAGGCGGGCGGCCTCCAGCAGTTCGCGGGGGATCTCGGCGAAGAAGTTCCGCAGAAGGAAGACCGCGAAGGGCAGGCCGAAGGCCGTGTGGAAGATGACCACACCGGGTGTGGTCTCGAACAGCCCCAGGGTGTTGAAGAGCTTGGCGACCGGGATGAGGGCCACCTGCACCGGGACGACGAGAAGTCCCACGACGATCAGGAAGAACCAGTCGCGGCCGGGGAAGTCCAGCCATGCGAAGGCGTATCCCGCGAGCGCTCCGATGATCACGACCGTGAAGGTGGACGGGACGGTGATCAGCAGAGTGGTGAAGAGCGAGCCCGTCACCAGGTCGTTCGCGAGGAGGGTGTCGTAGTTCGCCCCGGTGAGCTGTCCCGCGTCGATGATGAACGGGAAGCTGGAGTTGAGGTCGAAGATCTGCCACCAGCCCGAGACGGAGATGTCCTCCGGGCTGCGCAGTGACGAACTCAGCAGGCCGACCGTCGGCATCAGCCACACGAGTGCGACGACGACGAGGCCGAGCCGCACTGCCCAGTGGCCGGTCATGGTGACCAGCCGGGAGGCGACCGATTCCTTCTTCTGCCCGGTGGGCGGCGGAGTCGCGCTCGGCTTGGGAGCGGCGGCTGGTTCGGGCTGGGCCGCACTGACCGCGGTCATCGGCGGGACTCCCTTCGCAAGCGACGGATGTTCACAACCATCACCGGCAGGACGAGCAGCAACAGGATGACGGCGATGGCACTGCCCACGCCCTGGTTCGATCCCGCGCCGAAGGACGACAGATACAGCTGGAGGGCGAGCACGTTGGCATCGTTCTGGCTCGCGCTCGGAGCGATGATGTAGACGAGGTCGAAGATCTTCAGCACGTTGATCATCAACGTGACGACGACGACTCCCAGGACGGGAGCCAGCACCGGCACGGTGATCTTGCGGAAGACCTGCCACTCGTTGGCACCGTCGACCCTCGCGGCCTCCAGCAACTCACGTGGCACGCCCGCGAGTCCGGCCGCGATCAGGACCATCGCGAAGCCCGCCCACATCCAGATGTAACTGCCGATGATGGAGGGCGTGACCAGCGTCGAGCCGAGCCAGTCGATGCCGTTGTACGGCGCCGCGAAGTTCGATGCGGGCAGGCGGAGTTTGGCTCCGTCGGCGTCCGCCGGAAGCGAGAACGTGCCGTCGGCGGCGGACTTCGCGGTGCCGACGACCTTGCCGCCCTTCACCGCTTCCACCTTGACGCCGCTGAGCGCCTTCTCCTTCTTGTCGATGACGTCCGGCTTGCCGGTGCCACCCGGGGCGAAGTCGAGCCACACGGTCCCGGTGACCGCGCCCGCCTTGCCGGCCGGTGCGGTCTTCGCCTCGGCGGCACCCGCCGCGTCCTTCGGCGGGACGCCGACGAGCGCGAGGTTGGCCGGGCCGGAGCCGGAGACCGCCGACTTGGTGGTGAAGTCACCGCCGGCCGACTTGGCAAGCTCCGAGTTGGGCCGTGGACGGGCGCCGGGCCAGGCGGAGGACTCGGCGAAGGTGTCGTGCACGCCGACCCAGACGGCGTTGGCGACGCCCTGCTTCGGGTCCTGCTCGTAGACGAGCCGGAAGATGATGCCCGAGGCGAGCATGGAGATCGCCATCGGCATGAAGATGATCAGCTTGAACGCCGTGCCCCAGCGCACCCGTTCGGTCAGGACCGCGAAGATCAGACCCAGGGCGGTGCACACGGACGGGACGACGATGACCCAGATGATGTTGTTCTTGAACGCGGTCAGGATGTTGTCGTCGGTGAAGACCTCGACGTAGTTGCCGAGTCCGATGAAGCTCGACCCCGAGGCGTCCAGCGTGCTGCGGAAGATCGAGTACAGGATCGGGTAGACGACGAGCGCGCCCAGGAGCAGCAGCGCCGGCATCAGGAACGCGAAGGCGATCCAGGGGCGCGAGCGCATCACGGAGACGCTGGGCGGCGAGGGCTTGCCTGCCGGAGCGGCAGAGGCCGCAAAGGCGCCGTTCGGCTGGGTGGCGATGACGGCGCTGGGACGGGATTCGCCCCCTGGTGGTTCGTCTGTCGGTGGGGTGGGGGTGGGGGTGGGCATGACGGTGGTGTCCCTTGTCCGGGTTTCCAGGTCGGGTGAGGGCTGGTGATGCGGCGTCACCTGTGCCGGACCCGTCGTTCGCGACGGGCCCGGCACAGGTGGTGGTGCCGCGTGCGTCAGTCCTTCTTGTACGCCTTGACGGCTGCCGCCTCGAGGGCGCTCTGTGCGCCGGCGACGTCCTTCGGGTTCTTCAGGAAGTCCTGCAGCGCCTTCCACTCACCCTTGCCCTTGGTGCCGCCGAAGGCGGCCGGGGCCTGGTCGGACATGTCGAAGCGGAAGTCGTCACCCGCTCCGATCATCGCCTTGGCGATCTCACGCTGGACGTCGTTCGGGTAGGCCTTGAGGTCCAGGTTCTTGTTCGGCGAGACGAAACCGCCGCCCTCCGCCCACACGGCCGCGGCCTCGGGGGAGGCGAGGAAGGTCAGCAGGGCCTGTGCGCCCTTGCTCTCCTTCAGCGCCACAGCGGCGTCACCACCGGTCACGACCGGGGCCTCACCGTCGACGGACGGGAACGGGTAGACCTTCGCGTCCTTGCCGATCTTCGCCTTGGTGTCGTTGGCGACGTTGATGCCGACGAAGTCACCCTCGAAGACGCTGGCGGCACTCGGGGTGTCCGTCGAATCGAAGGCCTTCGTGACGGACGTCGGGAAGTCGGTCTGCAGGGCGCCCTTGTTGCCGCCTGCGAGCAGCTCCTTCTTCCCGAACAGCTCAGCGAGCGTGGTCAGGGCCTTCTTGACCGAGGGGTCGGTCCACTTGATCTTGTGCTGGGCGAGCTGGTCGTACTTCTCGGGACCTGCCTGCGAGAGGTAGATGTTCTCGAACCAGTCGGTGAGCACCCAACCGTCGCCGCCGCCGACCGAGACCGGCTCCACACCGGAGTCCGCGATGGTCTGGTTGTTCTTGATGAAGTCCTTCCAGGTCTTCGCCTCGCTCACGCCGGCGTTCTGGTACGCGGCGTTGTTGTACCAGATCAGGGACTTGCTGGCGGCCTTGAAGTAGACGCCGTACTGCTTGCCCTTGTTGGCACCGAGCTCCTGCCAGCCCTTGGAGAAGTTCTTCCCGAGCTGGTCCTGGGTGGCCTTGTCGACCGGCTTGAGCCAGCCCTTCTCTGCGAACTGGTTCAGCACGCCGACCTGGGGCAGCATCGCGACGTCCGGCGGCGAGCCGCCCTCGATCTTGGAACCGAGGTAGGTCGCGACGTTGTCACCGGTGGGCGTGACCTCCACCTCGGCGCCGGTGCGCTTCTTGAACTCGTCGATGACCTTGCCGAAGTTCTTGGCCTCGTCGCCCGTCCAGACGGCCGCGACCTGAATCTTCTCGCCCTTGAGCTTGGGCAGCTTGACGGTGTTCTCGTCGGCCTGGGAGGCGCCGCCCTTGTCTTCCTCCTTGTCGCCCCCGCCGCCACAGGCGGCTGTCAGCGACAGGGCCGCGACGGCGCAGAGCGCCACAGCGCCACGTGCAGTCGCCCTGGTGTTGAAGATGCTGGTGTGGCTCCTGGTGCTTGAAGTACCAGTCGCACGAACCCTTTTACGCATAGCTCCCGCCGTCCCCATCGGAGGCACGATGCCCGATTTCGAACGCCGTGCCGTTTTGGTCACAAGGCGTGAGGGCTTCTGGTCCACTCCCTCAGTCCCGTGCGCAAAGTCCTACGCCTGAACGCGGAGCGCCCGCAATACGTTGTCAGCTTTCAAGAACCTCATCTTGACCACTCCGTGATCTGATCGCTGCTGACGTGCCCGATTCCTGTGGGTCCAGCCCGAGAGAGCGGGCCGCCCTGCCCACCGCGCTCGCGAGCAGAGCGAGGTCCGTCGGGCCGTTGCCGAGCTCCCTCACGGGGCGGCTCGTCGGAGGGTCTCCGGCACGGGTCCAGTCGAGCGGCACGACGGTGGGACGCTGCGTGGAGGTCCGCGGGATCCGCCCGGTCACCCGACCTGCCTGGAAGGCGGTCATGGAGCCGTCAGACGCGATGAGACTGCCCCTTCCGGGGATCGCCTCCTCGTCGCCCGCGGGGTCGCCCGAGCGGGACAGTTCGGCGCGCAGCGCCGCCGCCTGAGCGACCGCCGTACCGGCTGTACGGTCCGGCCGGCCGCTCGCCGCGACCACGTGCATGCCGAGTCGCGCGCCGTCCCGAGCGACGGCCTCCAGGGCCCGTACGACGGAACCGGCGGCGGGGCGGCCCGGGTTGCCCAGAGCGGGGTCGACGAGGGTGTCGAAGTCGTCGACGAGGATGACCAGGCGGGGGACCGGAGCGCTCTGTGCGTCCAAGTGTTGAACGAAGGCCTCGTCCGTGGCGGCGGGCACATCCCGTCCGGCCGGTTCGGTGCCACGGCCTGCGGACGAGCCGGAGGTGCCACCGGTTTGGGCCTGCGTGGTGCGGAGCCGGAGCGTGCCGTGGACGGTCTCCGGCCCCTGCCCGGATCCCGTTGCGGACGGATCGGCGGTCTGCTGCTCGACGCGCTCGGGGACGACGGCCTCCGCGCCCGTACGAGCGCCGTCGCGGTGGGGGGAGTTGCGCGGTGGGACGACGCGGTGGCCGGGGCGGGATGCCCCGCGCGCGAACTCCTCGTACGTGCTCTCGTCGCCGATCAGTTCCGCGCGCCGCTTCAGTTCGCCGCTGAGGGACTGCGCGAACTCCCGCATCTCCACCGGGTCGCTCGCCGCCAGATGATGCCGCGCGTGCGGCAGTTCGAGGCAGGTCCGCAGACCGTCGCGGGCGGAGCCGTCACCGTCGAGCAGGACGAGGTGGAGACGGTCGGGCCGCCCCCCGGCGGACAGCGACGCGGCGAGCGAGCGGAGCAACTCCGTCTTGCCGGTGCCCGACGGGCCGACGACGAGGGCGTGTCCGTGCGAGCGCGTCAGCTCGGCCTCCAGCGGACCGCGCGGCCCGGCGCC
>NZ_JACBXA010000429.1 GCF_013870515.1 Streptomyces albidus (ex Kaewkla and Franco 2022) | reverse complement strand
CGGCGCCCGTGGCCGGCGCACGCTTCACCGGCGTCGACGCCGGGATGCTGCCCGGCGGTACGAGCGCGGGTCACACGGCGAAGGCCATCGAGCGCGACTTCGAGGACCCCATGACCTCCCCGCTGCAGATCGTCCTCGACACCCCGGGGGACGACGCCGCGCTGGAGAAGTACGCCGACGAGGTCGCGAAGGTCTCCGGCGTCCGCGACGTGGGGAAGCCCTTCCGGATCGACGGCGGGCACTGGGAGATCGACGCGGTCCTCGCGGGCGCCCCTCTCGGCAACACCGCCCAGGACGCGGCGGAAGCGGTGCAGGACATCGACGCCCCGCACCCCGCCCGCTTCACCGGTCTGACGGCCGACCTCCTCGCCCAGCAGGACTCCATCAAGGACCGGCTGCCGACGGCCGTCGGCGTGCTGGCGGTCGTGACCGTGCTGCTGCTCTTCGCCTTCTCCGGTTCGCTGCTGCTGCCGCTGACGGCGCTGCTGATGAATCTGCTGTCCACGGGTGCGGCACTCGGGTTCCTGGTGTGGGCCTTCCAGGGCGGCAACCTCGGATTCGCCGAGCAGAGCGGCATCGAGACCACCACACCCGTACTCGTCTTCGCGCTCGCCTTCGGCCTCTCCACGGACTACAACGTCTTCCTGCTCGGCCGGATCAAGGAAGCGAAGGCCGCGGGCGGCGACGACCGTGCCGCGGTGGCCGAAGGACTGGCACGCACCGGGCCCATCGTCACCTCGGCGGCGGTGCTGTTCTGCGTCGCGGTCGGGGCCCTCGGCCTGTCCCAGATCGTGCTGGTCCAGGAGCTCGGCATGGGGACCGCCTTCGCCGTGATCGTGGACGCCACTCTCGTACGCGCCCTGCTCGTGCCGTCGCTGATGGCGCTGCTGGGCCGCAGCAACTGGTGGGCGCCCGCTCCACTGCGCAGGCTGCATCAAGCGCTGCGCCTGGACCGGATGGAGCCGCCGGGGCAGGAGCCGTCGGTGCGGGGCAGCTCCCGCGCCGACGGTACCGCCGGCCGCTCCGCCGCGTCGCCGGACACGGAAGTGGCGCCGGACGCGGAAGCGGAGACCGCCCGAGCCGGCACTTCCGTCTGACTCTGCCTCCGCCCGACTCCGTACGCCGCCCGCACCCCGCGGACCCCCGACTCCCGTACGCACCCCACCTTCCGATCCCGCAGCAGGAGACCTCGATGGCCAGCGAATCCCGCACCGAACCGGAGTACAGCTACCCCTTCCACCGGCCCTCCGCCGTGCAGGTGCCGCCCGTCTACGAGGAGTTGCGGG
Organism: Streptomyces albidus (ex Kaewkla and Franco 2022); assembly: GCF_013870515.1. GTDB lineage: Bacteria > Actinomycetota > Actinomycetes > Streptomycetales > Streptomycetaceae > Streptomyces > Streptomyces albidus. Next base: position 1,559 of record NZ_JACBXA010000429.1, on the reverse strand, counting down.
CGAAGTGCCCCGTGGCGCACGTGAGGTTGCCCAGCGGCGACGACGGTTACGTGGTCTCCCGCTACGACGACGTGCGTACCGTCCTGTCGGACCTCCGCTTCAGCCGGGCCGCGACGGTGGAGCCGGGCGCACCGCAGCTGTCCAAGACGCCTCCGCTGGCCGGCGGCCTCTTCACCATGGACCCGCCCGAGCACACGCGGCTGCGCAAGCTCGTCTCGCGGGAGTTCACGGCCCGCCGGGTGCACAACCTGCGGCCGCGCATCCAGGAGCTGACCGACGAGCTGCTGGACAAGATGGAGAAGCTCTCCCCGCCGGCGGACCTGAACACCGAACTGGCCTTCCCGCTGCCGGTGATGGTGATCTGCGAGCTCCTGGGCGTGCCCTTCGAGGACCGCGACCGCTTCCGCGCGTGGTCCGACGCGTTCGTCTCGCTGACCTCGCACACGCCCGAGGAGGTCATGCACCAGCGCAAGTCCATGGTCGAGTACCTGGGAGCGCTGGTGCAGAAGAAGCGGGCGGAGCCCACGGACGACCTGCTGGGCGCGCTCGTCTCCGCACACGACGAGCAGGGCAGCCTCAGCGAGCACGAGCTGATCACCATGGGCATCACGCTGCTGGTGGCCGGGCACGAGACGACCGTCAGCATGATCGGCACATGCGTGCTGACGCTTCTGCGCCACCCCGAGCACCTCGCCGCGCTGCGGGAGAGCCCGGAGAAGATGGAGCACGCCGTCGAGGAACTGCTGCGGATGAACCCCATCGGCGACGGCGGGCCGCTGCGGGTGACCCTCGAGGACGTCGAGCTGGGCGGCACGGTGATTCCGAAGGGCAGCGCCGTGCTCGCGGCGATCTGCTCGGCCAACCGCGACCCGGACCAGTTCACCGAGGGCTCCGCCGACGAGTTCGACCCCGCACGGCCCTCTGCGACCAGCCACGTCGCTCTCGGCCACGGGGCGCACTTCTGCCTCGGGGCGGCACTGGCGCGGGCCGAACTCCAGATCGTGCTCTCCTCGTTGCTCCGCCGCTTCCCTGACCTGCGCCTTGCCGAGGACGTCGAAAATCTGCGCATGTCGACGGGGATGATGGTGCACGGCCTGACACGTCTGCCGGTCACCTGGTAGCGCGACGGCCCCCATCCGCCCCGAGTTGTTGAGGAGAGACCGTGACAACCAGCGCTCCCGGGAGCGGCGCCCCGAGCCCGTCGGCATCGTGGCCCGCCCGCCTGGCCTGGGCCGCACTCGGCGCCTTTCTGTTGTTCTGGGCGGTGTTCGAGGGGGTCAAGCACGGCGGCTGGTCGATTCCGCTCGCCGTGCTCGGATTCCTCGTCCCTGACCTGTCGTTCCTGCTCGGTGTGGGCGGCGAACCGCGCGAGAAGGGCCGTTTCCCCTCTCGCATGGTCGCCGTCTACAACGTGCTGCACCGACCGCTGATCCCGCTGGTGCTGTTGGTCGTCCTCTCCTTCGCGCCCACCGCGAACACGGCCATCGCCGCACCGTTCACCTTCGGCCTGGCCTGGCTCGGACACATCTGCGTGGACCGTGTCCTCGGCTACGGCCTGC
>NZ_JACBXA010000428.1 GCF_013870515.1 Streptomyces albidus (ex Kaewkla and Franco 2022) | reverse complement strand
CGCGACGGCGCTCGCGCCCGCCGTGCCAGCATCCGGCGGCCACGGCGAAGGGACCGCCGAGGAGCAGGCCTTGGGTGCGCAGCGCCGCGTGGGTACCGACCCAGCTGGAGGCGGAGAGGCCGGTGTTCTCGAGGAACTCGAGGGAGAGGCCGAACAGCACCGCGAGGGTGACGACCGCCGCCCACCAGCCTCGCCGAGCTTCGGTGAACACGGGACGGGTGTGCCCGAGCCGGGCGGCGGAACGGGCGGTGCGGACTTCGGGGGCTCCTGGCCGGCGGGACGTCACGGTGCCTCGATCCGGTCGGGGCGGCAGCCGCGTACGGCGGCGAAGTAGTCGCCGAGCCAGGCGGTGCGTTCGCGTTCGGGCATCGCCTTGATGCGCTCGAGGACCTTGTGGGCCGGGCCGCGGTCGGGTTTCCACTCCGAGGGGGCCAGCCATGCCGCGACGGCGCCTCTGTACTTGTCCGGCACCGGCGAGGTGTCGTCGGGCTTCCACTCGTCGCGGCAGCCGTACTCGGCGGCGGAGAACGCCTGGTTACCGGCGATCACCTCGGGCAGGTCCCTGAAGTTGATCGACAGCTCTTCCAGCACGGAGTCGTGCTTTCGCGGATCCACGCCCACGGGACGGCCCGCCTCGGCCGGCGGAACCTCGACGATGCGTTCGGGGGCGTTCGGAATGTGGCGCAGCCTTCCGGTCACGCCCTTGAGCATCTTCGAGATCTCCGGCAGATACCGCTGATGGACGCGGACCATGCAGACCTGGGGCTTGCCTCCGTCGCAGACGAGCGCGGTCGCGCCGGGGTCGGCATGCCACAGGCCGTCCCCCGTCCCGATGAGCACGCTCCCGGACACCAGCGCTACGGCGAACGACGCGGCGGCCCCACGCCGGACTCCGGTGTGCAGCAGCAGCGCAGCGACAGCCAGCCCGCCGAACCACAGGGCCGCGGCCGGGCCGAACCACCAGGCCGGTGCGTCCCACGGGCTCCAGTGCTCGAGGAGAGGGCTCAGCCACTTGAGTTCGTCGCCGGCGACGAGCGGCGAGGCGATGTCCCCATCGGTGAGTCCCACCATGACGACGTTCGCCGAACCGGCCAGCACGGGACCGGTGAAGACCCATGGGAACACCCGGCCGGCCACGAAGCCCAGCATCCCGAGGGAGCCCATCGCGACGGCGTCCGCAGCGATCAGCGTCGGGAACGGGTGGCCGTAGGAGGGATCCCATTTCAGCCAGGTGACGGCGAGACAGACGGCAGCCGTCAGCAGGTATCCGAGCACCGGCCACAGCACGGCCGGTGTGGCGGCGAGAGCCGTGCGGCGGAGGGGCGAGGCGGACACGGAGGAGAACAGTTCACCCGTACCGCGCCGGCGCTCCCGGCCGCCGTGCCAGCATCCGGCCGCGATGGCGAAGGGCCCGCCGAGCAACAGTCCCCCCGTGCGCAGTGCGTCGTGGGCCCACACCCAGCTGAAGACCAAGTTGTCGCGAGGGGAGAGCACTTCGAAGAGGGTGCCGAGCAGAAGCACGAGGGTGACGAGAGCCGCCCACCAGCCCCTCCGGGCCTCCGTGCGTACGGGGCGGGCGGGCCGGGGCCGGGTGACGCGGGCGGTCTTGGGGGGTGGCGAGAGGGTGGTCATGTGCGGGTCCTGGGATGTGTGAAGGGATGAACGGTCGGGGTGTCGGGTCAGCGGCTGTCGTCGGTACGGAGCGGGCCGCGCAGGGCGTGTACACCCGCCCCGACGGCGAAGGCGGCGACTGCGCTGACCCAGGCGCCCGATTGAGGGCCGGGCTGCATCAGCCAGTGCCACAGGGCGTCCGCTCCGCCCGGCTCGCGGGGGCCGACGAGCAGCGCGGCGCCGCCGTAGGCGAACATCGGCAGCCAGCTGATCCGCGCTCCGAGCACCGTCGAGAACAGCGCCGTCACACCTGTGGCCCCGATGGTGTTGCGCACCATCGCCGCTACGCCGAACTCGGCCGGGTCGCCCGGTACGGACAGGGACATGAGCACCGAGGCGAGGGCGGTCATCGTGAGCAGGTAGCCGGTGCGCAACGGCCACCAGCGTCGGGAGGCCGTACGGTCCGCGTCCGGTGAGTGGCTGTGCAGGCTGATGCCGACGGCCGAGGCGGCGAGCACCGGGAAGGCGATGGTGACGAACGCGCGGGACAGCGGCTCCTCGGACGGGAGCGTCGTCAGCCACTCCAGGGCGAGACCGGCGGCGAGCGAAACTCCGGCCAGCGACAGCAGCGTCTGCGCCAGGGCGCGGGAACGAAGGTGGAGCAGTTGCCCGGCTGCTTGCGGGAGGCCGGTGAGGAGGCGGGGTGCCGGTCCCGGCAAGAGGTCCGAGGCGTGGGGTCGTCGGAGATTCACGGGGCCTCGATCCGTCCAGGGCGGCAGTCGCGTACGGCGGTGAAGTAGTCGCCGAGCCAGGCGGTGCGTGCGTGCTCCGGCATGGTCTTGACGCGCTCCAGGACGCGCCGGCCGGAGCCGTGCGCGGCGTCACCGGCCGAGGGGGCCAGCCATGCGGCGACGGCCGCGCTGTACTTCTCGGGCACCGGCGTCGTGCCGTCCACCGTCTTGCGGCAGCCGAAGACGGCGATCTCGTGCGCCGCGGCCTCGGCGTAGTGCTCCGGCCTGACATTGAAGTCGGCAAGGGGCGGCGGAACCAGGGCGTCGCCTCTGCCCCGTGCCTTCTCCACCGGATGGCCCGTCAGAGGGAACGGGACCTCGATCAGCCGGGACGGGGCGCCGGGGACCCGGCGGAGCTCGGCCCGCACACCGGCGAGCGAGTCCGACGCGTCGGCCGACGGGGCACGGCTGGGGACCGTGCACACCTGCGGCCTCCCCTCGTCGCA
>NZ_JACBXA010000427.1 GCF_013870515.1 Streptomyces albidus (ex Kaewkla and Franco 2022) | reverse complement strand
TCCCGCCGGACGGCTCGGGCACGCTCAACGACCCCGCCGTGCTGGAGATGGCCATGCAGGACGCGGCGGCCCGCATCGCGGGGGAGCCGAGGCAGGAGCCGTGAACGGGACGGCGCTCAGCCGTCGGGCGGCCCGCCCCCGGGGTGCCGAAGTCCGCGCCGGGTCAGGGCCGTTGCCGAGACCAGCAGCACCCAGCCCAGGCACCAGCTGGCCAGTACGTCCAGTGGCCAGTGGTAGCCGCGCCAGATCAGCCCCGCGCTGCAGGAGAGCGTGAGCAGCGCGGCGACGGCCAGGAGTGGCCAGTGCGGCGGCCGTCGCATCGTCAGGGACAGCAGCAGCGCTGCCCCGCCGAAGGCGACGGCCGCCGTGGCGGTGTGCCCCGACGGGTAGTAGTTGTGGCCGCCGAGCGGGCCCGGCCGTCCCAGCCCCACCTTGAGAACGGAGACGGTCAACGCGGCGGCCGCCATTGCCGCGACCGCGTAGAGCGGCGGCAGCCAGCGGCGCGCGCCGCCGGTCGCCACCGCGTACGCGATCGCTCCGGCGAGCACGGGCAGGGCGACGCCCGGGTTGCCCAGGTCGGCGCAGAGTTCGGCCACGAAGGTGGGCGGGGAGTTGCGCCGCATCACGGCACCGAGCTGCGCGTCCAAGGTGAGCAGCGGCCCGCCGACGGCGACCTGCCAGGTGATGAGCGCGAGCAGTGCACAGCACAGTGCGCAGAGAGCCAGATGAAAGGCCGACCGCCCCGGAACAGGGGGGAGAGTTCCGGAGCGGCCGTATCGACCGGTATTCCGCGAGCCCCGGGGGGTATGGGACGAGCGGTCCCCCGATCGGTGAGGAGCGTGCGCCAGGGCACGTCCGGGCCCGTCTTGGGGAGAGACTGGCTCGGGCCGGGAACCCGGAGTGGAGTTCCGGAAAACCCGGCGATTGCTGAAACCGTACGGCAGGTCAGCGGGCCCGGACAGCCGGATTACGCTCCAGCCATCGGCCTCGCACACATTCTTCACGCTGTACGGATTCAGCACCCCGTTCACAGCCCGGCCAGGGCGCCTTCCAGCACGTCGAGGCCCTCGTTGAGCAGGTTCTCGTCGATGACGAGCGGCGGCAGGAAGCGCATCACGTTGCCGTACGTGCCGGTGGTCAGCACCAGCAGACCGTCCTGGTGACAGGCCTTCGCGAGCGCTGCGGTGACCTGAGGGTCCGGCTCCTTGCCGCCGGGCTTGACCAGCTCGATCGCCAGCATCGCGCCGCGGCCGCGCACGTCGCCGATGACGTCGTACTGGTCGGCCAGCTTCCGCAGCCGGGGCTTCATGACCTCCTCGATGCGCTTGGCCCTGGAGGCCAGGTCCAGCTCGCGCATCGTCTCGATGGCGCCCAGAGCGGCGGCGCAGGCGACGGGGTTGCCGCCGTACGTGCCGCCGAGCCCGCCGACGTGCGCGGCGTCCATGATCTCCGCGCGACCGGTGACGGCCGCCAGCGGCATGCCGCCGGCGATGCCCTTCGCGGTCGTGATCAGGTCCGGGACGATGCCCTCGTCCTCACACGCGAACCACTGGCCCGTACGGCAGAAGCCGGACTGGATCTCGTCCGCGACGAAGACGATGCCGTTGTCCTTCGCGAACTGCGCGATGCGGGGCAGGAAGCCCTTCGCCGGCTCGATGAAGCCGCCCTCGCCCAGGACCGGCTCGATCAGGATCGCCGCCACGTTCTCCGCGCCGACCTGCTTGCTGATCTGGTCGATGGCCTGGGCCGCGGCCTCCTCGGCGCAGTTCTCGGCGCCGGTCAGCCACCGGTACGGATAGGCGACGGGGACCCGGTAGATCTCGGGGGCGAAGGGGCCGAAGCCGTGCTTGTACGGCATGTTCTTCGAGGTGAGCGCCATCGTCAGGTTCGTACGGCCGTGGTAGCCGTGGTCGAAGACGACGATCGCCTGGCGGCGGGTGTACGTCCGCGCGATCTTGACGGCGTTCTCCACCGCCTCGGCGCCGGAGTTGAACAGCGCGCTCTTCTTCGAGTAGTCGCCCGGAGTCAGGCGTGCGAGCTCTTCGCAGACCTCGACGTAGGGCTCGTACGGGGTCACCATCACGCACGTGTGGGTGAAGTCCGCCAGCTGCGCGGTCGCGCGCCGGACCACGGCCTCGGCGCTGTTGCCCACGCCGGTCACGGCGATTCCGGATCCGAAGTCGATGAAGGAGTTGCCGTCCACGTCCTCGAGGACGCCGCCCCCCGCCCGCTTCGCGAAGACGGGCATCACGGTCCCGATCCCGTCGGCGACGGCGGCCTGCTTGCGCGCCATCAGCTCCTGGGACTTCGGGCCGGGAATGGACGTGACGACGCGACGCTCCTGGGGGAGGGCCGGGCCACCGGACATTTCCGTCATCGTGCTCATAGCGCTCTCTCTCGGGACGAAGGGGCCTGCACGTCTCTCGCAGGCTAGAGGCAGCGGGAAGGGCGAGACATGCACCGGTGCGGAGAAGTCTGCGTGTCGTGTTGGCCGTCACGGACATAGGCATTCGCCGGCCGTTCCGGATCTCCCCTGGCTGGCGCCGCCCGGTCCCGCTGTCGGGTCGCGGCCTCTCGGTGACCCGGATCGGACGCACCGTCACGGGTCAACTGCTCCCGTCGACGGCTAGATTGGGACCCGGGAGCGCGAACGCACAGGCCGGGCAGGGGTAGAGGCAGTACATGGACATGGAGTCGCCGCACCGGCGTCAGAGTGCGGACAGCACGAACGGTTCGAAGGGGATGCCGGCGCAGGCACCGCCCGAAGGGCACGGCATGCCCGGCGACGGGCTGCCACGGCAGGAGAGCCGCCAGGGGGCGGCACCGCCTCCTCCCGCTGCCCCGCCGCC
>NZ_JACBXA010000426.1 GCF_013870515.1 Streptomyces albidus (ex Kaewkla and Franco 2022) | reverse complement strand
ATGAGCACCCGCGCGCCCGCCCGTACGTACGCCGCGTGCGCCGCCTCGATCCGGCCCGGGTCGTCCACGAGCAGCCGCGCGGACCACAACTCGTCGCTCAGGTCGCAGCCTTGGGCCTCCAGCTGGTTGGAGAGCCCCCCGTCCAGGACGAGGGGCCCGCGGGCCAGCGCGGCGCTCAGCGGCACGTGCGGACGAGCGGGACGGGCCGGACCAGCCGGGCCGGCCGGCCCTCCGGGGGCGCCGCTCACGACAACTGGGTCCGCACCTGTTCCGAGATCAGCTGGAGGTGGTCGAGGTCCTGCAGGTCGAGCATCTGCAGATAGACGCGGGAGGAGCCCGCCTGCTCGTACCGTCCGATCTTGTCGACGACCTCGGCGGGCGAGCCGGCCAGACCGTTCTCCTTGAGCTCCTCCACGTCGCGCCCGATGACCGCGGCGCGGCGCGCCACCTCCGCGTCGTCCCTGCCGACGCACGCCACCAGCGCGTTGGAGCACACGATGTCGCCGGCGCGGCGCCCGTGTTCCTCGGCGGCCCTCCGCACTCGCAGGAACTGCTGCTCGCTGTCGGAGATCGAGGCGAAGGGGATGTTGAACTCGTCGGCGAAGCGCGCGGCGAGCGCGGGCGTGCGCACCTTGCCGTGACCGCCGATCAGGACGGGCACCTTCTTCTGCGCGGGCTTGGGCAGCGCCGGCGAGTTCTTCAGGCGGTAGTGCCTGCCGTCGTAGCTGAACTTCTCACCCACCGGCGTGGACCACAGCCCGGTGATGATCTCCAGCTGCTCCTCCAGGCGCCCGAACTTCTCTTTGGGGAAGGGGATTCCGTACGCGGTGTGCTCCTGGTCGAACCAGCCGGTGCCCAGGCCCAGTTCGACCCTGCCGCCCGACATGTCGTCGACCTGGGCGACCTGGATCGCCAGCGGACCCGGCAGCCGGAAGGTGGCTGCCGTCATCAGGGTGCCGAGCCGGATGCGGCTGGTCTCACGGGCCAGCCCCGCGAGGGTGACCCAGGCGTCCGTCGGGCCGGGCAGCCCGTCCGCGTCACCCATGGCCAGGTAATGGTCGGAGCGGTAGAAGGCATCGAAGTCGAGTTCCTCGGCGGCCTTGGCCACCCGCAACAGGGTGTCGTAGCTCGCCCCTTGCTGGGGTTCGGTGAAGATGCGCAGCCTCATGATTCATATCTTGCCTCCCTGGCCGGATTCCTGCTTCCGCCGTTGCACCCCGTGTGCCGCGCCGCTCTGTCAGGCCGCGCCGCCGTGCTCCTGCATCTCCATCCGGCGCAGCATGCCGACGACCCGGTCCTCGGACTCGTCCGCCGCGTCGATCGCCTCGATGCACTGCCAGTAGAGCGACTCCTCGTCCGCGGAGACCGCGACCCCTACGAGCGCTTCCGCCGTCTCCGCCAGCAGCGAGCCGAGATCCGACAGGGTCGCCCGGGCGTCCTGGATCTCGGAGAGCAGCGCCGCTCGGGCACGGCCCGCGTTCAGCCCGAAGGCGCCGTCGGCCGCCCTGCGGGCGCGAGCGCCCGCCTCGGCCAGCCCGAGCGCGTCGACCCGCACCAACTGCGGCCCGCTGACGGCGAGATGCCCCCCGACCACTTCAGTGAGCGCTTGCGCTTCCCAGGACTCGACGACGATTTCCCGCACCGTCCTGCACTCCGCAAGCGCGTGCCGGGCGGCTTTGATGAGATGCACAGCATCCAACTCCACCACCTCCCTCCATGGTTCCGCTACACAGCGTGACCATCAAGAGGCAGATGAACCAGGGAGTTTGGGGATACTCTGGACATTTTGCCCTGCATGGACACGATCCTCACTCCATAGAGTGACCGTTCTCGGCAGCCGGGAAACGCTTCTCGTTCCGCTCGATCTTCGAAGCAAGCGCTCCCAGTGCGTCGATCCCCAACGCCTCGCAGAACTGCAGGAGATAGGCGAGCACGTCCGCGACCTCGTCCTCGACCCTGTGCGCGGACTCCGGACGCGCCATCACACGACCGGATTCCTCGGGCGTGAGCCACTGGAAGATCTCGACGAGTTCGCCCGCCTCGACGCTCAGCGCCGCCGCCAGATTCTTCGGCGTGTGGTACTGCCCCCAGTCGCGGGCGGCTGCGAACTGAGCGAGCCTGCGCTGAAGTCGGGCCACGGTGAGTGTGGGGTCGTCCGCACTGCGCGAGGCGCCACGGTCACCGGAAGGGGCTGGGGAAGAAGAGGATCCGCTCACCCACCAAGGTCTACCAGGGAGACCCCGGGGATTCGACCGGCCTCCCCCGCCGCAGCTCCGGCATCGCCCACGGCGCCCAGGAGCCGCACATGCCCGCGCCGGCCCATCCGCTCGGCCAGCGCGAGGAGTTCGGCGGCCTGCCGCCGGTCCAGGGCACGGTCGAGGCCGTCGGCGAGCACGGTGAGCGACTGGTGGACGGGCAGCACCTCCTGCGCCGGATCCATGGAGAGCACCCCCGGCCCGGTGAGCAGTACGAGCGCGAGAGCGATGTAGCGCAACTCGCCGTCGCCCAGCCACTCCAGGGGCGTACGGCCGCACTCCTGCCCGTGCTCGTCCTCGCGCACGAGCATCGCCCGCAGCAGGCCCCGGTCACTCCCGTCGCCGACGACGTCGCCGGCCAGACCGGCGACGCGGCCGGCACAACCCGCCCGTACGGCGTCGGTGAGAAGTCCGTGCCGGATGCCGCACTCCAGGCGGGTGCGGCGCAGCACCGCGGCCACGTTGTCGCAGCCGCCGCGCAGCAGCGTGTCCGCCGCCGGGACCGGATCGCGCATGTCCTCCGGGCGGGGGTCGCAGGCGAAGACCGAACGGAGTGCGACCACCACCTGCTCCGCTGCGGTCAGCACGCGGCGCTCCT
>NZ_JACBXA010000425.1 GCF_013870515.1 Streptomyces albidus (ex Kaewkla and Franco 2022) | reverse complement strand
TCGCGTCGAGTGCGGCAAGGTGACCGTCCCCCTCGACTACGCACGCCCGCGCGGCGAGAAGATCCAACTCGCCGTCAGCCGGCGGAAGTCGACCGGCCCTGCCGCCGCCAGGCAGGGCGTCCTGCTCCACAACCCAGGCGGTCCCGGGGGCAGTGGCATGGCCTTCCCGCTCTACGGAACGGTCGCGGGCGGTGTGTGGAAGAGGCTCAACAGGGCCTACGACTTCATCGGTTACGCACCCCGTGGAGTCGGACGCTCCGCCCCCCTCAGCTGCCGGGACCCGAAGAAGGCGGGCACGAAGCCTGAACGTTCACCGCGCGAGCCGTCCACCGCGTTCAAGCGGAAGATGCGGCAGGAGGCGGCCGCGTACGCGCGGGCGTGCGCACGCAGCCAGGGCGACAGGCTCGACCACTTCACCACCCCCGACAACGCCCGCGACCTCGACGTACTGCGCGCGGCCCTCGGCAGCCGGAAGCTCAACTACTTCGGCGTCTCCTACGGCAGCTACCTCGGCTCCGTCTACGCCACGCTCTTCCCCGGGCACGTCGGCCGCCTCGTCCTCGACGGGGTCGTGGACCCGCGCCCCGACAAGATCTGGTACGGAGCCGGCCTCGACCAGAACCGCGCCTTCGAGCGGCGCTGGAACGACTGGAAGCGGTGGGTGGCCCGGCACGACACCGCCTACGGCCTGGGCCGCACCGCACGAGCCGTGCAGCGCAACTTCGACAAGGCGCGCGACACCCTCGACCGGCGCCGCGTGGGCGGCTCGGTCGGACACGACGTCGGCTCGAAGCAGCTGCTCGCCGGGTTCGTCTCCGTCGGGTACGAGGACGCGGTCTGGCCCCAGTACGCCGCCGCCCTCTCGGAGTTCGCCAAGGGCGACCCCCAGCCCCTGGTCGGCCTGGTCGCTCCCGATCCGGAGGCGGCGGCCCGGACGGAGAACAGCGACGCCGTCTACAGCGCCGTGCAGTGCTCCGACGCTCCCTGGCCGCGCGACTGGGCCCGCTGGGACGGCGACAACACCGAACTCGCCCGCCACGCACCGCTCTTGACCTGGGAGAACGTCTGGACGAACCTCCCCTGCGCCTACTGGCGCGGCAGGCAGTCCCGTCCCGTGGACGTGCGCACGGGGCCCGGCCGCATCCCGCCCGTGCTCCTCGTCGCCGCCACCCACGATCCGGCGACGCCCTACTCGGGCGCCGTGGAGACGTGGCGACGGCTGTCCGGCTCCTCGCTCGTCACGGAGTGGGGCGCGGGCACGCACGGCGTGACCGGCGGCAACAAGTGCGCCGACGGCCACGTCGCCACATACCTGCTGGAGGGCAGGACGCCGGGCCGCGCAGCGGAGTGCGCGGCCCGCCCCGCGCCGAAGCCGGACAGCACGGAGAGCTGACCGGCAACGACAGCGCAGTGAGGGCGGAGTGAGAGCCGGCAGCACGCCGAAGCCGGGGCGGCGGACACCGCCGCGCCCGTCCTAGACGAGCCCGGCCACCAGCTCCGCGACCGGCTTGCGCCGCCCCGTGTAGAACGGCACCTCTTCGCGTACGTGCATCCGCGCCTCGGAGCCCCGCAGATGACGCATGAGGTCGACGATGCGGTACAGCTCGTCGGCCTCGAACGCGAGGATCCACTCGTAGTCGCCGAGTGAGAATGCGGGCACGGTGTTCGCCCGCACGTCGGGGAAGCCGCGGGCCATCTTGCCGTGATCGGCCAGCATCCGGCGGCGGTCCTCGTCCGGCAGCAGGTACCACTCGTAGGACCTGACGAAGGGGTAGACGCTCACGTAAGCACGCGGCTCCTCCCCCGCCACGAAGGCCGGCACGTGCGACTTGTTGAACTCGGCCGGGCGGTGCAGCGCCATGTTCGACCACACCGGTTCCAGCGCGCGGCCGAGCCTGGTGCGGCGGAAGCGGTTGTAGGCGTCCTGAAGGGCGTCGGAGGACTCCGCGTGCCACCAGATCATGACGTCGGCGTCGGCCCGCAGCCCCGAGACGTCGTACGTGCCGCGCACGACGACGTCCTTCGCGGCGAGCTGCCCGAAGAGCTCGTCCACCTCGTCCGCGTAGCCGGTGCGGTCCTCCGGCAGGACGTCGCGCAGCCGGAAGACCGACCACAGGGTGTACCGGACGACCTCGTTGAGGTCCTTCGCCTTCTTGCCCGCGTTGGGTGCCTTATCCGGCGCAGCAGTCATGGCCCTATTCTCGCGCGCCGCCCGGCACGGCTCGCGCGAGGGTCTCCTCCGCGGCCCTGCGGCCGCTCGCGATGCACGCGGGAATGCCGACGCCCTCGTACACGGCGCCGCACACCGCCAGCCCGGGCACCTTCTCCACAGCGCCGCGGACGCGGGCCACGCGCTCCGTGTGGCCGACGGGATACTGCGGAAGCCCACCGGTCCAACGGGTCACACGCCGGTCCACGGGACGGGCCGACAGCCCGGTCGCGGCCCGCAGATCCCGCAACGACAGCTCCACGAGTTCGGAGTCGGGACGCTCCAGGACGGCCTCCTCCGCGTACCGCCCCAACGAGGTACGCAGCACGAACAGCCCCGGATCCTCCTGCGCCACCCACCCCCACTTGTTGCTGGAGAAGGTGGACGCCTTGATGGAGCGGCCGTCGACCGGAGGCACGAGGAAACCGCTGCCCTCCGGGACGCGCTCGATGTCGGAGCGCCGGAAGGCCATGGTGACCAGGGCCATGGAGGCGTACTCGACGGCGGTCAGCTCCTCCGCCGCCGCCGGTACCTCCTCGGCCAGCAGCCGCGCCGCCTGAGGCGCGGGCACAGCCAGGACGAGCGCGTCGGCGTTGCGGGTCTCGCCTGCCTCGGTGGCAGGTAGGGGAGCGTGAAGTAGCCGGCGCCGTGTGAGACGGGCTGGGT
>NZ_JACBXA010000424.1 GCF_013870515.1 Streptomyces albidus (ex Kaewkla and Franco 2022) | reverse complement strand
AGAACCCCTCGTCCGCGCGCGGATTGCACCGCGGACAGCGCCGGCGGCCTCACCTTCGACGTGCGCCTCGCGGATCCCGCTGCCAAGGGCGCGGACACCACGGGCGGTGCCGCCGGAACGGGAGCGGAGGGTGACGCCGCGATGCTGCTGCACCGGCGCGGCGGAGGCGGAGGGCCGGCGGACACGGTCCGGCTGCCGCTGGGCCCTGCCGGGACGGAGGGCACGCTGCGCGCCGTACTGCCCAGCATCATGTCCCTGCCCGAGGGGCGTTGGGACGCCTACCTCGTTCTCGGCGACGAAGAGCCGCGGCGGATGCTGCCCGGCGTCCACGATCTGCGTTCGCTCATCGACCGGGTGCCGCGCGTGGGACGCACCTGGCTGGGGGTCCGGATTCCCTACGCCACCAAGTTCGGCAATCTCACCGTCCGTTCATGGCTGCGCTGGCCGCACGCGGAAGCCGGTCGACTGCACGTCGCCGACGGCGCCATGGTCCTGCACGGCAGGCTCTACGGCGTATGCCTGGGGCCCACGGCACGACTCGAGGCGCACGCACGGGACGCCGCCCGCACACCTGTCGGCATGCAGGTGGTCCGGGGCGCCGACGCCCTCGGCGACGGCATGGAAGAGGGGGAAACCGCCTCCGAGTTCACCGCGACGCTGCCCTTCGCCGCGCTGCCGGCCACGCACCAGGTGTGGGACCTGTGGCTGCGCCCCGAGGAAGGCGCGGAGCCCGTCCGCGTCGCGCGGATACTCGACGATGTCCCGGACAAGCGGCGGATCTTCAGCTACCCCCCGCAACGCGTGTCCGACGTGGACGGCGACCGTGCGGTCAGGCCGTACTACACGCTCGACAACGACCTTTCCTTGCGGGTGAGTTGTCCCGAAGCGGTGTAGGAAGCGGAGGAGGGGTGACTCGGTGCCGTGGAGGTGCAATCACACATGGTTCCGATTCTGCTCGTACTGCTTCTGGCACTGATCCTCTTCGGCGCGGGCTTCGCGCTGAAGGCGCTTTGGTGGATCGCTGTCGCGGTCCTGGTCATCTGGCTACTCGGATTCCTGCTGCGCAGCACCAACGCAGGAGGAAGCAGGGCGCGCTGGTATCGCTGGTAGGCGAACCCCGAAGGATGCCGAGCCCTCGCGGACAGTAGCTGTCCGCGAGGGCTGGCAGACTCGGCGGCATGGTCGAGACCTCGGCACGGCTGCTGCGTCTGCTCTCACTGCTCCAAGCCCACCGTGAATGGTCCGGTGCCGAGCTGGCGGACCGGCTCGGCGTCACTTCACGCACCGTCCGCAGGGACATCGACCGGCTGCGCGGTCTCGGCTACCCGGTGCACTCCACCACCGGCACCGCAGGCGGCTACCAGCTCGGCGCGGGCGCCGAGCTTCCCCCTTTGCTCCTCGACGACGAGGAAGCCGTGGCCGTGGCGGTCGGCCTTCGCAACGCCGCGAGCGGCAGCGTGCAGGGCATCGAGGAATCGTCGGTGCGCGCGCTGGCCAAGCTCGAACAGGTGCTGCCGCACCGGCTGAGCCGCCGCGTGAGCGCCCTCAACGCTTATACGGTCCCGATGACGCGCGCCCACCGCGGACCGGCCGTCGAGGCTTCCACCATCACCGAACTCGCCCACGCCTGCCGCGATCACCAGCAGCTTCGCTTCGCGTACGAGTCGCACGAGGGCGCGGCCACCCGCCGCTCCGTCGAGCCTCACCGGCTGGTGAGCACGTACCGGCGCTGGTACCTCGTGGGCTGGGACGTGGACCGGGCGGACTGGCGTACGTTCCGCGTCGACCGCATCGCGCTCACCCCGCCGCACGGCCCCCGCTTCACCCCTCGCACACCGCCGGCGGAGGATCTGGCCGCGTGGGTTTCGGAGGGTGTGTCCGTCAGGGCGTACGCCGAACACGCCACCGTGCTGCTGCGGGTGCCGATGGAGAGTGCAGCCGAGGTGGTCTCGCTGTCCGCGGGCACCCTGGAGGCCGTTGACGAGCACAGCTGTCTGCTGCGCATCGGCGCCCCGACGCTCGACGTGCTCGTCGCCTACGTCCTGATGCTCGGCTTCGACTTCGAAGTGCGGGAGCCTCAGGCGCTGTTCGCGCAGGTCGAGGCGTTGCGGGACCGCTTGGGGCGGGCCATGGGCGGAAGTTGACCACTTCTCGGTTCCCGTCGGTCGCGTGACGGTAATAACACGAGCGCTCACGGGCCGCGACTTCCTTCGTCACGCTTCACCGAAACCACGGTTCTCCGTGCTGTGACTCAGGAAGAAGGCGGCCCGATCCAGGGTTTCCGGAGACCGCACGGAAGCGCAATGCAAGATGGCGGAACAAGGAATTCCGAGGCGTACGGCAATTTCTGACGGGGCGTCCGGTGACGCTTTCCGGGACTGGAATCCGGTTGCTGTTCGCAGTGGAATACGACTCGGAAGAGAAGCCCCGTACGAGTGACGCCCGGGTCGGCGAAGGAGACGAAGGGGCCTGTGACAAGAGTGTGACGAGCTGAAGATACGGCACTGACTTCCGGCGGTACGGTGGGCCTCATGGCACCGGAATCCGCAGCCCAGGACACCCCCCAGGACGAGCCCGAGAGCTACGTCGGGCTCTCCGCCGCCCAGGCCGAGGAGCGCGCGCACGCACGTGGCTGGACCACCGTGCGGTCGCTCCCACCGGACGCGATCATCACCATGGAGTATCTGACCGGGCGGCTGAACTTTGCCGTCGACAAGGACACGGGCACGGTCGTGCGCTGCTGGCCGGGCTGACGCCCGTTGCGGCAGTGAGCGCCCGCCCCGCGGGCTCATGCGTGTGGCCTTGGCACCCTCTTCGGATGCCAAGGCCACACGCATGTCGAGAGCGGGGGATCAGGCGGTGCGTACGTCTCCGTCTGCCCTCCGGCGGCTGGGCCCCTCCCGGCTCCGGGGGAGCCCGCTACTTCCCGCGCGGCCCCAGAGGGTCCTAAGCGAACCGTCGTAGAATGGTCGGTCCGGTACAGGCCGGTCGTCCGC
>NZ_JACBXA010000423.1 GCF_013870515.1 Streptomyces albidus (ex Kaewkla and Franco 2022) | reverse complement strand
CCCTCGGCCCGGCACCGCCCCACCAGATGGGGCAGCGCGTCCAGCGCGGAGTGCCAGGCGCCGGGGGCGGCGGCGTGGTCGGAGTCGTGCAGCAGCACGGTCGCTCCACCCTCCAGCCGTTTGGCCAGTTCGGACAGCACACTCTCCTCGTCGGCTGCGGACGTCCAGTCGCGTCCCCACGCGGTCCACAGCACGGGCTGGAGCCCCAGCTGCCGCGCGGCTGCCCAGCGGGTCGCGGTGAGAACTCCGTACGGCGGCCTGTACCACCTGGGCCGTTCACCCGAGGTGCTGCCGACCGCGGTCACGGCACGGGCCAGGTCGCGAACGTCGGAACGGGGCCTGGGATACCAGAACCTCTCGTGCTGCCATCCGTGCACCGCCAGTTCGTGTCCCTCGGCGACGATCAGCCGTCCCAGGTCCGGATAGAGCTCCAGCCGGCTGCCCAGCACGAAGAACGTGGCACGCGCGGCGAGCCGTTCGAGCTCCCGGAGGAAGCGGGGGGTGCTGTCGGGGTCGGGTCCGTCGTCGAAGGTGAGCGCCACATGGCCGGGGTCCCCGCGTCCGTCGAGCGCCGGGTCGAGCACTCTGCGTACGACCGGGATCCAGGTCGCCGCGGGACCGATGTGCCAGCCGGCGACCGCCAGCGCGGCGGCTCCGGCCCACATGACTCCGGTGGCGGCACCGCGTGCACCGCTCACCACACCGACTCCTCGTGCTTCCCGGAGACTTCGGGTGTCCGGGCCAGCTGCACGCTGCCCGCGCCGACCAGCGCGAGAGCCACCAGCTCCGGCACGACGTAGATGCCCAGCGTCAGCCGCTCCTCGAAGAGGACGGCACCCAGCACGAGGCTGACAAGCGAGTCGCCCAGAGTCAGCGCCGGCTGGGAGGCCACGAGAGTGCCCGCGCGCAACGTCAGTTGGAGCATCAGGAAGCTGGTGAGCCCGAGGACGGCCACACCGTAGGTCTGCCATGCCGTCAGCAGTGCCACCAGACCGTCCGACAGCCGTGCGATCGCGTCCTTCATCAGTGCGGCCGTGCAGGAGAACCCGATCGCCGTCGCCATGCCGAGCACCGTGGCCCGCGGCGCGGACGGCAGCCGCGTCGACAGCGCGAGCAGCCCGAGCACGATGGCCACCAGGACCGCTCCCGTCGCGAGCCATCTGCCCACGGCGACGCGGCTCGTACCCGCCGTAGGGGACACGAGGATCAGGAACACCGCGAGGCCGAGCACCATGACGGTGAACGCCCACCAGGCACGCGTGTCGGGGCGCCGGTGGAAGAAGACGCTGCCCACCACCAACGTGAACAGCAGCTCCGTCGCCATCACCGGCTGCACCACGGCCAGCGGGCCCGCCGCCAGCGCGCCGGCCTGGCAGATGCCGGAGACCAGGAGCATCGCCGAGCCCCACATCCACACGGGGCGGTGAAGGAGATGACCCAGCCAGGAGAAGCGTCGCGCGGTCGGGCTGACCTGCTCGGTCGCGGCAGCCCGGCGTTGCAGCACGGACGCCGCGGCGTTGGCCAGCGCGGCCAGCAATGCCAGCGCGACAGAGACCACCGTCAGCAACACGTCGTACCGACTCCTAACCGAAGCGCTGGGCGAGGGTGCGGAACACACCGGGTGCCGCACCGTGCAGCCGTGCGGGCACGCTCAGCCAGCCCGGCACGTATGCGTCGGAGCGCCCCGAGACCAGAGCCCTGCGCACCGCGTCCGCCACCTGTCCCGGCGGCACCGGCTTCGGCCGCGACCGGCCGTACGGAACACCGCGACGGCCGAAGAAGGGCGTGTCCACGGCACCGGGCATCACCATCGACACCCGCACTCCAGAGGAGGCCAGCTCGTAGCGGAGGCTGTCCGCGAACGCCATCAGGCCCCCCTTCGTCGCCGAGTACACCGCCTCGTCCCGCACCCCGACGGTTCCCGCGACGGAGCCGATCAGGACCACCCGGCCCGTACGCCGCGCCACCATCCCCGGCAGCAGCAGCCGCACCAGGTGCACGACCGCGGCCAGGTTGACCGACAGGACCCGGTCGATGGCCTCCAGCGGCATCCCCGTGAACGAGCCGGCCCAGCCGATTCCCGCACCGCAGACCAGAGCGTCGACACGTCCGCCGTGCGCCACCGCCTCGCGGGCGAGCCGTGCGCGGGCCTGTGGATCGGTGACGTCGGCCGCGAGCGCCGTTCCACGGGTGCGGACCGCGACGTCGCCCAGCCGCTCCTCGTCCCGTCCGTTGAGCAGGAGGCGCCAGCTGCCCTCCGAGGCGAGCTGCTCGGCGACCGCCGTGCCGATCCCCGACGACGCACCGGTGATGAGTGCCACCGGTCGCCGGGTGCCATTGCGCACGACCCGCCCAGAACTGTCGAACATGCCGTCCTCCGGTGATCAGGAGCAGGACTCCCAGAATGCTGGCTGTCGACCGGGGCCGCCTGTCCGAGGATCAGCCGCCGTCACCCGATCGGCCCCGCTGGACACACCTGCGGAACGGTGGCGGGCGACACTCGGTACCGGCGCCGGGTCCCCGGCGGTACGCCGGACCATCGGACCTCTGGAGCCTTATGCGGCAACGGTTCCTGGTACTCAGCGCAAGCATGGGCGCGGGCCACGACGCCGTGGCCGACGAGCTCGCGGACAGGCTGCGGGCACGTGGCCACAGCGTCCGGATCAAGGATGTGCTCGCACTGCTCCCCTCGGGGGTAGGGGCCGCGCTGCGCGCCGGGTACCGGGGTGCCGTCCGGCACGTCCCTCAGGTGTACGGCCTGGTCTACGACGCCTTTCTCGCCCCCGGACCCCAGGGGGCCGCGGGTGACGCGGCGGTGCCGCGGCCGGGCAGCGCACCGCTTGCGGCGCTCGCCGAGCGGCCTTTGATGAGGGTGGTGGACAACTGGCAGCCGGACGCGGTGATTTCCACCTTCCACCTCTCGGCGCAGGTGACGGGCAGGCTGCGGGCGCGCGGTGCGCTGCGGGTGCCGAGCGTCGTAGCCGTCATCGACTTCGCCGTGCACCGCGGCTGGCTTCAC
>NZ_JACBXA010000422.1 GCF_013870515.1 Streptomyces albidus (ex Kaewkla and Franco 2022) | reverse complement strand
CGCGGTGCCTCAGTCGTCATGACGCAGATCACATCGGCTCCACGGGTTAACGATGACTAACATCCCCGGTGACGACCGACGTGCGGTGAGGGCGGCGAAGGGAAGGTGCACATGGAGCCGGATGTGAAGGCGGACGTGAAGCCGGACGAGAAGGCGGACATGGAGGTGACGTATCGCGGGACGGTGTACCCGTGGCACTGCGACCACATGGGGCACATGAACGTCATGTGGTACGTCGGGAAGTTCGACGAGGCCACCTGGCAGCTCTTCTCGAGCTTCGGCGTCACCCCCGAATACCTCCGTGCCGGGGGCCGCGGAATGGCCGCGGTGGACCAGCGGATCTCCTATCGCCGCGAAGTGCGTGCCGGGGACGTGCTTGTCGTGCGTTCGGCTCTGCTGGAGGTGCGCAGCAAAGTGATCCGCTTCTGCCACCGGATGGAGAACGCGGCTACCGGTGAGGTGGCAGCAGTCACGGTGCTGACCGGGGTCCACATCGACACCGGGAAGCGGCGATCCTGCCCGATGCCCGAGGAGCAACTCGCCCGGGCGGGCGCCATGGTGAGCGACATCGACCCCGGAATCTGACCGGACCTCCGCCGGCGCCCCGTCCGGTGAGAGCCGCCCGCCGATGAGTTCCGGCTCCCGCGGCGGTCACCCCTCCCATGGACGTACGAGCGGACGTACGAGCGGGCCCGCAGCGCTGCGAGGACCGGAAGGGAGCCATCGGTGACCGATGACGAGGCGCAGATCCGGACGCTGATCGAGCGCTGGACTAGGGGGTGTCCGCGAAGTCCCGCCTGGGGTGCGGGGTCTGGCACGCACGCTCCCGGCGTTGTCGGTCGTCGGCGCAGCCCGCTGCGCTCTCCTCCTCCGTCTTGCGATCGCACGCACCAGACCCCGCGCCCCCCGCCTTGCAGGCGGACGACGCTACTTCGCCGACACCCCCCTAGGGCGGCGCACGACGGCGACATGGACACGGTCCTCGCGGATCACGCGGAGGACATCGTGATGTTCGACGTGCCCCCGCCCGAGAACGGCGCACGTGGCATCGCTGAGTACAGGGAGACGTGGCCGCCCTTCTTCACGTGGCAGCAGATGGGCGCCTCCTTCGACATCGTCGAACTCGAGGTCACGTCCGGAGCGGACGTCGCCTTCGCCCACGCACTGCTGCGGTGCGGGATGCCGGAGGAACTCCGCGACGCCCCTGACGACCGGCTGCGCCTGACGATCGGGCTGCGCAAGGAGGACGGGCGCTGGGTCGTGGCTCACGAACACCACTCGTTCACGGACAAGACCTGCCTGGAGGAAGCTCGATGAGAAAGATCGTCTTGTCCGTGTCGGTGTCGCTGGACGGGTTCTTCGAGGGCCCGGACGGCGAACTCGACTGGCACATGGTCGACCACGAACTGCACTCCCACTTCAACGAACAGCTGCGCGGAATGAGCGCCTTCCTCATGGGGCGCGTCAACTACGAGCTGATGGAGGGGGTCTGGCCGGATGCGGACTCGGACCCGTCGAGCACCGGACCCGAAGCGGAGTTCGCCGGGATCTGGCGGGAGATGCCCAAGCTCGTCTTCTCCAGGACCCTGGAGCGGGCCGACGGGAACTCGACCATCCTGCGGGAGGTCGATCCGGACGGGATCCGGGAGCTCAAGGCCCAGCCGGGCGGGGACATGGCGCTCGGCGGCGCTGACCTGGCGGCGACGTTCAGAAGGCACGACCTGATCGACGAGTACCGCATCTACGTCCATCCGGTCCTCATCGGGCGCGGCAGGCCCTTCTTCCGGGAGTCCGAGGCGCGTGCCGACCTCCGTCTCGCCGGGACCCGCACCTTCGGCAACGGCGTCGTCCTCCTTCACCACCGGCGCCCTGAGGACTCCCGGGAGGCATGACGGCGTGTTGCGAAGGGCCGCCCGGCCCCGGCACGTTCACCATTTCCACGCGTGCCCGGCCCGTCAGCCCCCGCGCGCCATGGCAGCCCCTACGCGTCACGGGAGCCCTGCGCGTCACGGCGGAACAGGGCCGTCCAGAGGAAGGGTTCGCCGAAGCAGGTGGAGGCGGGCGGCTCGTCACGCATGCGCCGCAACTCGACCTCCAGCAGACCGGAGAAGATCCGGCGCAGGGCCTCCGGTGTGTAGGCGAGCCCGCCGTGCAGCCGGGCGTCGCTGTAGAAGGCTGCGTCGGGGAGTTCGGAGCCCATCCCGCCGGCCGCGAAGCACGAGAGGGCGAAGTGCCCGCCGGGTGCGAGGAGCCGGTCGAGGAGGGCGAGGTAGCTGACGCGGCGGTGAGGCGGCAGGTGGTGGAAGCAGCCCGAGTCGTAGATCAGGTCGTACGGGCCGCCCAGTTCGGCCCCGGTGAGGCCGAAGGCGTCACCGCAGTGGAACCGGACCTCGGCGCCTGCCTCGCGGGCGCGCTCCCCGGCCCAGGCGACGGCCGTCGGGGAGAGGTCGACCGCGTCCACCTCGAAGCCCCGCGACGCCAGATGGACGGCGTTGCGGCCGGGCCCGCAGCCCAGATCGAGCGCCCGCCCCGGTGCGACGAGACCCCGGTCGAGGTACGAGGCGAGGTTCTCGTCCGGTTTCGCCGCGAAGAACGGCACGGGCTTCGAGCGGTCGGAGTAGAAGCCGTCCCACCAGCCGGCGCCCTCAGTCGTCCAGCGGTCCGCGTCCGGAGCGAACAGGTCGTCCAGGAGCTTCAGTACGTCGTCGACGGTGCGAATGTTCCGGTCCATCCGGCTCCCCCTTCGCCATGCGGGAACGTACGCCTCGGAACCACGTAACACCAGATCAGGCCGCATGGGGCGGGCGCTTGGACGGTCGGTGAGGAGGCCGGCACGGGCACGGCGAGGACAGGGTCCGGGCAGCGCTCGTGCACCCGCCCGTGCCCCGTCCGAAGGCTGCTGCGGCCCTCTCACGGCGACGCCGGGGCAGGTTTCTCGACGAGTCTCTCGGCGAGTCTGGACGCGACCGTTCAGCGGTCCTCGTCGTCCTGGCCGTGCTCCGCTCCCGGCTCTCGTCCGGC
>NZ_JACBXA010000421.1 GCF_013870515.1 Streptomyces albidus (ex Kaewkla and Franco 2022) | reverse complement strand
GACCTTGACGCAGGCACGCTCACAGGAGTCCGCGGGACCGGACCGCGTGCTCGTGGTCAACTCCCGTTTCGGACTGGGGTTCATGCTGCACAGCCCGTCCGCGCCGATGCTCTCCCCGGGCTCGTTCGGCCACCCCGGGCGGGGAGGCTCGCTGGCCTTCGCCGACCCCGAGTCGGGCACGGCCTTCGCATACGTGACCTCCGCGATGCAGCGCTCGGTCACCTCGGACCCGCGCACGCACGCGTTGGTACGGGCCCTGCGCGCCTGCCGCTGAGGCCGGTTGAGAGCCGCCCGCCCGCCGGGACGACGAACAGCCGGCCCGCGGCGGCGGCCGCGGGCCGGCGGTCCCGACCGAGACTCAGGCCTGGAGCAGTGCCCAGACCGCGTTCCCCTGAGTGACCGGGGAAGCCGTCACGCCCCATCGCTGCGCCAGAGCCTCGACGATGTACAGCCCGCGTCCGCACTCCTTCTCGGCGGTCGGGGTGCGGCGTTCGGGAACGTGGGAGCTGCTGTCGTCGTCGTGCACCTCCACCTGGACCCCGCCGCACGGGGAGTAGGCGGCGGCGCACACGATCCAGCTGCTGTTCGTGTGCGTGACCGCGTTGGTGGCCAACTCCGACAGGACGAGGGCTGCTTGCTCACGTAACTCGGAGGAGGCGCCCCGCTCGCGGAGCCAGCGGTCGAGTTCGTGCCGTGCCCGGGGGACGCTGACGTCCTCGGCGGGCAGGCTGAGCGCATGGGTCTCCGTACCGGTGTCGGACGGTGGGCGCGGCTGGCGGTGCGTGGGGGGCACGCTCAAGGGGAGCACGTTGTCACTATGGGTGCTGCGGTCTTCAACTCGCAAGCTTCCTTCTGATAATTTCAGAGTGAAGAGGCAATAAGGCAACCGGAGTTGACGGAGCGTCCGTTGTCCGTCACTGTCACAGACGGTGAAGAACTACCACCTCTGACGACTGCTGAACCCTCCGGGAGGTGGGGCGTGACCGACACACTGCCGAGTGGATCGAGCGCTCCTACAGTGCTGCGCATCATCCTCGGCAAACGGCTCAAGGAGCTGCGGGAGGGTTCGGGCGTCCGCATCGAGGCCGCCGCCAAGGCCTTGCGGGTCAACCACCTGACGATCAGGCGGATGGAGAACGCTCAGGTCGGTCTCAAAGTCCCCTACGTCAAAGAGCTGTTGCGGCTCTACGGGGTCTCGGACGACGAGATCGGCGAGTTCATCTCGATGGCCGAGCAGGCCAACGCGCCCGGCTGGTGGTATCCCTTCCGCGACGCCCTGCCCGACTGGTTCCGCGCCTACGTGAGCCTGGAGACCGACGCGCAGGTCATCCGCGTCTACGAACCCCATTACGTGACGGGGCTGTTGCAGACGCGGGACTACGCGCGGGCGGTCATCCGCGCCGGCTTCCCGCACGAGTCGCAGGAAGCGCTGGAGCACCGGGTGGACCTGCGGCTGCGACGCCAGGCGCTGCTCGGGACGCCGGACGCGCCGACGCTGTGGGTCGTGCTGGAAGAGGCCGCGCTGAGGCGCGACGTGGGCGGCCCGGTCGTCATGCGGGGGCAGTTGGAGCGGCTGATCGAAGCCTCGGAGCAGCCCAACATCACCCTGCGGATCGTGCCGCTGGCGGCGGGCCCCCACCCGGGGACGGGCGGGCATCTGACCTATTTCCGCTTCCGGGAACGGGAGTTGCAGGACATCGTCTACACCGAGGTCGGGCTCACCAGTGCCGTCTACCTGGACCAGCGGCCCGACGTGGTCACGCACCTCGAGGCGCTCACCCGTGTCTCGCTGCTGGCTGCCGAGCACGTGCCGGACCCCCGTACGTATCTGATGCATCTGTGCAAGGAGTTCGACAAATGACCCCCGGGCTCTGCACCGCGCGAAGAACCAGCTGAAGCCAGGACCGGCCCAGCGGCACGACCAGCCGCCGGAGCCGGACCGGACCGACCTCGTCGGTCCACCCTCAGCACCATCACCGGCTCCACAGACCACACCGACCGGCCGGCGGGGGAGTTACTCGCCGTGTGCTTCCCCGCCGGCCCCCACACGGCAGAAATGGGATGACAGATGACCACGTCCGGCAAGCCCGAGATCGACACCAGCAGGCCGCACTCGGCCCGGATGTACGACTACTACCTCGGCGGCAAGGACTGGTATCCCGTCGACGAGGAGGCCGCCGAGAAGGTGCTGACGGTCTGCCCGCAGATCCGCCACACCGCGGAGACCAACCGCGGCTTCATGCACCGGGCCACGCGAACCCTCGCCTCCGAGTACGGCATCCGGCAGTTCGTGGACATCGGCACCGGCATCCCCACCTCGCCCAACCTCCATCAGGTCGCCCAGGAGGTCGCGCCGGACGCCCGCGTCGTCTACGCCGACCACGACGCCACCGTCCTGGAGTACGCCCACGTGCTGATGCGCAGCACACCCGAGGGCCGTACCGCGTACATCAACGCAGACGTCCGCGAGGACGCCATCCTCGACCTCCCCCAGCTTCGTGAGGTCATCGACCTGGACAAGCCGGTGGCTCTCTCGCTGGTGGCTCTTCTCCACTTCGTCCCGGACGAGAACAAGCCCTACGACATAGTCGGCGGCCTGCTCGACCGGCTCGCACCGGGCAGCTTCCTGGTCCTGACGCACTGCACCAGCGACTTCGACGCCGCGGCCTGGCAGGGAGTCAAGAAGATCTACGACGCGGGTGGCACGACGGTTCAGCTGCGCTCCAAGGCCGAGGTGGAACTCTTCTTCGACGGCATGGAGTTGCTGGAGCCGGGCGTGACGGCGGCACACGAGTGGCGGCCGGAAGAGACAGCCGAACTCTCCCCGGAGGAGCAAGAGGTGCTCCGCAGCGCCACGCTGTACTCGGCGGTGGGGAGGAAGCCATGAGCGTCCCCCTGGGGAAGGGCAACTCCGGCAGCGGCAGCGGCCGCAGGCCCACCGAGCACCAGTTACAGATGGCACGCGTGCGCGCCAGGACGACGGGGGAGTCCGTCGCGCACGTCCTGTCGGTGTTCATGGGCGAGGGCCGCGACGGTC
>NZ_JACBXA010000420.1 GCF_013870515.1 Streptomyces albidus (ex Kaewkla and Franco 2022) | reverse complement strand
ACGCGGGCGGCCTTGCGAGCGGTGCGGTAGTCGCGCAGCCGCCAGCCCATTTCGCGCGCGTGGTCGCGAAGGCGGCTGTCAGGATTGATCGCATACGGATATCCGACGAGCGAGAGCATCGGGATGTCGTTCGCCGAGTCGCTGTAGGCGGCGCATCGTTCCAGCTCCAGGCCCTCCGCGGCGGCGAGCGCCCGTACGGCCTCGGCCTTGGCCGGGCCGTGCAGCGGTTCGCCGACGAGCCTGCCCGTGTAGACGCCGTCGACCGATTCGGCGACGGTGCCCAGGGCGCCCGTCAGGCCGAGCCGGTGCGCGATGATCGTCGCCGTCTCGACGGGAGCTGCGGTCACGAGCCAGACCTTCTGGCCGGCGTCGAGGTGCGCCTGGGCGAGCGCGCGCGTGCCGGGCCAGATGCGGCCGGCCATGTATTCGTCGTAGATCTCCTCGCCCATGGCGGTGAGTTCGCTGACGCGGTGGCCCTTGACGATGGACAGGGCGCTGGACCGTACGTCCGCCATGTGCCCGGCGTCCTCGCGGCCCGCCATCCGGAAGTAGGCCTGCTGCCAGGCGAAGCGGGCGAGTTCGCGCTTCTCGAAGAAGTC
This sequence comes from Streptomyces albidus (ex Kaewkla and Franco 2022), assembly GCF_013870515.1. GTDB lineage: Bacteria > Actinomycetota > Actinomycetes > Streptomycetales > Streptomycetaceae > Streptomyces > Streptomyces albidus. The sequence continues at coordinate 2,462 of NZ_JACBXA010000420.1, read as the reverse complement.
GCGCTTGTAGAGCCCGCGGCCGAAGTGGAAGAGGGCGGCGCCCTGCATGACCGTGTTGTCCAGGTCGAAGAACGCGGCGGCGTGGGTGTCGCCGACGACCGGGAACTCGACCTCGGGCGGTGCGGACGCGACCAGTTCGAGTTCCTGCTTGCGGGCCGCCTCGGCGGACGCTTCGCCGGCGAGCACGCTGCGTGCCGTCGCGGCACGGCTGCGACGGGTGAGCCAGTGCCAGGCGAGAGCGGGGGAGGGGCGGGAAGCCATGTCGTCGAGGATAGCGACCACTTGCGCCCGCGCTGTTACGCCCGGGTGTCCAGATGTCGACGCTCCGGCACACGGACGGGACGGCCCGGTTGCACGTGCCTGGTAGGCGGGGGTGACGTCAACTCCCGGGCGCCTGGGCCCCCTCGTGGCCGGACCGTACAGAACCGCAGGTGGGCACCGTCGAGGGGTGGAGGGGGCTGTGCCGGTTGTGAAGCGGGGCGGACGTGACGTGTGGTGACGGCGAAGCGTGACAATGGGGCGCATGAGAACTGTCACGCTGATCGGGAAGCCCGGATGCCATCTGTGCGACGTGGCGCGGGACGTGGTCGTCCGGGTGTGCGCCGAGACCGGAGCGGCCTGGGAGGAGAAGAACATCAACGAGGACCAGGAGCTCTACAGGAAATACTGGGAGCAGATCCCCGTTGTACTCGTGGACGGCGCACAGCACGACTTCTGGCGGGTGGACCCGCAGCGGCTGCGCAAGGCGCTCGAGGGGTAGCCGGCTCGGTCCTGCCGCGCACGTGGCCGGCGTCGTGAACGGGCCGGAAGCGGCGATCCGTGATGAGTCAGACGTGAGGAGTGACGTGTGTCGCCACTGGTGCATGTGTCACCGGTCACGTTGACCGGACAAAACGGACTCCATCTTTGTGCACGCGTTCACAAAGGCATAGCCTTGTCGCGATGGGGCGGTCAGGACGCGCATCCCGCGCAGGATCGCTCACCGCTTCGCGCAACCGGCAGGAGCACCGTGGCAACTGGCCGAAATCACCGACCGGCGACGAGCCGGAGCCGAGGAATCCCCGAGGCCACCGTCGCCCGGCTACCGCTGTATCTGCGGGCCCTCACCGCGCTGTCCGAGCGCTCGGTCCCCACGGTCTCGTCCGAGGAGCTGGCGGCCGCCGCCGGGGTCAACTCCGCGAAGCTGCGCAAGGACTTCTCCTACCTCGGCTCCTACGGCACCCGGGGTGTCGGCTACGACGTCGAGTACCTCGTCTACCAGATCTCCCGCGAGCTCGGCCTGACCCAGGACTGGCCCGTCGTCATCGTCGGTATCGGTAACCTCGGCGCCGCCCTGGCCAACTACGGAGGCTTCGCCTCCCGCGGCTTCCGCGTCGCCGCCCTCATAGACGCGGACCCCTCCCTGGCGGGGAAGCCCGTCGCGGGCATCGACGTGCAGCACACCGACGCGCTCGAGCAGATCATCGCCGACAACGGCGTCTCCATCGGTGTCATCGCCACCCCTGCCGGCTCCGCGCAGCAGGTGTGCGACCGGCTCGTCGCCGCCGGCATCACCTCCATCCTCAACTTCGCCCCCACCGTGCTGTCCGTCCCCGAGGGTGTGGACGTACGGAAGGTCGACCTCTCCATCGAGTTGCAGATCCTCGCCTTCCACGAGCAGCGCAAGGCGGGCGAGGACGCACCCGAGGAGGAGGAGACCGCTCCGCCGGCGGCTCCGCCCGCCGCCGCGGTGACCAAGCGCCCCGGACCGGGACCTGACGGGGACGTCCCCGCCGTGATGCCGGCATGAGCCTGCTGGTCGTCGGCCTGAGCCACCGCAGTGCGCCGGTGAGCGTGCTGGAGCGGGCCGTTCTCGCGCCGCAGGTGCGCGAAAAGCTGCTGCAGGACTCGATGAGCGCGGAGCCCGCAGCGGAAGCGGCGGTGCTCTCCACGTGCAACCGCATCGAGCTCTACGCCGACGTCGACAAGTTCCACGCCGGTGTCGCGGAGCTGTCGACCCTGCTCGCGCAGCACAGCGGCGTCGGCCTGGACGAGCTGACCCCTCATCTGTACGTGCACTACGAGGACAGGGCCGTCCACCACCTGTTCTCGGTGGCCTGCGGCCTGGACTCGATGGTCGTCGGCGAAGGCCAGATCCTCGGCCAGATCAAGGACGCCCTCGCCGTCGCACAGGACCAGCACACCGCTGGGCGGCTGCTGAACGACCTCTTCCAGACGGCGCTGCGCACGGGGAAGCGGGCGCACACCGAGACCGGCATCGACAAGGCGGGGCAGTCGCTGGTCACCTTCGGTCTCGAGCAGCTCGCGGGCAGCGAGGCCGTCGAGGACTGGGTACGCGGCAAGCGTGCCCTCGTCATCGGGGCGGGCTCGATGTCCTCCCTCGCCGCGACGACTCTCGCGCGCGCAGGTGTAGCCGAACTGGTGATCGCCAACAGGACCCTGGACCGTGCCGAGCGGCTGGC
>NZ_JACBXA010000042.1 GCF_013870515.1 Streptomyces albidus (ex Kaewkla and Franco 2022) | reverse complement strand
GGGGTCGGCGTCGTAGCCGGCGTTCCCCGTGCCGGGCGCCTCGTAGCCGATGGGCAGCCGTGCGAAACGGGCGGAGAGCCCGGGCAGGAACGCCAGCGTGCCCACGGCGACCGGGATGCAGATCGCGGCGATCTCCACTCCGCGGATGTCGGTGATGCTGGCGATGAAGGTGATGAGCGTGCCGACGACGGCGGTGAAGGCGACCGCCACGAAGGGGCCGTCACCGCTGGGCGTCACGGCGATCAGGATGACGGAGGCGATGAGGACGGCGACGCAGCCGAGCAGGAACTGGAGGCGCCCCACTCCCTCGTTCTCCGGGAGCGGCAGCAGTCCGGAGCCGGCGATCAGTACGTGCGGCATGGCGCCGAGACCGAGCGCGATGGCCGAGGCGCGGTCCTCGTACACCCGCGCCCGCACGGCCGCGAGCGCGACGAGCATGACTCCGGCGACGGCGGCGAGGATGCCCGGGAGGCTGTGCATGTCGTGGCCGATCGGATCGGCGAACCACAGCACGAAGGCCATCAGTACGAACAGCACGCCGGCGCCCACGAGTCCCGCACCGCGCAGGAGGCTGTCGCCCCAGAGCTTGCGGTCGCGGGTGACGGCGGAGGCGACCGCGTCGGAGACGTCGTCGAAGACGGCGGGCGGCAGCGACTCGGCGAACGGGCGCAGGCTCAGCACCTCGCCGTCGAAGATGCGCTGTGCGATGAAGCTGCGGGAGCTGTCCAGGACGGTGCCGTCGCGGCGCACCAAGTGGTAGCCGACGGGGGCACCTTCGCCCGGCGTCTGCCCCGACAGGCGCAGGATCTCCGGGTAGATGTCCGCGACCGGGATGTCCTCGGGCAGAGCCACGTCGATCCGGCTGTCCGGAGCGACGATGGTGACGCGGCAGAAGCCCGTACCGGACGGGGCGCCGAAACCGCTCCCGGTGCCCTGGCCGGTGGCCGCCGCAGAGGCCGTCGTACTCACCTGTGAATCCCCCTCATTCGCCGTCTCTCACCGTCTCCCACCGCACACGGGATCGCGGGACGTCTGGACACGTGGGCGCAGCTTGGACACGCGATGCTCACCTGACGCTCACACACTCGCCGACTTACGGACGAACGGGCCCGTCGAAGGCGGCGGATTCGCAGGTGTGCATACACCGCGCGTCACCCTACCGCTCCACGCGGACTCGTCGTGCAAGTAGGATCCCATCGCGCGGACGGAGTCCGTCGCCACGGGGGCGTCGGCATCGAACTGTCCCGTCCGTACGAGGGAATTGGTGCGCACGTGAGCCAGATCGTCGTCAAGCGTCCGCCACGGGCTCTGCCGCCTGACGTACCCGCTGAGGAACTACGACTCGAGTCGCCTCCTGAACTGCCGCGCGGGCAGCAGGAAGGCGTGATGATGCAGATCGTCCCCATGCTGGGCATGGGCGGTTCCGTCGTCTTCTTCTTCGTGTCCGGCCAGCCCTTCATGCGCATCATGGGCTTCATCATGATCGCGACGACCATCGCCATGGCCGTCGCGATGATCATCCGCCACCGCCGGGGCACGCAGGGACAGTTGGCTCAGACCCGGCGCGACTACCTCAAGTACCTGGCGCAGACCCGGCGGAAGGTGCGCAAGACCGCGCGCAAGCAGCGCGACGCGCAGTTCTATCTGCACCCCTCCCCCGACCAGCTGTGGTCCCTGGTCGCCGAGGGCAGCCGGGTATGGGAGCGGCGCTCGGGCGACGACGACTTCGGACAGGTACGCATCGGGCTGGGCGCGCAGCAGTTGGCGACGCCGCTCGTCGCGCCGGAGACCGCGCCCGTCGACGAGCTGGAACCGCTGACCGCGGGTGCCATGCATCAGTTCCTCAACACGCACGGCACCCTCGACGGGCTGCCGATGGCGGTCTCGTTGCGGGCCTTCTACCACGTGACGATCAGCGGCGAACCGGACTCCGTGCAGGGCTCGGCCCGCGCGCTGGTCGCCTCGCTCGCCGCGCTCCACTCCCCCGACGACCTGGTGATCGCGGTCGCCGGCGGGCGTGGGGCGGTGCGCAAGTGGGAGTGGACGAAGTGGCTTCCGCACGTGCAGTCCCCCAACTCGACGGACGGCGCGGGTCCCGCCCGCCTGATCACGGACGACGCGACGGAGTTGGAGGATCAGCTGCGCGCGCGGCTGGAGGGCCGCCCCCGCTTCAACGCCGCCGGCCAGCCGCTGCTGGAGCAGCCGCACATCCTGGTCGTGCTGGACGGTGCGACGGTGCCGCCGAACTCGATGCTCGCGGCGCCCGAAGGCCTGCAGGGCGTGACGGTCGTCGAGGTCGTGCCCGGGGACATGGACAACGCCCGCGGCGGGCTGTCCGTCGTCGTGCGTCCCGGTGCGCTTGAACTGCAGTCGGGGCACGGCCTGGTGTACGACGGCACGCCGGATGTCCTCTCCGAGGAGGCCGCCGAGGCGCTGGCCCGCCAACTCGCCCCGCTCCGTATGGGATCGGGTGGCGACGACGACGAACCGCTGCTGGCGAACCTGGAGTTCACCGAGCTGCTCAGCCTCGGCGACGCCGCCTCCGTCGACGTCTCGCGCACCTGGCGCCCGCGTTCGGTGGCGGAGCGCCTGCGCGTGCCGATCGGCGTCGGCGAAGACGGCCAGCCCGTCATGCTGGACCTCAAGGAGGCCGCGCAGGACGGCATGGGCCCGCACGGCCTGTGCGTCGGCGCCACCGGCTCCGGCAAGTCCGAGCTTCTGCGTACACTCGTGCTCGGTCTCGCCGTCACTCACTCGTCCGAGACGCTGAACTTCGTCCTCGCGGACTTCAAGGGCGGTGCCACCTTCGCGGGCATGGCGCAAATGCCGCACGTTGCGGCTGTGATCACGAACCTGGCGGACGACCTGACGCTCGTCGACCGCATGGGCGACAGCATCCGCGGTGAGCTCAACCGCCGCCAGGAGATGCTGCGCGACGCGGGCAACTACGCCAACATCCACGACTACGAGAAGGCGCGCGCCGCCGGCGCCCCGCTCTCACCGATCCCCTCGCTCGTCCTCGTCATCGACGAGTTCAGCGAACTCCTCACCGCCAAGCCCGACTTCATCGACATGTTCATCCAGATCGGGCGCATCGGCCGTTCCCTGGGTGTCCATCTCCTGCTCGCCTCACAGCGGTTGGAGGAAGGACGGCTGCGCGGGCTGGAGACGTACCTGTCCTACCGGGTGGGTCTGCGTACCTTCTCCGCTGCCGAGTCCCGTGCGGCACTGGGCGTCCCGGACGCCTATCACCTGCCGTCGATCCCCGGTTCGGGTCTGCTGAAGTTCGGCACGGACGAGATGACGCGCTTCAAGGCCGCGTACGTGTCGGGCGTCTACCGCTCGGGGTCGAACGAGGACCGGCTGCCTTCGGGGCCACTGCCGGCCGACCGGCGTCCGGTCGCGTTCACCGCGGCCCACGTTCCGGTGCAGGCCGTGGAGCGTCTTCCGCAGGAGGCGGTCGTACCGTCTCAGCGCCCGTCCGACGACGACGCCCTCGCCGACACCGTCCTGGACGTCATCGTGCGGCGGCTCGAGGGGCAGGGGACGCCCGCGCACCAGGTGTGGCTGCCGCCGCTGGACAGCAGCGCGCCGATGGACGAACTCCTGCCGGGCCTCGCGCCCGTCGAGGGGCGCGGGCTGACGCAGCCCGACTACCCGAGCATGGGACGGCTCGTCGTCCCGCTGGGTCTGGTGGACAAGCCCTTCGAGCAGCGCCGCGATCCGCTCTACCGGGACTTCTCCGGAGCGGCGGGCCACATGCTCGTCATCGGCGGTCCGCAGTCGGGCAAGTCGACGCTGATGCGCACGCTGATCTCGTCGTTCGCGCTGACGCACACTCCGTACGAAGTCCAGTTCTACGGGCTGGACTTCGGCGGTGGCGGCATGTCGTCCGTCGCGGATCTGCCGCACGTGGGCGGCGTGGCCTCCCGTCTGGACCCGGAGCGGGTGCGCCGTACCGTCGCCGAGGTCTACGGCATCCTCTCCCGCCGCGAGGAGTACTTCCGCGCCAACGGCATCGACTCGATCGCCACCTTCCGGCGCAGGCGCTCGCGCGGCGAGATCACCGATCAGCCGTGGGGCGACGTCTTCCTCGTCATCGACGGCTGGGCCAACTTCAAGAACGACTACGAGGGCCTGGACGGAGTCGTCACCGACATCGCCGCCCGCGGTCTCGGTTACGGCGTGCACCTGGTCATCACCGCGTCGCGGAGCATGGAGGTCCGCGCGGCGCTGAAGGACCAGTTGATGAACCGGCTGGAACTCCGGCTCGGTGACACGATGGACTCCGAGTTCGACCGCAAGGTCGCCGCGAACGTCCCTCAGGGCGTGCCCGGCCGTGGACAGACGCCCGAGCGGCTGCACTTCATGGGTGCCGTCCCGCGGATCGACAGCATCCACTCGGACGACGAGATCTCCGAGGCCACCACGGCGATGACCAACGAGGTGATCCGGCACTGGTCGGGCCCGGTGGCTCCGGCCGTACGGCTGCTGCCGCGCGAACTGCCCGCGGCCAACCTGCCCAAGGGCGGCGACCAGCCGGAGCGCGGAGTGGCGTTCGCGATCGACGAGAACAACCTGGAGCCGGTGTTCGTCGACTTCGAGACCGACCCCTTCTTCCTGGTCTTCGGTGAGAGCGAGTCGGGCAAGACGGCACTGCTGCGGCTGCTGGCCAAGCAGATCTCGGAGCGCTACGGCGAGAACGAGGCGAAGATCGTCGTCGGCGACTACCGCCGCTCGCTGCTGAGCGCGATCCCCGAGTCGCACCTGCTGGAGTACGCGCCGATGTCCAACTCCATGGAGTCGCACATGAACGCGCTCCAGGACCTGATGCAGCGAAGGGCGCCCGCCTCGGACGTCACGCCGCAGCAACTGCGCGACCGCAGCTGGTGGACCGGCCCGACGATCTTCATCATCGTCGACGACTACGAACTGGTCGCCACCTCCAGCGGCAACCCCCTGTCCGTGCTCACGGAGAACCTGCCCTTCGCCCGCGACGTCGGCGTGCGCTTCATCATCGCCCGCAGCGCGGCAGGCGCCTCGCGCTCGATGTTCGAGCCCTTCATGCAGCGCATCAAGGAACTCGGCGCGCAGGGCGTGGTGCTCGCAGGCGACCCGAGCGAGGGTGACCTGCTCGGCAACGTACGGCCGCGGCCGATGCCGCCGGGCCGGGGCTTCTTCGTCTCCCGCAAACGAGGCACACCACTGGTCCAGTTGGGCTGGATGCCCGAGCAGTGAACTCCGACGGGGCGGGCACGACAAGTGCCCGCCCCGTCGGCGTCACAGGGGGTGTGGCAAGGATTCCGTGCTGTTAACTTTGGCTCCCTGCGCGTCTGTTCGACCTCACGTCGGACAGCTCTGCAGTACGGGGAAGCATGTCATTCGCGGACGATTGGGCGGAGCACATGGCGGCGGCCGCCGACAGACACGACCCGGGCACGCAGCTTGACCAGGCTGACGGAAACGGATACCCCGCCGACGCCACGAGGCGCACCGCTCGCGACCTCCTCCCCCCTCGCACGCGAAGCACCACCCCGTCCCCCTCCCGATTGCAGCCGACCGTTCAAGACAGCTGCCGCCAATGAGAGATCCCTCAAGTGAAAAGACTCCCCCCGACCGCCGGTGCGAAGACCACCAAGGTGGTCGTGCCCATCGTGACCGCCGCAGTCGTCGCCGCCGGCGCATGGTTCTACTTCAGCGGCGAGTTCGACCAGTGGCGCGCCGGTTCGGCCCTGGACGAAGCCTGTGCCGGCACGCTCCCCGCACAGGACGTCCGGTCGTTCCTCGACAGCGACGTGGCCCGGCCCGCGAAGAGCCAGTACACCTCTGACCGCAAGGTCGGCCGCCTCACCAACTGCGCGGTCTCCGCCGAAGGTTCGTCGACCTCCCTGCTCGCCGAGGCACATCGGGGTTCCAAGGCCGATGACAACGCCGCCACCATCCAGCACACCTCCGTGACGGACCCCTCCGTGATGGCCGTGCCCCTGGGCAAGCGACTGCCCGGCGCCATCATCTACGACGGGGCTGAGGCCTTCGCCTCCGTCGAACTCCCCTGCTCCGGCAAGGAGTTCGAGAGCATAATCGCGAGCGTGCGCACTGTCGGCGCCGGTGACTCCTCCGACGTATTCGACAAGGCAGGCCGCACGACTTTCGCCCAGGTCTCCGTGGGCTTCGCCAAGAAGGCGGCGGCGAAGTACGGCTGCAAGATCTCCACTCCCCCCGGATCGCCGCTCTCCCCTCCGGCGGCGAACCCCCTCCCCGGCTCCTCGCCCGTCAAGCAGGCCATCGGTACCTGCCGGCCGCTCGCGGGACTGGCCGCCGCCTCCAAGAAGTTGGGGCTGGCGCGGGTGCAGGAAGCCCCGGTCGGCAACACCACGACCTCGGAGCACTGCTACCTCCTCGACTCCCGCAAGAAGGAGGTCTACCGGCTCACGGCCCTCTACGGCCACAACGCGGACAGCGTCCGGGCGCGCAATGCCGGACGCCGCCTCTCGCAGGCCGGCGGCAGTGACCCCGCCCGCAACTGGGTCTGGGCCGGGGCCAAATGCCCCTCCAGTGACAGTCGCGCACTGTTCACCCTGGGACGGGTCAGCGGAACGGCCGCGGTCTCTCCCGGCTTCAAGACCGACGCCTCATACGAGAAGAAGGCGCTCTCGGCATTCGCGGAGGAGTCCGCGAAGCGTCACGGATGCTCCGATCTCCGCCTGCCCGGCTGAGCGTTGAGCTGACCCCCGGCCGCCGTCCGTGCCTACATGTGCGTCGTCCCGTTCTCGTACGGGGGAGGCATCCCGGACGGCGGCCCACCGCTCCAGGCGATCAGTAGGCTCTGCGGGTGAACGCGCAGCCCCCGGCGCAGCGCGGGCACCCGCGATCCGTAAAGCATCCTCGAAGGGAAGACCGGTCAATGGCCACCGAGCAGGAAAAGGCTGAGCTGTACGCCATGGACATCTCCGACGCGGTCTGGGAGAGCGCTCCGGGCGGCCCCGAGGAGGAGAAGGTCGAGATCGCCCGCCTGCCGGGCGGTGCCGTGGCGATGCGCAACTCCAAGGACCCCGACACGGTCCTGCGGTACACCGAGGCCGAGTGGCGGGCGTTCGTACTCGGCGCACGCGACGGGGAGTTCGACCTGGAGTAGCGGGACGCCCGCTGGGGGCCCGGGCAGGTGCCGGGCCCCGAATGTCCTGTCAGAGAACGGGCATTGCTGTGAGGTTCCCCTGGTGCAGCAGAAAGGCGCGGTTGCCGGCCCCGGCGATCTGCCAGGCGCCGCCCACCCCCTGGGTGAAGGGCCACGCCTCCTGACCGTTGCGTGTGTCCACCGCGACGATGCCGTCCTCCCCGTTCTCGTCCATCGCCAGCCATGCCGTGTGGCCCTGGACGACCGGGGCTGCGGCCCGGGGCAGTCCGTCCGCCGCCTCGAGAAGCAGGGTCCACTTGCCGGCGCCCGAACCCGTGGTGCGCGCACGCACGTTGGGGCCGTCGACCGCGTAGACCACATCGCCGTCCACTGCCGGCGAACCCCATCCTGTGCCGGCCTCAGCCTTCTGCGACCACTTCTCCTTGCCGTCCGACAGGCGCAACGCGGACAGTGATCTCCCCCCGAGGAAGACGGTTCCTCCGGCGATGGCGGGGGTGAGCACCTCGCTGTCCGCACCCTGCCGCCTCGGGCCCCAGACCGTCCTGCCCGAACTCACGTCGAGGGCAGCCACCTTGGCGTCGGTGCCGTGGACGACGAGCCGTCCTGCCGCTGCGGCTCCCTTGGCGGGCTTGCCCGCGGACGTCCGTACGGGCGAGGCGACGGACCAGAGCACCTTGTGGGAGGAGAGGCTGACTGCGCGGAGCTTGCCGTCGCTGGTACTGATGTAAGCCGCTTCCTCGTCCGCCGCCAACAGGCTTGCGGCTCCGGCGTCCTGGGCTGCCCACTGCTGCTTCCCGTTCGCCGCGCTCAGCGCGAGGAGCGTCCCGTCTCGCGCGACCCCGAGCACCGTCTCACTCGTCTCGCCCGGCACGGCAAGCACGTTGACACCTGGTGCGGTGCCCTTCGCCTGCCAACGGCGCTTCCCGTCGCGGACGTCGTAGGCACGGAGGCCGCCACCGGGCGCGGTGACGACGAGCACGTCCCGTACGGGCACGGGCGGTTGGGCCTTGCTGTCCGTGGCCTGGACCGGACCCCACAGAGGCTTCGGCGCGGCTCCGGCGTCGTACTTCGACAGCGGCTTCGCGTCCCATGAGCCGGAGTCGTCGCCGTTCCCGCCGAGCCACCACCATGCGGCGGTGCCGCCTCCGGCGGCGACGACGGTTCCGCCGACAGCCAGACCGACGAGCAACTTCCGCCTCGTGGGGCCGTTTCCAGCGCCGGCACCCTTGCTCCATGTGTTCTCGCCGCTGCTCGGCAACGCCGACAGCCGGGTCGCGTCGCGTTCCCGCTCGGCGATGTCCTCCGCCAGAGGTCCGCGCTTCCATGCGCGGTCGGAACGCGGCGGCGGTGCGCAGGCCCTGCCCAGCTGATCCGGAGTGGGCCGTCCCTCGGGGGTCTTGGCGAGACAGGGGGCGATGATCGCGCGGAGTTCGGCGTCGAGGCCGTCCAACCGCGGTTCACCGTGCACCACTTCGTACTGCACCGCCGCGACATGGCCCGCCTCGAACGCGCGACGCCCAGTGGCCGCGTAGGTGAGGACCGCACCCAGGGCGAACACGTCGGCGGCCGGGCCGACTCGATGACCGAGCACCTGCTCGGGCGGGCCGTAGCCGGGCGTCACCGGGACCTCGCCGGTGGACGTCAGGGTCAGCCCGTGCTCGGGGCGTGCGATGCCGAAGTCGATGACGCGCGGCCCGGACGAGGTCAGCACGATGTTCGGCGGCTTGATGTCCCGGTGGACGAGACCGGCTCCGTGCACGTCCTGCAGCGTGCGGGCGAGAGTCGCGCCGAGCGCGCGCAGCCCCGGGCCGTCGAACGGGCCGTGCTGCTCGACGGCCTGATCGAGTGTCGGCCCGGCGAGGAATTCGGTGGCGATCCACGGCCGCCCGCCTTCCGTCTGCGCGCCGAGCACCCGGGCAACGCCCTTGCTGCGTACGGCTTGAGCCGCCTCGGCCTCGCGTACGAAGCGCCGGGCCAGGCCCTGATCGTGCGCCAGCTCGGGACGCAGCACCTTGATCGCGGCGGGACGCCCGCCGTTGTCCCGCCCCAGATAGACCTTCCCCATCCCGCCGGCACCGAGCACTCCGATCAGACGGTATGGTCCGAGGCGCAGCGGGTCCCCGGTGCTGAGGGGGTTCATGAGACGTGGGCTCCTGGTGGGACGTGGTGAGGGGGCTGTTGGAAGACGGGAGTGGAAGACGGGAGTCGGTGGGCCGGGCTACTCGAGCGGGAGCGCGAGCGTCGTACCGCCGGAGGTGGCGATGAGTCTGCGGGACTTCCGGTGTGCGAGAAGAACCCCGCCTCCGGAGTCGTTGGGGCCCTGGAAGGTCCACGCTTCCTTACGGCTCTTCAGGTCCACGGCGGTCACCCACTGGGTCTTGGGGGTGGGGAAGTAGAGGTATCTGTTGCCGACCACGGGCGGGCTGGTGCCGTTCGCCGGAACCGCGGCCCAATCGGCTTTCAACTCCCACTTGAGCTTTCCCGTTCCGGCGTCCAGGGCGATGACACCGTTTCCGAGCTCCTGGGCGTACAGCACCCCGTCTCGGACAGTCGGCTTCCCGTACCGGAGACTGTCGGGAGCAGTCTTCTCGGGGAACTTGCGGTCCGCTCCGAACCTCCATGAAATGCGGCCGTCGGAGACGCGAATCGCGGCGAGCTCTTTGTACCCGATCCCGAGGTAGAGGTGACTCCGACTGCGCGCGAAGCCCCCGTTCCACGATGTGGCCGTCATCAGTTCCCCGGGGAATCGCCGGGACCACAGCACCTTCCCGGTGCGGCGGCTGAGCCCTGTCAGTTCGTCACGGAACCTGATGACGAAGACATCTCCCACCGGCATCAGGACCGTGTCCTGATCCTCGAGAGGTGTCCTGGCGGCGCGGCGCCACCGCTCCTCGCCTGTTTTCCCGTCAATGGCGATCCGGACGCTCCCGCGCTTCTTGCCCTTGCGCTTCTTCTCGTCCTCACCGGCGATGAGGACGAGGCCGAGGTGTGCGCCCAAGAGGCTGTAGCTCTTGAGCCCGAGCTTCGAGAGCTTGAAGCTGGACCCGAGCAGTGTTCCCGTATCCAGATCGACAGGGCATAGTTCAAGGCTTTGCGGGTCCACGGCATACATGGCATCGTCCGACACCGCCAGGTCCTCGATGCCGATCAGGGAGTCGTTCTTCCCCAATCGATCTCCTGACTCCACGTCAAGAGTGCTGAGCCCACTGTCCGACAGCAACGCCACGTGCTTCCCGACAAACAACGCCTGGGTCACGCTGAGAGACTCGGCAGAGCTGTCCTTCCAGAGTGCTTCGGGAGCAACTCCTGGCGGACGTCGGCCGGGTGTCGAACCGTCGTCACCGCGCTTCTCCTCGTCGGGCGCAAGCCATGCCCAGGCACCGACAGCGGCGGCTCCCGCCGCAACGACTCCGCTTCCTCCCATCGCGAGGGCACGACGGCGAGAGAGCGGGGTGCGGGTGAGACTCGCTTCCCCGAATACGGTGTCTGCCTCGGGGGCGGGAGTCCTCGCGTACTCGGTGCTCCAAACGGCTGCTGCGCGCCGCAGAATCTCGGCGTGCACCGCGTCGGGCAGATCTTCCTCGAAACTGCCGCAGCCCGTCCGTAGGGCTTCAGCGAGTTCGGCCGTTCCAGGACGATTGTGCGCATCCTTTGTGAGGCACCGCTCCAACAACGGCCGAAGCCCAGGTGGTACGGCAGCAAGGTCGGCTTCGCTGTAGCGCACTCGATAGAGGAGGTCGGCTGCCTGCCCGACGCCGAAGGGACCATGCCCGGTGGATGCAAAGACGAGGACCCCGGCCAGCGCGAACACATCCCCGGCGGGGGCATGTTCCATACCCGTGGCCTGCTCTGGAGACATGAAGGCAGGTGTACCGGCCGCAGCCCCTGTACGCGTCAGCCGTTCGTCACCCGCTGCCCTCGCGATGCCGAAGTCGATGAGCTTGGGCCCCGTGGCAGTGATCAGGATGTTCGACGGTTTCAGGTCCCTGTGCACGACCTCGGACCGATGCAGCTGTGCCAATGCATCGCAGAGAGCAGCGCCGAGTGCACGCGTGGCCTCTTCGGGGAGCGGACCGCACATCGCCACCACGTCGTCGAGCGGTGGGCCCAGTACGTATTCCGTTGCCAGCCAGGGGGTTTCGGCCAGTGGATCGGCACCCACCACCTCAGCCCCGTGGCGTCCGCCAATGACGCGAGCGGCATCCGTCTCAAGACGGAACCTGGTGCGGTAGTCGGCCTGTGCAGCGAACTCGGCGTGCATGGTCTTGAGGGCGACCGTACGGCCGCGGTCCGAGCGCGCGACGTAAACGGTGCCCATGCCACCACTGCCCAACCGGGCGACCAGCCTGTACGGGCCCAGGCGTTCGGGATCGTCATGGGTGAGCGGGGAAGTCATGGTGTTCAGTCCACTGGTAGGGCGTAGAGGGTGGATTGGGTCGCCACGAGCACGGTCCCAGGCACAGAGTCGACGAATGTCCCCGGCCCGACTGCTGCGGAATCCACCATCGCCATCCGCCACAGTGGGTCGCCGTCGCGGGTCCGCAAAGCGTCGATCTCCAGATCGGCCGACCGGAACAATGTCTGCTGCGAGGAACTGATCGCCATCTTTCCCGCAGAGCCGCCGCCCGCGTAGGGCGCGGCGCTGTCGCCACGGCGCCACAGGCTCTTGCCCTCACGGAGGTCGACTGCATGGACACGGAGACTGGAGTCAGAGACGTACATCGTGTTGCCTCTCACAACCGGCCCGGGAGCGGCGACCGCGCCCGTGTCGAGATGCCACCGCTTCTTTCCGCTCCGCAGATCGAAGGAACGGAGACCTCTGTCCACGTCGGCGACCAACTGGTTGCCGGCAGTCGGCAGTCGAAGCATCAGCGAGCCACGCTGAGCGCCGGGGTAGGAACGCTTCCACAGCCGCTTTCCCGTCCGTGCGTCCAGCGCAAGGTAGGTGAACCACTCCTCCTCGGACTCGAAGCCCGAGTTGGGGAGTAGCAGTTCACCTCCCCGCACCACCGGCACCGTGGTCTCGTCGGAGGAGAGCGGGTCGGGAAAGCCCGGGGGAATTCTGCTGCGCCATATCTCCTTGCGGTCACTCAGCCGGTAGGCGACCGCCCTGTACTTGTCGTCACTCGGCGCCTCGTTCACCTCCCCGAGGAAGTAGAGGATGCCCCGCGAGGCGGCAAGCGCCCTGTTGAACATGACGGGTTTCTCGGTCCCGTACCTGGTCTCGGTCCATTTGATCTGGCCGGACTTCACGGAGACGAGATGGAACTCATTGAGGTCCGAGACCAGTACCTCTCCCGAGCTCACGTCCAACGGAGCGACGCTCGAGCCTTTGTCGTCCCGAGACCAGGTCACCTTGCCGCTCCGCAGATCGATCGCAGTCAAATCGGCGACCCCTGCGAGCACCAGAGTGCGATTGCCCACGAGGACGTGTTTCCCCAGCTCTTCGCCGCCCGGAGAGTAGCGCCACAGCGGAGCTGGGCCGGTGCCCGCAACCGAAAGCTTCTTGGGGCGTTTCCGCGGCTCTTCCCCGAAAACCCGCCATCCGGCGACAGCGCCGGTTCCTACAGCGATCCCGGCTGCGCCGACTGCACCCGCGAGCAGAACCGACCGGCGGGAGGGCACGGGATGCGCAACCTGCGAGTGTCCTGTGTGAGAGGTCACCCCCGAGGCAACATCGGACGTCGCTGTCGCGTCCGCTTGAGCGGCGTACCGGACCGGATGCCGTGCGGCCTGGTCTGCCAGAGCAGTTGAGACGGCCGCAGGCGATTCTGGATACGGACGGGTGCCCGCCTCTTGCAGGCGACTCACCAGAGCGTCTGCGCGAGGTCGTTCGCTCGGGTCCGCCGACAGGCAGTCGGCCAGTATCTGACGCAGCAAGGGGTCTGCCGGCGACGGAAGGGGGGCCGTTTCGTCCGGCTCGGGATAGCGGCCCGTCAGGGCGTAGCTGAGGACGGTGCCCAAGGCGTATATGTCACCGGCCGGCCGGGGTCTACCTCCCGAGCGCTGTTCCGGAGGAAGACTTCCGGTCGGAACACCGGGGACGGACGAGCTTGCCGTGCCCTCCGGTGAGGCGGCCCGGACCAGTCCGAAGCCTGTCAGCCGGGGTCCGTCAGAAGTGAGAAGCAGCGTTTCGGGCGAGAGACCGGCGAACACCAGACCGTGCGCGTGCACGTTGAACAGGGCATCGGCCAGTGCCAGCGCGAGGCTGCTCACGTCCCGCTCATGAAATCCTTCTCCGCTGAGAGCCCACGCTGTGGTGAGAGGAATCGCCGGGAAGGTGCTGTAAGCGACCCAGGAATGCGTGTCCGTCGAAGGTGACACGTCAGCGATGTTCGCCACACAACGATGAGTGAGTCGTTGCGAGTTGACGGCCTCCGCCCAGAACCGCAGCCTGTAACCGTCGTCCCCTGCCGGCCCCCTCGGGGGAAGCATGACCACGCTTTGCTGACCGGAGTGGTCACCGCCGACATGGAACCGGACACCGCCGGAACGAGCGGGCAGTTCCTCCAGGAGAAGCCAAGACCCTGCCCGCCCGAGGTCCTCTTCATGCAGCGCCTTCATGCGCTCCTCTCCTGATACGGATGATGCCGTCGATCCACGTGGCTCATGGTGGGGTCAGTCCAAGGGCAGGGCGTAGACACTGTTCCGGCTGACCACCACGGCGAGATCATCCGTCGCCGCAGCCCTACGCCAGCCTGTTGGTCCTCCGGTCCGCCTCGGTGTGTCCAGGAAGCGCCAGAGGACCGAACCGTTGCGGGCGTCACGGGCGATCACTTCAGCTTCGTCCAAGGACAACACCAGCTGCCCCGATGAATTGATGAGGGTGTCCGGCGGCCGTTCAGTTGCTGTCCAGGCCCTGTCCAACGGGGACCGCCACTTCACCCGCCCCTCGGCATCGACGGCATGCACAGCTTGGGACACGTCGGTGATGAAGGCGGATTCACCATGTACGAGAGGGGGACCGAACTGGGGACGTTGGCCTTCTTCTCCGCCGGTCTCAAGGCGCCACTGAGGCTTGTCGCCTTTCTCCATGGCGTATCCACGGAGTACAGGCCCTTCTGCGGTGACGAGCCGTCCGTCACCGAACGTGGCCATCATCGAGCCCGCCACAGGTCCCGCATGGTCACGGCGCCAACGTACGTCGCCTGTACGGCGGTCGAAGGCGACCAACGCGGCAGAACGGACCTCTTTGCCGGCCGAGGACGAATTCTTGGAAGCGGTGACCACAAGCAGGTCCTTCGAGAGGTGCCCGCCGGTCGTCCCGGCAGGCACCGGACGACGCCACAGCTCGGACGACTCGGCCACGTCGTAGGCCACCACTGTCCACCCGCTGCCGGGCGCATCCCCAGCCGGTTCCTTGATCGTGAACCATGCCGTGCTTCCATCCACCGCGAGCACGGAGACGTAGGGGCTCGCGCCTCCCTTCCGGAACTTTTTCGAGCGCCAACGCACAGCCCCCGTACGGGCGTTGAGTGCGATCATGTCGCCGGCCGGGATGAGGACCGAGCCTCCCTCCACCATCCGCGGCTGACCGGAAGCCCGTATCCGGGACTGCCACACCTGCTTTCCCGAGCGGAGCTCCACGCCATGGACTGCTGATCCATTGACGACGACGGCGATCTCAGAAGAGTGGGTCACCGGTGCGTACTTCGGCGCATCGCCCGGAACCTCGAAACGCCATCGAGGGGTCGGCGGAGCTCCCTGCGGTCGCCTTCGCGGTGTCTTCTTGGCGGCGAGGCGTTGCGCGAGGGTGGGAGAAGGGACTTCCTCCGAAGTCACCATCCAAGTGACGGTTCCGCCGATCGCGATCCCAGCGGCTCCCGAAGCAGCTGTCGTCACCAACTTCCGGCGGGACGTCCTACTTGGCGGCGGCGTGGCCGTCTCAGAGGTTGCCGTGACCCCACTCTCATGCCCTTCACCTACGGATACGCGAGCACTGCCCGTGGGCCCGTGCGTCCCTGCAACGGTGACCGATTCGAAGTCAGCACCCGCTGCCCGGTGAAGAGCCAAGAGCTGCGGATCCGTTTCTGCGGCGAGAACCTGCTCGGCCTGGGCTCCGAGTGCTACGCAGACCCGCTTCGGTATCCAACCTGGCGACAGCAATGATCCGGCCCTGCTGGCATCACCATCCAGAACCGTCGCCGTGGATGGACGGTTGCCGTGAACGTTCTCAGCCCACTGGCCCGAGCTGCGCATCAGTTCATCCAGAACAGTGGACGCCGGGGGGCGGCGGGCAGGATCGCGGGCGAGGCATGCCGCGATGAGGGACTGCAAGCTGACAGGCAACTCTTCGCTCTCAGCGATCATGTGGCCTGTCGCTGCATAGGAGAGCACCACGCCCAACGAGTAGATGTCCCCGAGCGGCCGCGGCCTGCCCCCGGTGAGTTGCTCCGGAGGGACACTCTCCGAGACCAGCCCTGGCAGCCCGGAACGATCCTCCCCGTCAGGCGCCGCCGACCGGACGGCGCCATAGCTCGCGAGGCGAGGTCCCTCCGCACTCAAGAGCGCGGACCAAGGCGTGATCCCGGCATGAGCGAAGCCACGTTCGTGCAAGGACGTCAGCGTTTCGGCGAGGACGGCTCCAACCGTGACGACGGTGCGGAGGGGAAGTGGACCTCCGTAGGCACCCATGACATCGGGGAGCGACAAGGCGGGAACGAAGGGCGACGCGTACCAGGGTTGCCCGTCGTCGACCGATGAGATCTCGATGACCGGCACTAGTCCCGGAATCTCAGTACTCAGCCTCTGCGCCTGCTCGGCTTCGAAACGGAATCGGGTGAGACAAGCTGTGTCCGTCTGGGCTTCCTGGGAAAGCGTGGTGACGATAAGGGTTCGATCACCACTTGCGGAATGTGCGACGAATCGCCGCTCACGACCATGCCTTCGGCTCGCTGCATCGCCGAGGAGTCCGACGGTTGGGAACGGACCAATACGGCGCGGATCGTCCTTGTACAGCAGTTCCATTACCTAGCCCATGCGATTCGCGGCCACGAGCCATGCTCGCGAATTCCGTATTGTGTTGATACTCCTGGAATCAGGGTGTGCCACAATTACTCACCCGATGAGGTCCGCAGACATGCCGAACCAGGCGAACTGAACCGAATGGCTGGACAGTTCGCCTGGACGGCATGCAGACGGCGTGGGCGTCTCCCGCGCACGCCCACGCCCCACGTCCGACGTCCGAACAAGGCCTAGCCGAAGTTGCCGGCAGCTCGCTTGTCCGTCGCCTGGTAGTCACCGCTCGCCTGCGTGACCTTGTCGGCGATGCTGTTCAGAATGTTGTGGACGTGGTCAGCCTTCTGATTCCACTGCTGCTGCATGGTGTTGTACTGGGTCTGGGCCTCGCCCTCCCAGTTGGCAGAGACACGGTTCACGGCCTGGCGAATGTCTTCCAGGTCGCCGCGAAGCCGGGAAGCCTGCTGCTTGATGCTCGTAGCAGCTTCCTGAAGGCTGGAATACCGTACTGCGATCTCATCGCCGGCGCTCTGGTCGTTAGGTCCCACGAGGAGTTCCTCCTTGGTTCTTTATGTCTTGAGTGCTTGCCTAGAACGTCTGCGCTGGCGTCAGTACGCGCTGAGCTTGGAGTTGTGGGCCCCTTCGGCGCCACCGGTGTAACCGCCCACGACATCGACACCGCGCATGGCCGCTGCGGCCTCGTCGTCGGTGTTGCCAGTCATGGTCCGAGTGGCCTTGATGGCCTCCTGGAAGTGCGTGAGCATCCGGCCCATGCGCACCATCTCTTCGTTGACCTCGGTCTGCTTCCTATTGAACGCACCGGCACCGATTCCGCGCCAAGCACCCTCAAGCCCGTCGATGTTCGCCTGGAGCTGAGAGAGCTGTGCCTTGATGGAATCGAACTTCTCGCCCAGCTGCTGCTCGATCCGTGCGAGTTCGCTGTCGGTTAGCCTCTGCTGGCCTGCCATGCTTCTCTCCTGTCGTGTGTTTCCGTCCGCCTGAGAGACGGCGGCTTCTTCAGCGCTGGTTCCGCCTCATCCGCATGAAAGCGAATGCGCCGGCCAGAACAACGGCGACCCCAACACCTGCACCGATCAAGGTCAAGAGCTGGCCGTCGTCACCGGACTTCGAGGAGTCTGCCACCTTGACCTTGTCGGAGGCATTGTCTTTCTCGGAATCCGAAGACCCTGAATTTGCAGTGTCCTTGGCCGGACCCGTCTTCTTTCCGGTGAGCGGGCTCACTGCGGGATTGCCCGGATCACCTTCACCTTCGACCAGGTTCATACGAGGGCGTACGGCACCCCAGCCGATGTATTTGCTGGGCTTGTCGCTCTTCGACTCACGGCCAGCCGTGTCGATCATCACGCGCAGAACCTGATTGGCCGTCCAGTCAGGGTGTTTCGACCAGATGAGTGCGGCCGAGGCAGAAGCGATAGCGGTGGAGGCACTCGTTCCACCGTCTCCATCGCAGTAGCGTTGGAAGCTCTTGTCGCACCACCGCGGAATATCACTCCCCGGAGCGACGAGATCGATGTAGTCGCCGGACTGGGAGAACTTGGAGACCTTCCCCTTCTTATCCGTCGCTCCTACACCGACCACGTCCCGGTAGAAGGCCGGGTACTGAATCTTGTTCTTACCGTCGCCCTCGTTGCCGACGGCCGCGAACATGAGTTTCCCCTTGCTCGCCGCGTACTTCACCGCCGCTTCGTCGTCAGGAGTGAAGTATTCGCTGCTGATGGAGATGTTGATGACCTTGGCATCCGTATCAGCTGCTGCACGAATGGCCTGGTCGATGGTGCTCGTCTCCTGCAAGTCGTTGCTGGTCGACGTCGCCGTGCGAATCGGAATGATCTGAGCATCAGGTGCGAACCCCTTCAGACCTCCCGCTCCCTTGCCGGCGATGAGCTCGGCCATCGTGGTGCCGTGCCCCGAACCGTCCTTCTTTTCGCTACCCGCCTCGCCGGAAACATTCTTCCCGGCGAGCACCTGACCCTTGAGGGATTTGGTCGAGCTGACGCCACTGTCGACAACGGCGACCTTCACCCCCTTGCCAGTGCTCTTCTGCCAGACGCGGTCCATCTGCATGGCATCGAAGTACCACTGCTTGGAGGTCACATCCTCGGCCACAGCAGCCTGAGGCAACCCCGAGAGGACGACGGTCCACACACCGGTGGCGGCGACCAGTGGCAACAGCCACCTCTTCATCGGGTGCCCCCCGTCAGCGTCATGGACCTGGTCACTGCCGTCATTCCTGAATCACCCGTACTACTCGATCACCGGCGGAACAGTGCCGCGTCGGCCTGTCGTCCATGTCTCTTCGTCTTCGACCAGGTAGTCGGGACGAGTACCGTTCTCGACTTCCTCATCCCGAGTGGTCGGCACCCTTCCACCCGGCACCATCGCTCCACCCGCTGCACCGGCACGTGCCAACCCCGAACCGCCAGGCGTGAATTCACCAAGGCCACGACCTGCCCCGCCGGAGCGCGGGAGACCGACGACGCCTCCCCGCCCGGCAGCCGGCTTCTTCACGAAGGCACGGGGAGTCGACGGCGCACCAGTTGATCCGACAACGCGGCCGAAGGTACCCCGGAGGCCGCCCTTGCCGGTCGAACCCTCGTTGCCGACGACCGTTCCGCGTGGGATCCGCGGCGCCTTCGCGCCACTGACAGCTCGGCTGGGCGTTCCTCCGACGATCCCGCCAGGACGCGACGCTCGAGGTGTCGTCGGCTGCCCAGCCGCCATCGAACCGGCACCAGCGGTGCGGCCGATCATCCCCGGGCCCATGCCTCTTGCGCCCGGCCTTCCCGTCATCCCGTTCTGGCCCGGTCCAGGTCCCAGATTCGCAGTGCGGCCCATGGGCCCCGGTCTGGCCATGCCGGCCTGACCGGTACGGCCGACGGGCCCGACCGGCCCCTGACCGGTGGCCCTGGGCGTGCCGGCAATTCCAGGCGCCTTGGCGGTGCTGCGCGCGAGCCCTTGCGCCGTAGGTCCCGGAGCTATGGGAGTCACCGGCCCGGCTGACGGGCCTTGAGCAGTCGGTGTCGCAGGTGAGGTGGTCGGGGGCGTGCCGACTTCCGGTGCGGGAGCAGGCGGAGCGGCGACGCTGTCGATCTCCGTACCAATGTTCCGCTCGGGAACGGGGGTCACTGCAGTAGGCCCCTGAGTCGTGACTGACGCAGTCTCGCGACCGCCATCAGGTGTTGCCGACCTCGCCTCGGATTGGACGGTGCCAGGCGAGTCCGTGGACGACGGCTCACCCTCGCCCGCACTCCTTGGGTCCTCGGGGCCGGGCCTCGGCACACCCACGTTAGGCATCGCGCCGAAGGTCGGCGGCTCCTGGCCGGCCATGATCTCGTTGGAGACCGTGTAGTAGGAGCCGAGCCGGTTCATCTGGTTGATCGCCTCTTGGCGGTCTTCCTCGACCTTGGCTGCCTCGGCGTACTCCTTGTTGCCCTCGACCTGCGCAGGCGCCGGGATGTCCTTGACGTCCTTCTGGACCAGCCTGGTGTCCCGCGGCGGCATCGACTTCTGGACGGTCGCCAGACCGGAACCGGAAGCCTTGATCTGCGTGCCGGCGTTCTCGGAGTAGTCGGCGAGCTTGCGGGAGTTCTTGACGAGGCCTCTGCCCCACGTACGGAACGCGTCGCCGGACTCGCCTTCCCAGTCGACGCTGTCGATATGACCGCTCAGCTCCTCGGCGGCGCGCCGGATCGCACCGCCAGCCTTCCAGAGTGCGTCACCCGCGTGCTCCATGTCGCTCGGACGGCCGTTCTCAACCAGATCGATCATCTGGTTGAGCCTGTGGGCCTCGAAGCTCGTCTTGCCGAGGTTGCCGTCACCACCGGTGCCGAAGAAAGGGAGCGACGACATGACCCGACGCAGCTCGACGACCGCAAGGTTGGGAGCGACGTTCGGTACCTCCGGACGGGGCTGCTCCTCGGCCCCGCCGCTCTGACCATCTTCGTTTCCAGCCATGGCACTTCCTCCCTTCGTCAGTAGTTGGACTTGTCGTCGCCGGTGTGGCCCTTGTCCCTGCCCGCGTCCGCACCCTCGGCGTTCTTGCGGGCGTCCTCGGCGCGCTGCTGCGTACGGGCCTGGATGGCCCAGAAGCGACGTCGCACGTCCTCTTCCAGGTTGTTGAAGCCGACGTCCGCGCCGTGCACGGCGATCTGCATGGCCTCGATCTGGTCGCTGAGCGTCTGCGACAAGGTGGTCAACTCCGTGTGCACGCGGTTGTACTGCGTGAAGAGCCCATCGGCTTCAGCGAACGGGGCGTTGCCCGCGCTGAAGGACGAGCGGGAGATCTGCTGGTCACCCACCCTCGCTGCGGGGGAGCCTGCGAGGTCCTTGAGGACCGAGTCCACCCGCTTCTTGAAAGTGGTAAGAGCTTCCGCGCCCCGTTTCAGGTCGCGCCCTGAAGGCGCTGGAGCGGAACCGCCCCCCTCGGCAGGCCTCATTACGGCTCTCCCCCTCCACCCGTTTGAGTCTTCGCAGTCTTCGCGATGCTGATGACGTCCGGTGACACTTTAGCCACTGGGTACCACTGTTCCAACTGCAAACCTGCGCAAGAGACTTGCTCAACTCACTGAAACAACCGCAGTTCTGCGTGCATGCCACGTTGTCAAGTAGCCGTCTGCAACAGGAGCGAATCAGCCTGTCGACGGCAGAGCTTCGACACGAGACTTCCACAGCCGAACCCATCCCCCAACGGGCGAATTGCCCTGCTTCCGCCGCCAGTTGTGAGGATTCGGTGATGATGTCGGGCGTCAGGCGGAAGCATCGCTTCCATCCATCACACGTCCCGTACGGCGGCGCCAGTCACGGTAGATCTGCGCACCGCCGGCGATGACGATTACCAGCACGCCACCGCCCACTACGGCATAGGTGCCGATGCGTTCGTTGCGTTCCTGAGTGGTTTCACCGAGCTGCAACTTTGCTGGAGTGGGCGCCTCCGCCTGCGAGATGCCCTCGTCCGGAGTCGGCTCCTCGATCGGCTTCTCGTCCTCGGTCAGTGCGCGGAGCGGGTCGACGACACCCCATCCGACGAGGCGGTCGTGGCCTGCCACGGAGCGTTCAGCTGTCTGCTCGATCTGGGCGACGATCTGCTGCCGCGTCCAGTCCTTGTGCTCGGCCTTGATCAGCGCGGCCACACCAGCCACGTACGGGGCAGAGAAACTCGTCCCGTTGTCGGCACAGTGCCCTCCCCCCGGCATGGTCGAGACCATGTCGACCCCCGGGGCGGCGACGCCGACGAACTCGCCGGACTGCGAGAAGGGCGCCCGTTCGTTGTTGCGGTCGGAGGAAGCCACGGCCAGCACGCCGTCGAACGAGGCGGGGTAGGTCTCCTTGACGTTCCCACCGAGGCCGTCGTTGCCTGCGGATGCGACGACCACGACATCGGCCGCCAATGCCTTGTCGACCGACTCCTTCAGCACGGAGTCCGGCTTGAGGGCTTCGGTGGTGTCCTGGGAGATGTTGATGACGTCGGCCTTCTTGCTCACCGCGTGATCGATGGCTTGGGCGAGGGTCTTGGCCGTCCCCCGGCCGTTCTCGTCGTTCTGCCTGATGGGGATGATCGTCGACTGCGGGGCGAGCCCCGCGAATTTCGTGTCCGTGCTCCTACGGGCAGCGATGATTCCGGCGACCTTGGTCCCGTGACCGACGGTGTCCGTCGTGCCGTTCTGCTTGCCCCGGGTGACGGGCTGCTCGTTCTTCTTCGGCTTCCCCTTGGGCAGCGTGTTCAGCCCGCTTCCCGCATCCAC
Source organism: Streptomyces albidus (ex Kaewkla and Franco 2022) (assembly GCF_013870515.1). Classification (GTDB taxonomy): domain Bacteria; phylum Actinomycetota; class Actinomycetes; order Streptomycetales; family Streptomycetaceae; genus Streptomyces; species Streptomyces albidus. Next base: position 10,816 of record NZ_JACBXA010000042.1, on the reverse strand, counting down.
GGCTCGCTTGAGCTGAGGGTGTTTCACATCCACACCCGTGTCGATGACCGCGACGCGGACGCCCTCACCCATGCTCTGCTTCCAGAGGTCGTCAAGGAGGATTCTTTCGAGCGACCACGGCATTCCCTTGTAGACCTTCGGCGGGTTCGCGCACGGTTCACTGCCCTCCGCTGCCGCCGGCGAAGCCGTGGCGAGGCCGAGCGTGGTCACCGCGACGGCAATCGCGGCGGGGAACGCCGTCCAGCGGCGCAAGCGTGTCGCGCCACCGGACATGACGCGATTCGGGCTGTACGTCATTCGTCTCTCTCCCCCGAATCAGGAACCCTGCGGCTGCTTGGCGCTTTCAGTTGACAGCCGTGGCCCGGTCGGCAGGAACTGTGACCACGCGGCCGGAATCGGCGTCGGATTCTTCAGGTTCTCGTAGCCGAGGCGAGCCTGCGCCGACTTGTCCTCGCCCGGCGTCTCTTCTTTCGACTTCTTGCCGTCGCTGCCGATATCCGACTCGTCCTCCGCGCTGTCACCGTTGGTCTGCATGGCGTAGCGCAGGCCGGTGTCCGTGACCAGGAAAATGCCGCCGGACTTCGTGCTGTCGCCCTTCACCTGCCGGAAGAGCTGTCCCGAACCAGGACTGACGTAAGCGCTCGAGGAACCGGTGGGCAGCTGGGCAGGGAAGCGGTCACCACTCCAGGTGCTGAGCGTCGTACGGCCCTTGCTGCTCACGTCCCGCAGTACGTTGCAGGAGGTGTCGCGCTCGCTCGCCGCGCTGCTCCCGGCATTGACCGGCACAGGCTTCTGGCTGGGCCACTTCTTCCCGTCGGCATAGGTCTGCTTGTCCGCGGTGAACGAGACGGCGTTGACGCGCTTCGCCTTGTTCGCCTGGTCCAGTCCGGCCAGTTCCGGAGAGTGCAGGAGCAGCTTCGCGGTGAAGTCCGAGACCGGCATGACGCGACCGCTGACGACTACGTAGTGCTGGTCCCGGGGGCCGGACTCGGCTTTGAGGACCATGCCGACGCGATTCGACACGCTGTCCAGGTCACCTTCCACGTTGGCCGGTGCACCAGGCTTGTCGTCCACTTCGGGGAAGAAGATCTGATCGCCCTTGTTCAGCGTCAACAGCCACTGATTGGAGACGCGTTGGGGGGTGGCCGCCCCTCCCACCAGGGCACCGAGCAGCTGCCTTCTCCGTTGGCCCGCTTCGCCGATCTCGTAGCGGGTGCCGCTCTTGTCCACGAGGTACTGCTTGCCGTTCGACCCTTCCACGTACATGACGTCGCCTCGGCGCAGCTTCTCTTCGCCCTCGACCTTCTTCTCCTCACGCTCGGCGAGGACGAAGGCCGCCTTCTGGACGGCCGTGCCGCTTCCACGTGGCCGTTCACAGACGACCCAGCGCTTCTTGCTGCCGGCTTCTTCGGCATCCGGCAGCCTGTCCGGCGCGTAGGGGATGCCGATCGTCGCACCGTGCGGAAGCTTGCCGCTGTCGAGGAACTTCTCGTCCACCTTCATCGGTTCGCCGCCCTGGCTGTTCTCGAGAAGGAGCTTGGCGGAGGTGAGGTTGAGTACGGGATGCAGCTGCTTGCGCTTGTTCTTTCCGGTCTCCAGGACGACGTAGCGAGTCGTGGACTTGCTGCCGATCAGCACGTTCTTGCCGGTCTCGTCCCAGCCCTTGGGCACCTGCGGCTTGAACATCCCCCACGCTCCGAACCCCGCCATGATCAGCACCCCGACGATCAGACCGGGGACGATCCCGCGAAGCGGACGGGGAGCGCCCTCTTCCGTACCTGTCGGAGAGGGCTGAAGGAACTGCGCAACCAGACGCTTCTTCGCGAAGGTGTATGCGTTGAGCTCGTCCCGCCGTGATGCCATGAGTGAATTGCCTCTCCCCGCTGACCGGTTGCCGTGGACCATCGGACACCGTCACTGGTGCCGTTTGTCGGACCGTCCCCCTACTATGCCGGTTGACGATCCTCTCCCGCTGCTCCGGTAGGGTGATCGCCCGGCCAACGTCCCTTGACTTCTGGGGCGAATACGGACATGAGGGGGCTAAGCGGCGATGGGAACTGCAACCCGCGCCCGGGGGGCCGCAGCTGGGCCCGGTGACCGGCGTCCGAGCGGCTCGACGGGTACGACGACACCGGCACGCCCTCGCATTCCCGCATCGACCGTTCTGCGCACCGAATCGCGCACGACGCGGCTCGGTCCGTTCCAGTTGCAACAGCTCGTGCTCATCGAGCTGGCGCTGGTCGTGCTGGTGGTCGCCGCCGCCATCGACCAGTTGATGCTCGTGCCCGCCGCAGTCATCGCCGTCGCCCTGCTGCTGTTCGCGCTGATGCGCCGTCACCAGCGTTCGATCCGCGACTGGCTGGCCACCGTGCTCGAACTGCGTGCCCGTAAGCGGATGTTGGCGATGCCCCTCACGGAGCGGCTCGACCCGAGTTTGGGCCCGGCCGTGGAGTGCGCGCCCGGTCTGCGTACGTACGCCTTCCTCGACCGCGACCGCCGCACGATCGGAATGCTCGGCGACGGCAGTTTCCTCACGGCCGTCGTCCGCGTGGAGGCCGGAGTGAGCGCTCTGCGCCCCGCGTTCGGGGCACGCGCCCTGCCGCTCGGGCTGCTGCGCGACGCGTTGGACGTTGACGGGATCGTGCTCGAATCGGTCCAGGTCGTGCAGCACGTGCAGCCCGCGCCGGCGCCGCATCTGCCCGAACAGTCCGTGGCACGGCGCAGTTACGCCCCACTTCAGGAGCAAACCGGGTCTCCCGCACTGCGGTTGACGTGGGTCGCGCTCAAGCTGGACCCGGAGCTGTGCCCCGAGGCGGTCAAAGCGCGCGGAGGCGGCGTCGAGGGAGCGCAGCGCTGTCTGACGCGCGCTGCCGACCAGTTGGCGAGCCGCATAACGGGTTCGGGCTTCCGCGCTTCCGTGCTGAACGAGGAGGAGCTGGTCGCCGCCGTGGCGACCTCCGCCTGCGCCAACCCGTTGGCGACGGCGCGGGCGAGTCAGCCCGACGCCCCGCCGGCCCGCCGTACGCAGGAGACTCCGCGCGCGTGGCGTTGCGACGACCGCTGGCACACCACGTACGGGGTGGGCCGCTGGCCGGAGGTCGGCCGGGCGGCGACTCCGCTTCCCCGGCTGGTGTCCCTGCTGACGTCCGTCCCGGCGCTCACCACGACGTTCAGCCTCACGATCGGCCGCGCGACGCGACGGCAGTCGGTGTCCGTGAACGGACACGTGCGCATCACCGGCCGCACGGACAATGAACTCTCCCAGGCACGCCGCCAGTTGGAGCGTGCTTCCCGCTCGGCGAAGGTCGGGCTCGTACGACTGGACCGCGAGCAGCTTCCGGGTGTTCTCGCGACGCTGCCGCTCGGGGGTGCACGCTGATGGCACGTGGCATGGGTCTGATGCAAGGGCTGCGAGGTCCGCAGCGTGCGGGCCATTCGCTCCCGGCCGACCATCTGGCGGCGCTCTCGCTGCCCATAGGCGACGACGGCGTCGTCGTCGGGAACGACGCCGAGGGCCGTCCCCAAGTGGTGGGCTTCCACCACCCGATGCCGTACGACGTCGTGCTGATCGGCGGTCTGTGGACGGCGCAGGTGCTGGCGCTCCGCACCGCCGGTACGGGCGCACGCGTCGCAGTCGAGACGGGCCGCGCACACGTGTGGACGAACCTGGTGCAGGCAGCGGGGGCGGGGCAGGAGTGCATCACCCTCCATGACGTCGCGCGGGTCCCGCCCATGGGCCCGACGGTGGGAAGCCCTGTGCTCGTCGTGCGGGACTGCGGAATGCGGCCCCCTCGTGGACGCGTTGCCTCCTCCGCCTGGCAGTCTGTGCTGACGCTGCTGCCGTATCTGAGCCCGGTGGCGCCGCGGTTGCTGCGCAACTCCTCGTTGATCGGCGTGCAGCGGGTCTCGCCCGACGAGGCGAAGCAGATCGGCCGGATCCTGCAGCTGCCGCAGCAGGAGGTCGAAGCGCTGTCGACCCTCGGGGACGGAGTGACCCTGTGGTGCACGAAGCGCGACCGGCACTACGCGCTGACGCAGCCCACGGATGCGGAGACGGGCCTTCTGGGGACACCCCGCCGGCTCGACTGACCGTGAAGGCGCACTGCGGCCTCGGCTCACGGCATGCGAAGTTCGAAGTGCACGTGCCGCGGACCAACGCCGCTTGAAGCGCCACAGACCACATGACGGACGGGGCCGAGCCCGGTCCGAAGCCGAGACGGAACCGAGACCTTGGGCTGGTTGAGTCAGGTCACGGGGCCCCGTCTCCCCTTGAGGCCGGGCCGCTCTGCCGTGCCCGGAGTTACGGTGATTAGGCTTGGTGGGCGCGTAGCAAATCGGGGTGCATGACCACAGCAGCAGGAGGCATTGTGAGCAGCGATCGGGACGAGATCCGCGACGGCGGGATGGTGCCCGACACCGATCGGCCCGATGCGGAAGCTGATTCCGAGCACGAGACGGAATCGACCGGTCAGTTCACCATCGACTACACGCCGCCTGCTTGGTACACGCAGGATGCGAACAGCTCCCCGAGCCATGCGTATCCGTCCACGCCGGCCGCCACGCCCGCTCCCGGGCCTTCCCCGGAGACGTCCCAGCCCGAAGAGGCACCTCGCCAGTTCACGGACGACGCCGGCCCCGAGACGCCGCCTGCCGCGAACGCGGGCGAGGAGGAGCGGGGTTCCACCGGGTCTCCGGGAGACTTCCCGCTGCCGACGCCGGATTGGGCGCGCCCGCCACAGGCCGCGGATCAGCCCGCAGACGCCCCGGCCGAGCCCGACAAGAACAACGGGCCCACCGTCGACGCCACCGGTCCGGCCAGCGCCTCCGATGACGCGAGCGAGCCTGAGCCCGCCGCGCACGACGAAGCGACCTCCGACCCGCGGACGAGTGCGGGTACGGGTACGGGAACAGGTACGGGTACGGATGCGGGCCTCGCGGACGGTGCGGGCGACATCGAGGACGGCGCGACGATGCGGTTCTCCGCAGCCGCGTTGCGCCGGGAGATCGCCGAGGTCGCCGCAGCCAAGGAACGTGAGAAGGCCGAGGCCGAGGGGAGCAACGCCCCCTCGCACAGCGACACTTCGTCGCCCGCCGATGCATTCGGTGACTCCGGCAGCGGAACACCCCCCGCCGGCGTCCCCGCCTCCACGGACGCCGCTCAGAGCTCCGACGTCGCCCCCGGTGAAGGGCCTGCCGACGAACCGCAGGACGCCGTGCCTCCGCATGGTCAGTCCACGCCTCCGCAGCAGACCCCGCCGTGGCAGCCCATGCCCGCGGCCGACGGCAGCAACATGCCCGGTCCCCTGCCCGGATCGGAGCCGCCCCCCGGGGTGCCGCCGCTCCCGCCGGAGTACCAGCCCGCCAACCCCCCTTCAGCAGGCGACCCCTGGTCCACCCCGTCGGGCGGCCCGAGCCCCACCCCGCCCCTGCCCGAGCAGCGCGACCACAGCCAGCACCCAGGACAGCAACAGCCCGGCCCTCAGCCCGGCCAGCAACAGCCGGGCTACGGATTCCCGCACCAGGTCGGCCAGCAGCCTCCCCAGCAGCAGCCTGGAAACACCGGCGCACCCGGCTCGCCCGTACCTCCGAGCGGGATGCCCCCGATGCCGCTCCCGCAGCAGGATCAGGCCCCCGACACCGCACGCCCCGCACTGCCGCCCGCCCCCAACTCGCCCCAGCAGCAGGCTGGTTACGGATACCCGCAGCCGGGTGGCTACGGCTACCCGCAGCAGCCCGGACAGCAGTACCCGGGCCAGCAGCCCCCGTACACGCCCCAGCCTCAGCCTTACCCGCAACAGCCCGCACAGCAGCAACAGCCGCACCCGGGCCAGCCGGTTCAGCACCAGCCCGGCACCCCGCCCGCGGGCTACGGCTACCCGCAGCAACCGGAACAGGCCCAGCCCGGACAGCAGCAGCCGCAACAGCCCGCCGACCCGCGCCGCCAGAACCAGGGCGGCTCGCCCCTCGGCTACACCGCGGCGGTGGAGCTGTCCTCGGACCGTCTGGTCAACAGCAAGCGGAAGCCCCGCTCGCAGAACCCCGCCCGCAACTCCCGCTTCCGTCTGGGCGGCAAGAAGGAAGAGGCGGAGCGGCAGCGCAAGCTCGACCTCATCCGTACGCCGGTGCTGTCGTGCTACCGCATCGCCGTCATCAGCCTCAAGGGCGGCGTCGGTAAGACCACGACCACCACGGCTCTGGGCTCGACCCTCGCGACGGAGCGCCAGGACAAGGTCATCGCCATCGACGCGAACCCGGACGCGGGCACCCTCGGCCGCCGGGTGCGCCGCGAGACGGGTGCGACGATCCGCGACCTGGTCACCGCGATCCCGTACCTCAACAGCTACATGGACATCCGCCGGTTCACGTCCCAGACGAGCGCCGGCCTGGAGATCCTTGCGAACGACGTGGACCCGGCCGTCTCGACGACGTTCAACGACGACGACTACCGCCGCGTCATCGACATCCTCGGCAAGCAGTATCCGATCATCCTCACCGACTCGGGCACCGGTCTGCTCTACTCCGCGATGCGCGGAGTGCTCGACCTCGCCGACCAGTTGATCATCATCTCCACGCCCTCCGTGGACGGTGCGAGCAGCGCGAGCACGACGCTCGACTGGCTCTCCGCCCACGGGTACGGCGACTTGGTGCAGCGCAGCATCACGGTCATCTCGGGCGTCCGCGAGACCGGAAAGATGATCAAGGTCGAGGACATCGTGTCGCACTTCCAGACGCGCTGCCGGGGAGTCGTCACCATCCCCTTCGACGAGCATCTCTCCGCCGGCGCCGAGCTCGATCTCGACATGATGCGTCCGAAGACCCGCGAGGCCTACTTCGAGCTGTCGGCGCTCATCGCGGAGGACTTCAGCCGCGCCCAGCAGGAGCAGGGCCTGTGGACGGCGAACGGCCAGCCTCCGCCGCAGCTGGCACCGCCCATGCCCGGGCAGCAGCCGCCGGGGCCGCCCATGCCGGGACAGCAGTACCCGGGCCAGCCGCCCCAACAGCCGTACGGGCAACAGCAGTACGGGCAGCAGCAGTACGGCCAGCAGCCCCCTCAGGCGCCCTACGGACAGCAGCAGCCGCAACAGCCGCCTGAGGGCTGGCCGCCGCAGTCGAGCTGAGGCACCGTCGCAGAGCGGCGGCGTACGGGACACCGGCGCCGCCGCCGTAGGGCGGTCATCCGCCCCGCGAGCGGATCAGCGCTGCGCGCCGTCCGCCTTCGCCACCAGGTCGCGGCAGCGGTCCACGTCCTCGCCCATGCGCTCCAGCAGGGCGTCGAGGGTGTCGAACTTCTCCTGCCCGCGGATGTAGGCCAGGAAGTCCACGGCGACGTGCATCCCGTAGAGGTCGAGGTCCACGCGGTCGATGGCGTAGGCCTCGACGGTGCGCTCGGTGCCGTCGAACTGCGGGTTGGTCCCCACGGAGATCGCAGCCGGCATGCGCTCGCCGTCGGCGGTGAGCCAGCCGGCGTAGACCCCGTCGGCGGGCACGGCGGTGTGCGGGACGGTCTCGACGTTCGCGGTGGGAAAGCCCAGTTCACGGCCGCGTTGAGCGCCGCGCACGACCACGCCTTCGACTCGGTGGGGGCGTCCCAGGACCTCGGCCGCACCGTCGACGTCCCCGTCGGAGACCAGGCGCCGCACCAGCGAGGACGAGAAGGGCTCCCCGCCTCCGGCGGTGCCTCGCTCGTAGAGGTCGATGACCTCCACCTCGTAGTCGTAGGTCTCGCCGAGCTCCGCGAGGAAGTCGACGTTGCCCGCGGCCCTGTGCCCGAAACGGAAGTTGGGCCCCTCGACGACGCTCAGGGCGTGCAGCCTGTCGACCAGGACCTTGGCCACGAATTCGGCGGGTGTGAGCTGCGAGAACTCCGCGGTGAACGGCAGCACCAGCACGGCGTCCACGCCGAGTTCGGCCATGAGGTCGGCTCGCCGGGGGTGCGGCGCGAGCAGCGGCGGGTGGCTGCCGGGCCGTACGACTTCGCTCGGGTGGGGATCGAATGTGACGACGACTGCGGGCACTCCGAGTTCGCGAGCGCGCGCAACCGTCCTGCTGATGATCAGCTGGTGCCCGCGGTGCACCCCGTCGTACGAGCCGATGGTGACGACACTGCGCCCCCAGCCCTCCGGGATGTCCTCCAAGCCACGCCAGCGCTGCACGTCACTGCTCCTCGCCGATGCCGATGGGTTTCGCCGGTCCAAGGGTGCCATGCCGCTGAGCTGCCCCCTCACCGGACCCGCGCCTACGCACGGTCTGCCAGGGCATCGCACATGCGCCGCGCGCTGGGCCCGACCACCGCCGCCCACGCATTGGGTGCGGCTTCCGCCCAGGCCCGCAGCAGTTCGGCGAACCCCGGCACCTCCCGGGACAGCTCGACGAGGCGGCGGTCGAAGCAGGCCGCGCCCTCGGGCGTACGCGCCATGAGCAGCCCGATTCTGCGGACCAGTTCTGCGGTGAAGCCCCGTCCGGGGCGCTCCGCCGGGCCGTTCCCGTCCTCCACTGCGTGCACGCGTCCGCCCCGCACCACCGCCGCCAGCGCCGCGTCCAGCACGGTGATCTCCCGCTCCCCCAGCAGCAGCACGTCCAGCAGCTCGTCCCGCAGGGGCCCCGGCCCCGCCTCGCCGAGTGCCCGGACGAGACTCGCCCGCAGCGGTGCGCAGGGCGAGCTGAGCAGGGCGTCGGTCAGCAGTTGGAGCCCGGCCCGGTCCTCCGCTCCGGGGGTGAGTCTGCGCCGTACGAACGGGGCCAGCGCCTCCGCCGCCCTCTCCGGCCGCAGCTCGGCGTACTCACGCACCAGCTCGGCGGTGGCCACGGCGAGGCCCGCGTCCGTCGCTTCCGCGAGGGTTTCCACCAGGTGGTGCGCCCCGCTGCCCGGCTCGCCCAGCCGCGCGCGGAACGCGGCCAGCACGGGCTCCGGCCGCTCGCGGAGTGCGCGGGTGAGTGCGTCGGACAGCTCCCTCGCACCTGTGGCGCCCAGCAGGTCGAGCGCAGCGTCGAGATGTTGGTCACGGTCGGCGGAGATGCGCAGCAGGAGGGCCATGGCCGACGCGTGCAGGGAGAGCTCGCCGGAACGTCTCAGCAGTGCGCGCGCGGCGCCGGCGAGGTGTTCCCGTTCGGCGTCCGTACGGGCGTGCCTGGCCATCTGCGTCCCGTACTCGGCGGCCGCGATCCGCCGCAGGCTGCGCTCGTCGTGTGCCCAGCGTTCGACTGCACGGCACAGCGCTGCCGGTTCGTCCTGAGCGAGTTCGCCGAGGAGTTCGTCGGCGCGCGGATGGCAGGCGTCGATGAGCAGGTCGAGCAGAAGGCCGGGTGCGCGTCCGCGATGTGCGTACAGCAGCGCCTGTGCGGCTGACGCAACGGTGGGCTGCGGCAGTCCGCTCGCGGGTGTCCCGCCGTTCAGCGTGCGCCTGTCGGTGAACCAGCCGCACAGCAGCGGCAAAACGGCTTCGGGATCGGCGGCCGCGAGTTCGTCGACCACATCCAGGCATCGACCGTTCCCGCGCCCGCCCTCCGGCCGGTGGAGGGGATCGGCGGGCAGCATCAGTCGTAGCAACTCGGTCTGCTGGCCGGTCGGCAGCCGAAGTCGGCGCCAGAACCCGGGGCCGAAGTCGCCACCGTGCCCGTCCGCCGCGATGCGCTGCGCGAGCCGCGTGAGGACGCCGTCGTACGGGCGTGCGTCGTTGACGCGCCGCAGCGTGTCCTTGAGCAGACGGGTGGCCCACCAGACGCTCTCCGGTGCGACTCCCCCGAAGCAGACGTCGATCAACGGAAGCAGGTGCCTCTCCAGAACCGCAGGACCTTCGAGCCGGTCGCACAGCAGCAGGGCCTGCACGACCGGGCCGACGCGGTGCCGCGGGACATGCGGCCCGGCCGGCGCACAGGACCGGCCGTACGCGGCGGACGCCTCCAACTCGGCGCTCTGCCCGGCCCGTTCGTGCACGAGTGCGGCCAGGGCCGCCTCCACCTCCAGGTGGCGCCCCTGAAGCCAGTCGGCGAACTCCTCGTCCACGAAACGGAATTGATCGCCGGCCTCCTCGAGAACGCCTTCTTCGAGCACCGCCGACCGCCAGCCGGACCGCCGTGGGAAGACCTCCTCGAAGTCGGCCCTGCCCACCGCTCCCTGCCCGGGCCCCAGGCATCGCCGCGCCGCCTCATGAAGTGCACCGGCAGCCCGGACCGCGAGCCTCCGCACGGCGCCGTCACGCGCCGCACGCCCCAGTTGGGCCGCCACCCGGCCGGCGATGCGCAGCGCGACGAGATCGAGGTGGGCGGAGAAGATCTCGGTACGGCTCGGAGCGGCGGAGCCGCAGTCGGCGGTGTTCAGCGCTCCGCGGATCTCGGCCAGCATCCGCATGGCCAGCGGATGTCGGGCGTCCCCTTCGGCGAGGGAGCCGTCGTCGAGGCCGTACCGCTCTCGCGCGCGGGCTGCCTGTTCGGCCGGCAGATCGCCGATCCGCACGCAGGGCGGCAGGACGGCGCCTTCTGCCGCGTCGGGCCCGTCAGCGCCCTCGTACAGCATCGTGGCGGGGAAGAACTCCCCTGCCTGCTCCCAGTGTTCGGGCCCGCACGCGATCACCATCCGTGCCCCCGAAGCCCGCAGCCAGCTCACCGTGCCCGCCGTCCAGCGCCTCAACTCGCGTGCGAGCCCGAGCGGCATCTCCTCGGGCGCGTCCAGCAGCACGAGCAGCGGACGCTTGGCGTCGCGGGCCAGCCGGGCGACGACGTCCGCACTCGGCGGGCCGCCGTTCGCACCGGTGCCCCCGTCCGGGTGGGCCTGCGGGCGTCCGGCGTCCGCCAAGGCCCGGCCCACCGCCTCCCGTAC
>NZ_JACBXA010000419.1 GCF_013870515.1 Streptomyces albidus (ex Kaewkla and Franco 2022) | reverse complement strand
GCTACATGCCGGACGCCGACGACCGCGCGCCGTGGCTCGCGCGGACCCTCCGCGGTGGCCGAGCCGGAGGGAACCGCGCTCAACCCGCTGCACCTGGCCTGGGAGGCGGGCGCCCCCGTGCGGGAGATCTTCACCCGGAGCCTGGCCGAGGCCCGTATCCCGGGGCCCTCCGGTCAGACGACCGCGACGGGCTACGCGGCGAACGACATCAACCTCGCCGCACTCGCCGAGCACCGGCACGGCGCGGGCCGGGGCGCTCAGCATCTGCTCGTCGTCGGCACGGGGCACCGCGGCGTCGGCGGCGCGCTCGTGCTCGACGGCCGTCTGCACACGGGGAGTTCAGGCCTCGCGCTGGAAGTCGGGCACCTCACCGTCGACCCTGGCGGCCGGCCTTGCCACTGCGGCAGCCGCGGCTGTCTGGACGTGGAGACGGACCCGCTGGCGTTCCTTGAGGCGGCCGGACGCGACCCGGGCCCCGAGGTCTCCCTGCTGGAGAGGTCCCAGGAGCTGATCCGCACGGAGTACGCCACCGACCCCGCCGTGAGGACCGCCGTCGAGACGCTCATCGACCGGCTCGGCCAGGGCCTCGCCGGGCTCGTCAACATCCTCAACCCCGACCGAATCATCCTCGGCGGCCTGCACCGCACGCTGCTGGAGACGGACGGTGAACGGCTGCGCGCCGTCATCGCCGACCGGAGCCTGTGGGGCAGGAGCGGCAGCGTGCCCGTGCTGCCCAGCTCCCTCCAGCACAACAGCCTTGTGGGCGCAGCCGAGTTGGCATGGCAGCCTGTACTGGATGATCCGCTCGGCACCCTGGCAGCATGAACACGTGGACATCAGAGCCGGAGACGAGAGGGACTTGAGGCGCCTTCAGGACATCGAGCGGGCGGCGGGCGGCTGCTTCCGCGCCCTCGGCATGGACCTGGTCGCCGACGACGAGCCGCCGTCGCTCACCATGCTGCGCCGCTACACCCAGAACGGCGCACTGTGGGTGGCCGCCGCCGACGACTGCCCGGTCGCCTACGTCATGGTCGAGCCGGTGGACGGCAACGCCCACATCGAACAGGTCTCCGTCGACCCGGAGTTCGCGCGCCGGCGCATCGGGCGTGCCCTGATCGAGCACGTGGCGGACCGGGCGGCCGCCGCGGGCCTGCCCGCGCTCACGCTCTCCACCTTCGTCGACGTGCCGTGGAACGCGCCGTACTACGAGCGCTGCGGCTTCCGCACCCTCGAACCCGGCGAACTGACGCCCGGACTGCGGAAGATCCGCGCCGAGGAGGCGCTGGCAGGCCTGGACCACTGGCCCAGGGTCTGCATGCGCCGCGACCTGGGCACGGGTTGACGACGCCGGACGACGCCGGTCCCGCGGGCGTCCAAGGGGCGGCCCTTCCCGTACGGACAGCGACTCCTCACGAGCCCCTGCCGGCGGCCCCGGCGGTACGCTCGCCCCGTGATGACACCGCAGATCGCCGAGAGCCGGTACGTGAGTCTCGTGACCTTCCGGCGTGACGGCACCGCCGTGCCGACCCCCGTCTGGGCGGTCGAGGACGACGGTCGACTGCTCGTGTGGACACGGGACGACAGCGGGAAGGTCAAGCGCGTCCGCAACGGCGCACGCGTCACCGTCACCCCCTGCGACTCCCGCGGCCGTACCGCCCAGGGCGCAGAACCGGTCGAGGGCACCGCCCGGCTGATGACCGAGCAGGGCGGCCTGGCCCGCGTGCGCAAGGCGATGACCCGCAAGTACGGCTGGCAGTTCCGCGTCGTCGACTCCGGCGGGACCCTGCTCAGGCTCGGCAAGCGCCCCCACGTAGGGGTCGAAGTCACCCTCTGAGCCCGTACTCCGGCCGCGCCCGCTCCGACGGCAGCAGGCGGAGGCCGGTGCGCGTACTCCCTGCGGGGTAGGCGCACAGCCGCTGGCCGTACGACGACGGGGACCCCCTTCTGCGGCGACTCTCGGTAGCGAAGCACACCACCACTTCGCCACCGAGGAGTTGACCGACATGTTCGACCTTGCGAACTGGCACGACGGTGCGGGCCCCGGCCCGTGGATCCTGTTCTTCCCGCTGATCTGGGCCGCCGTCGTCGTCGGCGCGGTCTTCGTGCTGCGCCGCACCGTCTGGCGCGGACGCGGCCCCTGGCACGGGCGCGGCCCGGCTACGGCCGGTGGCGGACCCCGGCCGGAGAACTCCCCCCTCGACCTGCTCGGACGGCGCTTCGCCTCCGGTGAGATCGACGAGGACGAGTACTGGCGGCGCCTGTCCGTGCTCCAGGAGGGCGGCCGACCGCACAAGGACGGTCCGGCATGAGCGATCTCGCCGCACGCGTCGTCGACGCGGTGAAGATCTACGGCAGCGGTGAGACCGAGGTGCGGGCGCTGGACGGCGTCTCCCTCGGTTTCGCCGCCGGCCAGTTCACCGCGATCATGGGACCCTCCGGGTCCGGCAAGTCCACGCTGATGCACTGCGCGGCGGGCCTGGACACCCTCACTTCGGGGCAGGCCGACATCGGCGGGACGGAGCTGGGGCAGCTCAGCGACAAGCAGCTCACCCTCCTCCGCCGTGAACGCGTCGGCTTCGTCTTCCAGTCCTTCAACCTGCTTCCGACGCTGACCGTCGCCGAGAACATCAGCCTGCCCCGCGATCTTTCGGGCAGCCGGGCCGACGCGGAGTGGACGGACGCGCTCATCGACATCGTCGGACTGCGTGACCGCCTCCACCACCGGCCCGCCGAGCTCTCCGGCGGACAGCAGCAACGAGTCGCGGTGGCCCGGGCGTTCGCCGGTGCACCCGATGTCGTCTTCGCCGACGAACCGACCGGCAACCTCGACTCCCGTTCCGGGGAGGAGGTACTGCGGCTGCTGGGGGACGCCGTACGGCAGATGGGGCGCACGGTCGTGATGGTCACCCACGATCCGGTGGCCGCCGCGCACGCCGACGAGGTGGTCTTCCTGGCGGACGGACGGCTCGTGGACCGGATGGACTCGCCCACCGCCGAGAGCGTCCTGGACAGGCTCAAGGCCTTCGACGGCGTGGGGGCGGCGACATGACCGCCACCACGCCCGCCACCCGGC
>NZ_JACBXA010000418.1 GCF_013870515.1 Streptomyces albidus (ex Kaewkla and Franco 2022) | reverse complement strand
CGTGACGTCCGGTCCGAGCGGCGGCTTCAGAGCTTGCGCAGCGACAGGCGCTGGACCTTGTGGTCCGCCCCCTTGTGCAGCTGGAGCGTCGCCCGGCCGCGCGTCGGGGCGATGTTCTGCCGGAGGTTCGGCTCGTTGATGGTGCGCCACGTGCGGCGTGCGTACTCCAGCGCCTCCTCCTCCGAGACCTGCGTGTACCGGTGGAAATACGAGCGGGGGTTCTGGAACGCCGTCTCGCGAAGCGCGCTGAACCGGCGCAGGTACCACTCCTCGACGTCGCTGGTGCGCGCGTCGACGTAGACGGAGAAGTCGAAGTAGTCGGCGAGGGCGAGCCTGGTGCGGCCGTCGCGGCCGGGCAGCGCGGGCTGCAGCACGTTCAGCCCTTCGACGATCAGTATGTCGGGGCTCTTCACGGTGAGGCGTTCCCCGGGCAGCCGGTCGTAGATGAGGTGCGAGTAGACGGGCGCGGTCGCCTCGGCCTTGCCCGACTTCACGTCGGCCACGAAGCGGGTCAGTGCGCGCCGGTCGTAGGACTCGGGGAAGCCCTTGCGTGACATCAGCCCGCGCTCCTGGAGCTCAGCCGTGGGCAGCAGGAAGCCGTCGGTCGTCACCAGTTCGACGCGAGGGTGCTCCGGCCAGCGGGCGAGCAGCGCCCGAAGCAGCCGGGAGACCGTGGACTTGCCCACGGCGACGCTTCCCGCGACGCCGATCACGAACGGGGTGCCGCGCTGCGGGCCGCCCTCTCCGGCGACGTCGCCGAGGAAGGTGTTGACGGCGTTGCGCAGACCGTGGGTGGCGCCGACGTAGAGGTTCAGGAGCCTGGAGAGCGGCTGGAAGACGTCCCGCACCTCGTCCAGGTCCACGACGTCGCCGAGCCCGCGGAGCTCCTCGACCTCGGCCGCGGTCAGCGGAAGGGGGGTGCGCTCGCGCAGGGCGCTCCACTCGGAGCGTGAGAGATCGACGTAGGGCTTCGTTGGCACGGGACCATTCTGCGGGGAGGCCTTCCGCGGCCGGTACGGGCGGGGTCGCATGGGACGTCACGGCTGGTCGCGGGAGCCCCAGCGGGTAGTCCGAAACTCTCCGTGAAAATGGTATGAGCGGACGGTGTACGGGCGGTGGGTTTTGGCGCTACGTTTCCCCGCATGTCCCTCCGCATCGGCCGCATGAGCCGCAAGTACCGCATACGCAGACGTCCCGCCCGGTTCGAAGCGACGACGAAACGGGACTTCGCGGCACGCATACAGGGCGACCTGGCACTCGACGACCTGCCGGACGAGGACCTCGCCGAGGACCTGTCCGAGAGCCTCGAGATGTACGTACTGGGCAGCAAGCCCCGCTGCGAGGAAGCGGAGTACCTGGAGCTGATGGAGGACGCCATAGAGCGGATAGCCCGCGGGCGTTGAGCTTTCCCCGTGGTGCCCGGCACGGCCTGTCCCGATCGGTCTGCCGGGCAGAGCTGCGGCAGCCGCGTAGAGGCCCGCTGCTCGTCGTGGAGCATGCGGGCGCCGCATAGGCTGGCCCGCATGTGCGGAATCGTTGCGTACGCGGGAGGGCGCTCCGCCCTGGATGTCGTTCTCGCCGGGCTGCGGCGCCTGGAGCACCTGGGTTACGACTCCGCGGGGGTCGCCGTTCTCGTGGACGGGGGGCTGGCCGCGGCCAAGAAGTCGGGGACCTTCGAAGACGTCCGGAGGGAGTTGTCGGAGCGCCCGCTGCCCGCGGGGACGACCGGCATCGGCCACACCAGGCTGGCCACCCACGGTCCGCCCTCCGATGAGAACGCGCACCCGCACCTGGACGACTCGGGGCGGGTGGCGGTCGTGCAGAACGGCGACATCGACGACTTCGCCGGGCTGCGTGCCCAACTCGCCGCCCGCGGGCACGAAATGGCCTCGTCGACCGACACCGAGGCGGCGGCGCATCTGCTCGCCGAGCACTTCTCGTCCTGCTACGACCTGGCGGAGGCGATGAGACAGGTGTGCCGGCAGCTGACGGGGACCTTCGCTCTGGCCGCGGTGCACGCCGACGAGCCGGAAGTGGTCGTGGGCGCGTGCCGCGGTCTGCCCCTGCTCGTGGGCCTCGGCGACGGCGAGGTGTTTCTGGCCTCGGACGCTGCCGCCTTCCCGCCGCACGTCCGGGATGTGGCTGACGTGGGCGCGGACCAAGTGGTGACGCTGCACCGGGACGGCGTCTGGATCACCGACTTCGAGGGGGTGCCGGGGGACGTGCGTACCTACCGGGTGGACGGCGACGGAGACGCGGAGATGGACGGCGCCTCGGATCCGTACGGGCACGGCGGCGCCGGTGCGCCCACGGCCGGCATCGGTGACGGAACGGGCGGGGGTTCCCGGTGATCGTGGGGGTCGGAATCGATGTCGCCGAGATCGAACGCTTCGCCCAGGCGCTGAAGCGGACGCCGATACTCGCCGAACGGCTCTTCGTGGACGCCGAGTTGCGGCTGCCCAGCGGCGAACGCCGCGGTGCCGCATCCCTCGCGGCGCGCTTCGCGGCCAAGGAGGCGCTCGCGAAGGCGCTCGGCGCACCGGGCGGGATGAGCTGGACCGACGCGGAGGTCGTCACCGCCGAGTCGGGGCAGCCGTCGCTGGTCGTACGGGGGACCGTGGCGGCCCGGGCGGAGGCGCTGGGGGTGCGCGGGTGGCATCTGTCCCTGTCGCACGACGCGGGCGTCGCCTCCGCAGTGGTGATCGCCGAGGGCTGAGCCCCGCTGCGCCGCCGTTCCGACGGCCTTCCTGCGGAACCTCCAGCTGTGGTCGCTCGCGCGGTGGCCCGTCAGACTGGAGCGATGAGGACTGCGTACAGCGTGGAGACCGTGCGGGCCGCCGAGCGGGAACTGATGGGGCGTCTGCCCGACGGGGTGTTGATGCAGCGGGCGGCCGCGGGTCTTGCCGCCGCCTGCGCGGGGATGCTCGGACGTACGTACGGCGCCCGTGTCGTGCTGCTGGTCGGCAGCGGCGACAACGGCGGTGACGCCCTCTTCGCAGGGGCACGCCTGGCGCGGCGGAGAGCCACGAAGCTGCGGACGGCGAGTGCCTCACCGGTCTCGGACGTCGGGGGAG
>NZ_JACBXA010000417.1 GCF_013870515.1 Streptomyces albidus (ex Kaewkla and Franco 2022) | reverse complement strand
CCCGGTTGCCCGGCGATGTGGTCCGCGATCCGCTCCGAGAAGACCAGCCCCTCCAGCAGGCTGTTGGAGGCGAGACGGTTCGCGCCGTGCACTCCGGTGCAGGCGACCTCGCCGCAGGCGTAGAGGCCGGGCACCGTCGTGCGGCCGTACAGGTCGGTGCGGACGCCGCCGCTGGCGTAGTGCGCGGCCGGCGCCACAGGGAGGAGCCCGGTCACGGGGTCGAAGCCGTGGCTGCGGCACGCCTCGAGAATGGTCGGAAAGCGGGTCTCCCACATCTCGGCGCCGAAGTGCCGGGCGTCGAGGTACATGTGCTCGGTGCCGGGTTCGGCGCCCTGCTCGGCGGCCCGTCTCATGATCGCTTTGGCGACGATGTCACGCGGAGCCAGCTCGGCCAGCTCGTGACGGCCGACCATGAAGCGCACGCCGTCGGCGTCGACGAGGTGGGCCCCCTCGCCGCGTACCGCCTCGGAGATCAACGGCTGCTGCCCCTGGGCGTCCGCGCCCAGGTAGAGAACCGTCGGATGGAACTGCACGAACTCCAGGTCGCTGATCTCCGCCCCGGCGCGCAGGGCGAGAGCGACACCGTCGCCGGTGGAGACGTTCGGGTTGGTGGTGGCCGAGAAGACCTGGCCCATGCCGCCGGTCGCGAGCACGACGGCGGGTGCGTGCACGGCGCCCACCCCGTCGTGCTGTCCCTCTCCCATGACGTGCAGGGTGACGCCCGCTGCGGCGCCGTCCGCGCCCTTGAGGAGGTCGAGGACGAGGGCGTTCTCGACGGTTCGGATGCTGGTGCGCACGTCGCGTACGGCCTCGACGAGCGCGCGGGAGATCTCCGCGCCCGTCGCGTCGCCACCCGCATGAGCGATGCGCCGACGGTGGTGGCCCCCCTCACGGGTCAGCTCGATCTCACCGGTCCCGGCGTCGGTGTCGAAGCGTGCCCCGGTGGTGATCAGGCGGCGTACGGCTGCGGGCCCCTCGGTCACGAGGGTGCGGACGGCCTCCTCGTCGCACAGTCCCGCCCCTGCCACGAGGGTGTCGTCGAGGTGCTGGGCGGGGGTGTCGCCCTCGCCGAGGGCGGCGGCTATGCCGCCCTGCGCCCATCGCGTGGAACCTTCGTCCAGGCGGGCCTTGGTGACGACGACCGTGCTCAGACCGGCGGCGGCGCAGCGGAGCGCGGCAGTGAGGCCTGCGACGCCGGAGCCGACGACCACGACGTCCGCGTCGATCCGCCAGCCCGGTGCGGGGGCACGGAGCGGCGCGGTGCCTCCGGCTGTCTCCTGCGCGGGGCCCTCGGTGGTGCCCGGGGCGTCGCTGCGTGCCCCGGGGTCCGCCTCCCCCGTACTTCCCGTCATCGGAGTGCTCCCAGGGAGAGGGGGACGTTGTCGATGAGCCGTGTGCTGCCGACGCGTGCGGCCACGGCGAGCACCGCTTCGGAGGTCTTCGGGGCGGAGCCGTCGGCGCTCCCCGCGCGGCTCGTCAGCTCCGTGAAGTCGGCGGGGTCGATGAGCGCCAGATAGTCCACGATGAGCGGCGGACCGAGTTGCGCCGCGCCCTCCAGAACCCCGCGCGCGGCGGCGAGGGCGGCGTCGGCACCGCCCGGTACCGCGTCCCGTGCGGCGAACAGGGCGCGGGAGAGGGCGAGCGCGCTCTCCCTCTCGGCCGGTGAGAGAAACCTGTTGCGGCTGGAGAGGGCCATGCCGTCGGATTCGCGGACGGTCGGGACGGCGAGGATCTCCACCGGGAAGTTCAGATCCGTCACCATCCGCCGGATCAGGGCGAGTTGCTGGGCGTCCTTCTGTCCGAACAGGGAGACGTCGGGCGAGGTGAGGTGGAGGAGCTTGGCGACGACGGTGAGCACGCCGTCGAAGTGGCCGGGCCTGTGGGCACCTTCGAACCGCTCCCCCATCGGGCCCGCGGCGACGCGGACCTGGGGGCCGGACGAGCCCGGGTACACCTCTTCGACCGAGGGCGCGAAGACCACGTCTGCGCCTGCCTCCTCCGCGAGACGAAGGTCCGCGTCGAGGGTGCGGGGGTAGCGGTCGAGGTCCTCGGACGGTCCGAACTGGAGCGGGTTGACGAAGACGGTGACCACGACGAGCCCGTCCGGGCCGACGCGCTCGCGCGCAGTCCCGATGAGCGCCGCGTGCCCCGCGTGCAGGGCTCCCATCGTCATGACGGTGGCGCGCAGGCGGTCCGCGTCCCTGCCGAACGGAGCGTTCACAGCCCGCAGTTCGGCGGCGCTGCGGACGAGACGTACACCGAGCTTTCCTGCCGTGCGGCTCACTGGCGCCGCCCTCCTTCGGACAGTACGTCGAGGAGGTCCTCGGCGAGTTCGGGTTCGAGGAGGCCGTGCGCGAGCGCCCGGTCGGCGGTCGCACGGGCCATGGCCAGATAGCCGGCGACCATTCCCGGTGCGCGGGCGCCGAGTTGGGCGATGTGGGCGGAGACGGTGCCCGCGTCGCCGCGGGCAACCGGGCCGGTGAGCGCGGCGTCGCCGGAGCGCAGCGAGTTGTCGAGCGCGGCCCCCAGCAAGGGACCGAGCATGCGGTCGGGTGCCTCCACGCCGCAGGCGCTCAGCAGCTCCATCGACTGGTTGACCAGCGTCACCAGATGGTTGGCACCGATCGCGAGCGCCGCGTGGTAGAGCGGCCGGGCCTCCTCGGCGATCCACTCAGGTTCGCCGCCCATCTCGATGACGAGGGCCTGTGCGGCGAGCCGCAGCTCTTCCGGAGCGGTCACGCCGAAGGAGCAGCCGGCGAGGCGCTGAACGTCCACGGGGGTCCCCGTGAAGGTCATCACCGGGTGCAGCGCGAGCGGCAACCCGCCCGCGCGCAGGGCCGGTTCGAGGACGGCGGTCCCGTAGCGGCCCGAGGTGTGGGCGATCAGCTGCCCGTGCCGTACGGCCCCGGTCTCCGCCAGGCCGCCGACGAGCTCGGGCAGCGCGTCGTCCGGCACCGTGAGAAGGACGAGGTCCGAGCGGGCGAGCACCTCGGTGGGGTCGACGAGCGGAACGCCGGGCAGCAGGTCGGCGGCGCGGCGCCGTGAGCGTTCCGAGACGCCCGAAGCCGCGACGGGTC
>NZ_JACBXA010000416.1 GCF_013870515.1 Streptomyces albidus (ex Kaewkla and Franco 2022) | reverse complement strand
AGCGGCGCCGTACGGGTCCGGCGCAGCGACGCCGGCAGGCATCCGAGCCCCAACGCCGGTCCGGTGGAGGCTGCTTTCGCGGGCGCCCTGGGTATTCAGCTGGGCGGAACCCTCAGTTACGGCGGCCGTACGGAGCACCGTCCGGTGCTCAACTCCCGGGGCCGAGCCGCGCGTACAGCGGACATCTCGCGGACCGTTCAGCTCTCGCGCAGGGTCGGCGCACTCGCGCTGCTCCTCACCACGGCCGCGGGTGCGGGCGGACGGTTCGCTGTGGCCCGTGCGCGGGCCGGGAGGGGGATTCGGTGAACGGGACCAGAGGCACGGGCGGATCAGGAGGCGGGCGCGCTCTCGGAGGCGGACTGCTCGTCGCGGGCACGACCTCGGATGCGGGCAAGAGCGTGGTCACCGCCGGCATCTGCCGCTGGCTCGCACGCAAGGGGCTCAAGGTCGCGCCTTTCAAGGCGCAGAACATGTCGCTGAATTCGTACGTGACGCGGGAGGGCGCCGAGATCGGACGGGCGCAGGCCATGCAGGCCGCCGCGGCGCGCACCGAGCCGAGTGCCCTGATGAATCCGGTGCTGCTCAAGCCCGGCAGCGACAGCAGCAGTCAAGTCGTGCTGCTGGGCAAGGCGGTCGGCGAGATGAGCGCCGGCGGCTACCACTCCGGACGGCAGGAGAAGCTTCTCGGCACCGTCACGGAATGTCTGACCGAACTGCGGCGCACGCACGACGCGGTGATCTGCGAGGGGGCGGGAAGCCCCGCTGAGATCAACCTGCGGCGCACCGACATCGTGAACATGGGGCTTGCGCGCAGCGCGCGACTGCCCGTGGTGGTCGTCGGTGACATCGACCGCGGCGGCGTCTTCGCCTCCTTCTTCGGCACGACGGCGCTGCTGGCCGCGCGGGACCAGGAGTTGCTGGCCGGCTACATGGTGAACAAGTTCCGCGGTGACGTCACGCTGCTGGAGCCGGGGCTGGAGATGCTGCGCGGCCTCACCGGTCGGCCCGTGATGGGTGTGCTGCCCTTCCGGCACGGCCTGGGCATCGACGAGGAGGACGGGCTGCGGGTCTCGCTGCGCGGAACCGTGCGGGAGTCGGTGACGGCCCCGCCGCACGGCACGGACGTGCTGCGCATCGCGGTCGTGCCGGTGCCCCTGATGTCGAACTTCACCGACGTCGACGCGCTCGCCGCCGAGCCGGGAGTGGTCGTCCGCTTCACGGACCGCCCCGAGGAGCTGGCCGACGCCGATCTGGTGGTGCTGCCCGGCACCCGCGGGACCGTACGCGCACTGGAGTGGCTGCACGGTCGCGGGCTCGCGGACGCGGTGCGCCGTCGGGTGGCGGAAGGCCGCCCCGTACTGGGCATCTGCGGCGGCTTCCAGATGCTGGGAGAGCGGATCGACGACGAAGTGGAGTCGCGGGCGGGCACCGTCGACGGGCTGGGCCTGCTGCCGGTACGCGTCCGCTTCGCCCAGGAGAAGACCCTTGCCAGACCGGCGGGTTCGGCACTGGACGAGCACGCGGAGGGTTACGAGATCCATCACGGCATCGCCGAAGTGCTGGGCGGGGAGCCCCTGTTCACCGATGCGCGCGGCGAGGCACTCGACGGCTGCCGGACCGGCCCTGTCTGGGGTACGCACTGGCACGGGTCACTGGAGAGCGACGGCTTCCGGCGGGCCTTTCTGCGGCGAGTGGCAATCGACGCGGGACGTACGGGATTCGTACCGGCACCCGACACCAGCTTCGCGCGGCTGCGCGAGGAGCAGCTGGACCGACTCGGCGACCTCATCGAGGAACACGCCGACACGGGCGCCCTGTTGCGGCTGATCGAGTCCGGCCCGCCCCCGGGCCTGCCGTTCGTCCCCCCGGGAGCACCCCGGTCGAAGGAGGGCACGGTGCCGGCGGAGACCGGCCCTCCCACGCGAGTAGCGAAGGAAGCAGGAGCAGCATGAGCACCACACGGAGCCCCTACCCCTTCTCAGCGATCGTGGGCATGTCCGACCTGCGGCTGGCGTTGCTGCTCAACGCGGTCTCGCCTGCCGTGGGCGGCGTTCTCGTTCGCGGCGAGAAGGGGACCGCGAAGTCCACGGCCGTACGTGCGCTGGCGGCGCTGATGCCGAAGGTCGCGGTCGTCCCCGGCTGCCGGTTCTCCTGCGACCCGTCCGCGCCGGACCCGGACTGCACGGACGGGCCGCACGAGACGGGTGGCGGCACGATGCGTCCCGCCGCGATGGTGGAACTCCCGGTCGGTGCCTCGGAGGACCGCCTGGTGGGCGCGCTCGACATCGAACGGGCGCTGGCGGACGGCGTGAAGGCCTACCAGCCAGGCCTGCTGGCCGACGCCCACCGCGGCGTCCTGTACGTGGACGAGGTCAACCTGCTCCACGACCACCTCGTGGATCTGCTGCTGGACGCCGCCGCCATGGGCGCCTCGTACGTCGAGCGTGAAGGCGTCTCCGTACGGCATGCGGCGCGCTTCCTCCTCGTCGGCACGATGAACCCCGAAGAGGGCGAACTGCGGCCGCAGTTGCTCGACCGGTTCGGGCTGACGGTCGAAGTGACCGCCTCCAGGGCGACCGACGAGCGGGTGGACGTCGTGCGGCGGAGGCTGGCCTACGACGCCGACCCGGCGGGTTTCGCCGCGAGTTGGGCCGAGGAGGAGCAGTCGCTGCGTGAAGGGATCACGGCAGCCAGGGAGTTGCTTCCCGAGGTGCGGCTCGGCGACGCGGCGCTGCGCCAGATCGCGGCGACCTGCGCGGCGTTCGAGGTGGACGGCATGCGCGCCGACCTGGTGATGGCACGTACGGCCACCGCGCTGGCCGCGTGGGCCGGCCGCACCGACGTCCTCGCGGAGGACGTACGGCAGGCGGCGCTGCTGGCTCTCCCGCACCGGCGCAGGCGGAACCCGTTCGACGCCCCGGGTCTGGACGAGGACAAGCTCGACGAGACCCTTCAGCAGCACAGCGGCACCGACGACGACACCGATCCCGACCCCGACGGGCCGGGAGACGACGACGGAGGCTGCCCTCCCTCGCAGGACGAACCGCCCGCCGGCGGCCCCTCGGAGGGATCGCTGCCCGAGCAGAACCGGGGCGAGGAGCAGGAGCAGCA
>NZ_JACBXA010000415.1 GCF_013870515.1 Streptomyces albidus (ex Kaewkla and Franco 2022) | reverse complement strand
GGCCGCCGTCGGTGCCGGACGGCATCTCCCGGCTGCGCTTGACGGCTCGGGCCGACCTCAGCGAGGGGCAACTGGCGGAGGTGGCCGGTACGGTCGCCCGCACCGCACAGGCCGGCGCCCTCTGACGACTGCGGTCATGGTCCGCTCTCACCGCCCGTTCTCACCGCGAGGACGGGCCCGCGGGAGGCAGAGCCACGAGGGACGAGCGACGCTCGCCGTCGAGCACGCGCAGCGCCGCGGTCAGCGTCCTGCCGTGCAGCTCGTTCTCGCCCCGCTCGTGCATCAGCGTGAGTGCGTCCCGCAGCGCTGCCGCCTTGTCGACCAGCGCCTGGGCGGCGCGCAGTCCGCGATAGGTGTTGTCCCCGCGTGCCGGATTGATCCGTCCCAGCAGGTCGAGCACTTCCAGATAGCTGTCGACGACCTGCCCCTCCGCGCGCGTGAGGGCGGGCAGCGGCGGCAGTTCGGGAGGCAGCACGGGGCCCTCAGCCCTGCGGGATCTGAGCGCCGGCGGGCTTGCGGCCCGCGGTGAGCCGGTCGATCAGCCCGTAGGCCACCGCGCCCTCGGCATCGAAGATCTTGTCGCGCTCCAGGTCCTCCCGGATCCTGCTGAGCGGCCGCCCCGTGTGCTTGGCGTACAGCCGCTCCAGGAGTTCGCGGGTGCGCATCAACTCCCGTGCCTGGATGGCCAGGTCGTCGGCCTGCCCCTGGACCGGTTCGGAGAAGGAGGGCTGATGGATGAGGATCCGTGCTCCCGGCAGCGCGAGGCGCTTGCCCGGCGTGCCGGCCGCGAGCAGCGCGGACGCTGAGGAGGCCGCCTGGCCCAGGCAGACGGTCTCGATGTCGCAGCTGACGTACTGCATCGTGTCGTAGACCGCGGTCATCGCGGTGAACGAGCCGCCGGGGGAGTTGATGTAGAGCGAGATGTCGCGGTCCGGGGCCGCCGCCTCCAGGTGGATGAGCTGCGCCATCACGTCGTTGGCCGCGGTGTCGTCGACCGGGGTCCCCAGGAAGATGATGCGCTCGTCCAGCAGCTTCGAGTAGGGGTCGAGCGTCCTCATGCCGTTGCTGGTGCGCTCGCTCAGCTCCGGCAGTACGTAGCGGGCAGTCGGTCCGTTCAGCATCAAGCCACCTCTCCTTCGAAACGTCCTTCTGTAAAAAATGTACAGGACGTACGTGACGTTATGCTGGACCCATGACCTACGAGATTCCGGTGACGCAGGCACGCGCGGCCCTCGCCGACTTGATCAACCGCGTGGTCTACGGCGGTGAACGCGTGGTGGTGACCCGGCACGGGAAGCCGCTGGTGGCACTGGTCTCGGCTGCTGACCTGGAACGACTTCAGGAGGGGAGCGCGGCGGCGGAGGACGAGGTGATCAGCACCTTCTCCAAGGTGCGCGACGACGCCCCGTCCGCTCCCGGCGAACGTCAGCGCTTCGGCATCGCCGCACAACACCGCGACCCGGCCGCCGGTGACAGGCGGCCGGGCCGGGAGAGTTGAGTTCCGCCCGGGCGGAACTCACCACCGCACAGCGGCGGGTGGGGTGAAGCAGGTGGAGCCGATCAGGAGCCGCTGAGCTCCCACACCGCGTGGGCGATGGCGTCGGAGTTCACGTCGAGAGCCTTCTCGTTGATGTTCGACATGTCGTCGCACTCCGAGTGGTAGCAGCTGTCGTACGGCTCGCCGGCCTTGCCCTCCCACTTCTTGGCCTGGTCCTCGGTCATGGACTCGCCCGCGCCGGTGAACGTACCGCCGACGGTGACACCCGCGGCGGCGAACGAGGCGTGGTCGCTGCGCCCGTTGACCTCCGGGGAGGTCTCCGTCTCGATGCCCTTCTCCTTGAAGAAGTCCTTGAAGACGCCCTGCACGGCCGCGTCGTCGTCGTAGACGAAGTAACCGGCGTTGGGGGAGGCGATCATGTCGAAGTTCAGGTAGGTGCTGATCTTCTTGGAGTCCTCGCCGATGCTGTCGACGTAGTGCTTCGAGCCGACCAGGCCCAGCTCCTCCGCGCCCCACCAGGCGAAGCGCAGGTGCTTCTTGGGCTCCAGCTTGGCCTCGGAGACGGCGAGAGCGGTCTCGAGCACCCCGGCGGAGCCCGAGCCGTTGTCGTTGATGCCGGCGCCGCTGTCGACGGAGTCGAGGTGCGAGCCGACCATGACGGTCTCGTCGGCGGAGCCGCCCTTCCAGTCGGCGATGAGGTTGTAACCCTTTCCGCCGGCCTCGTCGAACTCCTGGACCTTGGTCTCGAATCCGGCCTTGTCCAGCTTGCCCTTGATGAAGTCGATGGACGCCTTGAAGCCGGGCTCACCGTGTGCGCGGTTGCCGCCGTTGGCCTCGGCGACGGACTGAAGCTCCTTGAGGTCCGACTGGACGCTGGCGACGTCGATGTCGGGTGCTGCTGCCGTTTCCGTGATGCCGGCCTGTGCCACGCCCGCCCCGAGAAGCGAGGCGGTCAGGGCGGCGCCGGCGGATGCGGCTATGAGTGTGCGCTTGCGATTGCGGTTCACAGGGACTCCGATTGGTGTGGGGGGTTCGAAGTTACTGCCGGGTGTTACTTGCACATGAGAATCGTCGGAGTGGCTGCGCCCCGTCAAGAGCGTTTCCCGGACGGGACGTTGCGTTATGCGGAGACTGCAGCGTGTGCAGGGGTCGCGATCGCAAGCGGGAGCCGTACGCCGACCGTCCGCTACAGCGGTCGGCGTACGGCCCGTAGTTGGACGTCCCCGCCTCAGACGGAGGGGACGTGTGCGCCGGTCAGGGCGGGTTCCGGGGAGGTACCGCGGCGGCGCGAGGCGCCGGCCGCCACCAGCGCGAGGCCCAGCAACGCCCAGGCCGCGAGCGCCAGTACGGACGAGTCTGTGCCGCGGCCGTCGAAGAAGGCGACGGAGCGCAGCAGGGAACCGCCCGCGCCCGGTGGAAGCCACTGCCCGATGGCGCCGGCCGGTTCGGGAAGCATCTCCGGTGCGGAGGTCACTCCGGAGAACGGGTTGCCGAAGAGCACCATCACCAGCGCCCCCACGCCGATCCCGGGCGGGCCGAGCAATGAGCCCAGTCCGGCCACTCCCGCACTCACGGCGAGCGAAGTCAGCCCGAACGCGGCCGACTCCGCCCACCAGTCGCCGGCCAGCA
>NZ_JACBXA010000414.1 GCF_013870515.1 Streptomyces albidus (ex Kaewkla and Franco 2022) | reverse complement strand
TGAGCCTCCTCGTCGCCCGGGACCAGCCCATCCCGCCGCTGGCGCGTGAGCCGTTCACGCGCTGGTGGCGCAAGCAGCCGGCGGCGGCGGGGGAGGAGAGCGGCAAGCAGATCCTCCTGTGGCCGGACACCTTCACCAACTACCTCTCGCCTGAGGCGGGTTCGGCGGCGGTGCAGGTCCTGAAGGACGCCGGGCTGCGCGTCACCGTGCCGCCGAAGGAGGTCTGCTGCGGGCTGACGTACGTCTCCACCGGTCAGCTCGACCAGGCCCGTACGGTCATGCGCCGCACTCTCGACCACATCGAACCGGCCCTCGACGCCGGGCTCCCCGTCACCGTGCTGGAGCCGCCGTGCGCGGCCGCGCTGCGCACGGACGTGCCCGAACTGCTCGGTGACGACCCGAGGGCGCGCCGGCTCGCAGCATCCGTACGGACCTTCGCGCAGACGCTGGAGGAGTACGCGCCGGACTGGGAGCCCCCGCGGATCGACCGTCGCGTGGCGGGGCAGACCCACTGCCACCAGCACGCCGTCATCGGTGATGCCGCTGACCGGCGGTTGCGTGAACGGGCGGGACTCGAGGGCGAGTTGAGCAAGGGCTGCTGTGGACTCGCGGGCAACTTCGGTTTCGAGAAGGGCCACTACGAGGTGTCCGCCGCCTGCGCCGAGGACCAACTGCTGCCCGCCGTGCGGGAGGCCGGGCCCGACGCCGAACTGCTGGCCGACGGCTACTCGTGCCGCACGCAGATGGACCAGCTCGGCGGATACACCAGCCGTCACCTCGCGGAGGTGCTGGCCGAAGGGCTGGACGCCCGCTGATCCAAAAAGCAATGCAAGCACGCTTGATTGTTTTTGCTTCCGCTGTCACGCTCGTCCATGCCGGGCGAGCAGAAGAGGGGCGGGGCAATGGCGGACGCCGGGGATGTGACCGGAGTCGTTCTCGCGGACCTGCGGGACGAGGGCGAGGCCGCGGAGCGGCTGGTGGCAGGGCTCGAAGCGAAGGCGTGGGCCCTGCCGACGCCCGCTCCGGGCTGGACGGTCGCGCACCAGATCGCCCATCTCGCGTGGACCGACGAGCAGTCCCTTCTGGCGGCGAGGGACGAGGCAGCCTTCCGCAGCGCCGCGCAGGCGGCGCTCGGCGCGCCGGACACCTTCGTCGACGAGGGAGCCGAGCGCGGCGCCGCCGAGCCCCCCGCGCGACTGCTGGAGCGGTGGCGTGCCGGACGGCAGGAGCTGCTGCGGGTGCTGGGCGAGGTGCCGAAGGGGCAGCGCATCCCCTGGTACGGGCCGGCGATGAGCGCCCCCGGCATGGCCACCGCCCGGATCATGGAGACCTGGGCGCACGGCGAGGACGTCGCCGAGGCGCTGGGGGTCCGCCGGGAGCCGACACCGCGGCTGCGTCACGTCGTACGGATCGGCGTGCGGGCACGGGACTTCGCGTACGCGATGCGGGGCATGGAGCCGCCGTCCGAGCCCTTCCGGGTGGAACTGAGGGGCACGGACGGTGAGTTGTGGACGCACGGCCCCGACGACGCAGGGCAGCGGGTGACGGGCGACGCCCTCGACTTCTGCCTGCTGGTGACGCAGCGGCTTCACCACGCCGACGCCGACGTACACGCCGAAGGGGCGGACGCGGCACGGTGGTTGGAGATCGCGCAGGCGTTCGCGGGCCCGCCCGGGCAGGGACGCCCGCGTAAGGAACGTTCATGAGCGCCGGCGGAGCGGACGTGCTCCGGATCGGCAACTGCTCCGGTTTTTACGGCGATCGTTTCCTCGCGATGCAGGAGATGCTCACCGGCGGGGAGCTGGACGTCCTCACCGGTGACTATCTCGCCGAACTGACCATGCTGATCCTCGGCCGCGACCGGCTGAAGGATCCTGAGCGCGGCTACGCCAGGACGTTCCTGAAGCAGCTGGAGACCTCACTCGCCCTCGCCCAGGACCGCGGCGTGCGCATCGTCGTCAACGCGGGCGGTCTCAATCCGGCCGGACTGGCCGACGCCGTACGGGAGTTGAGCGAGCGCGTCGGGATCCCGGCAGCGGTCGCTCACGTCGAGGGCGACGACGTGATGGCGCGACGCTCCTGGGGCGAGGGCGTCCTGACCGCCAACGCCTACCTGGGCGGCGGCGGCATCGCCGCGTGCCTGCGGGGCGGAGCCGACGTCGTCGTGACCGGGCGGGTGACGGACGCGGCTCTGGTGAGCGGCTCCGCCGCCGCACACTTCGGATGGGCCGACGACGACTGGGACGCGCTCGCCGGAGCGGTGGTCGCAGGCCACGTCCTGGAGTGCGGGGCCCAGGCGACGGGTGGCAACTACGCCTTCTTCGCGCAGGAGGGCATCGACCTGCGCCGCCCGGGCTTCCCCCTCGCGGAGATCGCACGCGACGGAACGTCCGTCATCACCAAGCACCCGGGCACCGGCGGCGCGGTGACGGTCGGCACGGTCACCGCTCAGCTGCTCTACGAGACGGCAGGCGCCCGCTACGCCGGACCCGACGTGACTGCGCGCCTGGACTCGGCGCGGGTGACCGAGGCGGCCAAGGACCGGGTGCGGATCGAGGGTGTACGCGGTGAGGCACCGCCGCCCACGCTCAAGGTCGGGCTGACCCGGATGGGCGGCTGGCGCAACGAGGTGACCTTCGTGCTGACGGGCCTCGACATCGAGGCCAAGGCGGCGCTCGTACAAGGGCAGATGGAGGACGCGCTCCAGCAGGCCGGGGAGCGCGGGCCCGCGGAGGTGACCTGGAGCCTCGCCCGTACGGATCACGAGGACGCGTCCGTGCAGGAGGAGGCCAGCGCGATGCTGCGCATGGTCGTGCGGGACCCCTCACCCGACGCGGTGGGGCGCGCGGTCAGCGGTGCGGCGATCGAGCTGGCGCTGTCCGGCATCCCCGGCTTCCACGTGACGGCGCCGCCCGGAAAGGGCTCGCCGTACGGGGTGTTCGAGGCCGCGTACGAGGAGGCGGGGAAGGTGCCGCACGTCGCGGTGCTGCCCGACGGCACCCGCGAGGACGTCCCCGCGCCCCGGAGAACACAGCAGCTGGGCCCGGTCGAAGAGCCCGAGCTGCCCGGTCCCCTTCCCGCGGGACCCACGCGGCGGATGCCGCTCGGGGAAGGCACACCGTGTGGTCCAGCCACTTGGCCATTCGGCCATTTGG
>NZ_JACBXA010000413.1 GCF_013870515.1 Streptomyces albidus (ex Kaewkla and Franco 2022) | reverse complement strand
CCGGGGGCGGGAGGGACGCCCGGGAGGGTCCGGGGGAGTGGGGGCGGGGAGTGCGCTCATGGTGCGTGCCGTTCTGTGCTGTCGTGCGGGTGTCTCAGCGCTGGTAGCGGGCGAGGATGCGGTTGCCGTCGTCGACGAGCTTGTCGCGCAGCGTGCTCAGGCTGATGCTGCCGCCGTAGTACTCCTGGAGCGCCGGAGTGGCGATCTTGTCCTTCCACTCGGGGTAGCCGCGGACGCCGAGGACCGGTGAGGCGCGCAGGTCGGAGGCGACGCGCAGGCCGGTGCTCCAGCCGTACTTCTCGGTGTCCAGGCCCGGGTCCCGCAGCGCTTCGCGGCCGGTGGGCACCAGCCAGTCACCCTTGGCCAGGCGCGCCATGTGATCGGGCCGGGTCAGGAACGCGACGAACTCCATGGCTGCCTTCTTGCGCTTCGTGTCCTGGGAGATGGACAGGGTCTGCGGGCTGACACCCTGGAGTTGTCCCCCGCCTGCGGCGCCGCTCCCGGCGGGCATCGGCAGCGTCACCCATTCGAATCCCTTCGGTGCCTGCTGCTGGACCTGCTGCCGGAAGGAGAAGTTGAGCGGCACGATCGCGTACCGCCCGGCGAAGAAACCGGGAAGGGTGTCGGACCCGGCCATGCCGAGGCTGCTCTCGGCCGCCGTGCGGTCCTTGTGGACCTGCCGGTGGATCAGCTCGATGACATGGGAGTCGGCGCGCTCGAAACGGATGACGTTCCTGCCGTTCTCACGGCGGAAGATCGCACCGCCCGTGGTCATGGCGAGGTTCACGGACTGGTTGACGGGCTCCTTCATCGACCAGGCCACGCCGTAGGTGCGTCCGCGGGTCAGCTCCTTCGCCACGTCCTCGAACTCCGCCCAGCTCCAGGGCCGCTGCGCCGTCGGGATGCGTGCACCCGACTTCTCCAGCAGCTTCCGGTTGGCGATCAGCACGCGCGGCTCCTGCAGGAACGGCACGCCGTAGATGCCGCCGGCGAAGCTCGCCGTGTCCCAACTGGCCTGCGATATCTGGCTCTTGAGGTCGGCGGGCAGCAGGCCGGTCAGGTCGGCGAGGTAGCCGCCGTGGGCGAAGTCGGTGAGGTCGTTGGCCTCGTCGTGGATGATGTCGGGCGCCTCGCCTCCCTCGAAGGAGGTCAGCAGCTGGTCGTGGACGCTCTCCCACGCGCCCTGCACGTAGCGGACCCTGGCCGAGGGGTTGCGCTTGTTCCACTCGGCCACCAGCGCCTTGTTGACCTCGATCGACTCCTTCTGCCAGGCGAGGCTCAGGTAGTCGAGGGTGCGCGAGTCGCCGCCGGAGCCGTTGCCGCAGCCGCCCAGCAGGGTGGCGGCGCCCGTGGCGGCCGCCGTGGTGATGAAGTTCCGGCGCCGCATCAGCCCTTCACCGCCCCGCTCATGATGCCGCTGACCAGGCGCCGCTGGAGCAGGCTGAAGAAGAGGAGGCTGGGGAGGGTCGCCATGAGCGCGGCCG
Organism: Streptomyces albidus (ex Kaewkla and Franco 2022); assembly: GCF_013870515.1. GTDB lineage: Bacteria > Actinomycetota > Actinomycetes > Streptomycetales > Streptomycetaceae > Streptomyces > Streptomyces albidus. The sequence goes on along the minus strand of NZ_JACBXA010000413.1, from coordinate 1,696 downwards.
CGGCGAGCGGCCCGAGGTCGGCGGCGCCCTCCGCGCCGATGAAGTGGGTGAGGATCACGGACATCGTCTGCTTCTCCGGGGACTTGAGCAGGACAAGGGCGAAGAAGAACTCGTTCCAGGCGGTGACGAAGGAGAACATCACCGTGGCGACCAGCCCTGGGGTCAGCAGCGGGAGGACCACGCTGAACAGCGTTCTGAACCGGCCGCAGCCGTCGATCGCGGCGGCCTCCTCCAGCGAGGCGGGCACGGCCCGTACGTAACCCTGGAGCATCCACAGCGCGAAGGGGAGGTTCCAGACGACGTACACAAGGACGAGCCCGGTAAGGGAGTTGATGAGGTGGAAGCTCTTCAGCACCAGGAACAGCGGGATGATCACCAGCACGAACGGGAACATCTGGCTGACCAGGATCCAGCCCGTCGCCGCCTTGCTGACCGGTGAGCGGTAGCGGACCATCGCGTACGCCGCGGGCACCGCGATCGCCACGGAGACGGCCGCCGCGCAGCTCGCGACGATGAGGCTGTTGAGCGCCGAACGGGCCAGCGGCTGCTGCTCGAAGGCGGCGGTGAAGCTGTCCAGGGACGGGTGCCGGGGCAGCCATGTCGGGTTCACCGACCCCAGTTCCTGCGGCGCCTTGAGAGCCGTGGAGACCAGCCAGAAGAGCGGGAAGGCCAGAAAGACCAGATAGCAGACCAGGGCCAGATACTGACCGGCGCGCGCCGGAACCCCTCGCGACGAGATCACTGGTCGGCCTCCTTGAGACGGTTGCGCAGGAAGATCGTCAGCAGCACGGCGATGACGGCGACCATCACCAGACCCATCGCGGCGGCGTAGCCGAACTGCCCGTAACGGAAGGCCTCTTCGTAGGCGAAGAGCATCGGCAGCCGTGTCGCGCCGCCGGGCCCGCCGCCGGTGAGCACGTAGACCAGGCCGAAGGAGTTGAAGTTCCAGATGAAGTTGAGCGCCGTGATGGCGAGCACGACCGGCTTCAGCGTCGGCCACGTCACTGTGCGGAACCGCCGCCACATGCCGGCGCCGTCCAGGGCCGCCGCCTCGTGCAGTTCGTGCGGCACGTTCTGAAGCCCGGCCAGGAGCACCACCGTCGTCTGCGGCATTCCCGCCCACACACCGACGACGATCACGGCGGGCAGCGCCATCGATACGCCGGCGAGCCAGTCGACGTTCTCGGAGATCAGGTGCAGATCGCTCAGGGTGGCGTTCAGGATGCCGGCGTCCTGGTGGTAGACCAGCCGCCACATGATGCCGATGACGACCTCGGGCATCGCCCAGGGGACGAGCGCGAGCGTGCGGGCCAGCCACCGGAATCGGAGGTTCTGGTTGAGCAGCACGGCAAGCCCGAGCGACAGCACGAACTGCAGGGCCGTCACACTCACGGCCCAGACCAGGCCGATCTTGAACGAGTCCCAGAAGAGCGTGTCGAGGCGCAGGTCCGCGAGGTTGTCGACGCCGATGAACTTGGTGACCTCGGTACGGCCGGACTGCGCGTCGGTGAAGGCCAGCGACAGCCCGTACAGCAGGGGCCCGGCGCTGAGCAGCAGGATCGGCAGCAGTGCGGGCAGCAGCAGGAACCACGCGTCGCGGTCCAGACCGAGCGCCTGCTTGCGCGCCGCGGAGGTCCGGGGCGGCGGAGTCCCACGGGAGGGCGCCTCGGCGGTGCCCGGGGCGGTGACGCTCATC
>NZ_JACBXA010000412.1 GCF_013870515.1 Streptomyces albidus (ex Kaewkla and Franco 2022) | reverse complement strand
ACGTCACCTTCTGGCCCTCGTGGAGCTCTCGGTAGCCCTGGGCGTTGCCTCCGGGGGCGGGCACTCTCGCCGACCCCGGCGCCTCCTTTCCGGAAAGCTCCTCGCCGTTGCTGTGGTTCTGCTGGGAAGGCGCCGAGGGCTGGACGGCCGACCCCCCGGTCGTACGGAACAGTTCGTCAGCTGCAGGGAGACTCACTCGGCGTGGCACCGGGCGAGCACCTCCCTGGCGAGCTGGCGGTAGGCGGCGGCACCGACGGAGTTGGAGGCGTACGTCGTGATCGGCTCGCCTGCGACGGTGGTCTCCGGGAAGCGGACCGTACGCCCGATGACCGTGTGGTAGACGTGCTCGTCGAATGCCTCGACGACGCGCGCCAGCACCTCACGGCTGTGCACCGTGCGGGAGTCGTACATCGTCGCGAGGATGCCGTCGAGCTCCAGCTCCGGGTTGAGCCGCTCCTGCACCTTCTCGATGGTCTCGGTGAGCAGGGCGACGCCGCGCAGTGCGAAGAACTCACACTCCAGCGGCACGATCACCTTGTGCGCCGCGGTGAGCGCGTTGACCGTCAGCAGGCCGAGGGACGGCTGGCAGTCGATGACGATGAAGTCGTAGTCGTTCTGCAGGGGGTGGAGGGCGCGCTGAAGCGTCGACTCGCGAGCGACCTCGCTCACCAGCTGCACCTCGGCGGCCGAGAGGTCGATGTTGCTGGGCAGCAGGTCCATCCCCGCCACCGCCGTCTTCAGCAGCACCTCGTCGGGGGCGAGGCCCCGCTCCATCAGCAGGTTGTAGACGGTGAGTTCGAGCTCCATCGGGTTGACACCGAGGCCCACCGACAGCGCGCCCTGCGGGTCGAAGTCGACGAGCAGGACGCGGCGTCCGTACTCGGCGAGCGCCGCACCCAGGTTGATGGCCGACGTCGTCTTGCCGACGCCGCCCTTCTGGTTGCACATCGCGATGATCTTCGCCGGGCCGGGCTCACTGACCGGTCCGGGGATCGGGAAGTACGGAAGGGGGCGCCCGGTCGGGCCGATCCGCTCCCGGCGCTGCCGTGCGGCGTCGGGTGCGAGGGTGGCCGCGTACTCGGGGTCCGGTTCGTATTCCGCGTCAGGGTCGTAGAAGTGCCCTTCGGGCAGCTCGCCGTAGGCGACGCGGTGCGGGTCACTGTAGTCGGCGAGTTCGGCGGACTCGTTGCCCGCGGAGTTGCCGGCCATGGCGTTCACTTGGCGGCCGTCCATGCGCTGGTGGGCTGTCGTGGTGGTGGTCGATGCTGCGTACTGGTGGGCGGCGAAGGTGCGAACGGCTACGGAGCCGACATCCTCGGCCCCCGAGGACTCCTGGCCCCGCGCAGGTGCTCCCGGTCGACCACCCCCGGGAGAAAATGTCGACTCATTCACAAGTCGTCCTACCTCCTTGGTGACCAGGAAACTTCTAGACGTGTCAGCGTGACACCATGCCGACGTTTGGCGACTCTATGGCGTGTCGGCGGTCCTCAGCAACACAATCCGCCGGAGACGCCACGATGTGTCGACCGGCCAACACTCCGCTGTCAAGAGGCAATGAGCGCCACGGCACCCCTCAGGACGGGGCTCAAATCGGTCGAGAGTGTTGTGTTCGCGGCGAGTTGAGCCGCCCTCAGACACCCCGGAAACACGTCACCGACCCCGCCCCGCCGCGGCAGGGGGAGGCCGGTGATGTGCCGTCATCGGAATTGACGCAGGCTGTTGACGTGCCGAATCAGCCGAGCAGCGTGCCGAGTTCGCGGCTGTCGAGCCCGTGCGCCTCGGCGACCGGGCCGTAAATGACCTCGCCGTCATGGACGTTGAGTCCCTTGGCCAGGGTCTCGTCCCGGCGAAGGGCGTCGCGCCAGCCGCGGTTGGCCAGCTCCACGATGTAGGGAAGCGTGGCGTTGGTGAGCGCGTAGGTCGACGTGCTGGGCACCGCACCGGGCATGTTGGCGACGCAGTAGAAGACCGACTCGTGCACCTTGAAGGTCGGCTCGGCGTGGGTCGTGGGACGCGAATCCTCGAAGCAGCCGCCCTGGTCGATCGCGATGTCGACAAGAACACTTCCCGGCTTCATCCGCGAGACGAGCTCGTTGGTCACCAGCTTCGGCGCCTTCGCACCCGGGATCAGCACCGCACCGACGACCAGGTCGGCCTCGAGCACGGCCCGCTCCAGCTCGTACGCGTTGGAGGCGACGGTCCGCACCTTCGTGCCGAAGATCCGGTCGGCCTCGCGGAGCTTGTTGACGTCCTTGTCGAGCAAGGTCACGTGGAAGCCCAGACCGGTCGCGATCTGCGTGGCGTTCCAGCCGGAGACACCGCCGCCGATGACGACCGCCCTGCCCGCCTGGACGCCCGGGACGCCGCCCGGCAGCACACCGCGGCCGCCCGCCGAGCGCATCAGGTGGTACGCGCCGACCTGGGGAGCGATCCGGCCGGCGACCTCGGACATCGGGGCCAGCAGCGGCAGCGCGCGCCCACCGGTCTCCACGGTCTCGTACGCGATGGCGGTCGTGCCCGACTCCAGCAGCGCGTCCGTGCACTCACGGGAGGCGGCGAGGTGGAGGTACGTGAAGAGCGTCTGGTCCTTGCGCAGGCGCCCGTACTCCTCGGCGATGGGCTCCTTGACCTTCAGCAGCATGTCGGCCGTGGCCCAGACCTCGTCGGCGGAGCCCAGGATGGTGGCTCCGGCTGCGACGTACTCCTCGTCCGGGATGGAGGAGCCGATGCCGGCGCCCTGCTCCACGGTGACCTGGTGTCCGTTGCGTACGAGCTCGTGCGCCCCGGCCGGGGTGATGGCCACGCGGAACTCGTTGTTCTTGACCTCGCGGGGGATGCCGACCTTCACGTCGATCACGGTCCTTGACTCTGGGAATTCTCGGAAGCTCCCCGTCGGTGGACGGCGGAAGCACCCGTGGCGCACATCCCACTACGTCTGCACATGGGAGGTTTTCCGGATGCTGACGGAGGCAGCCCGGTCGACCACGGCTCCGCCAGTTTAATGAAGGATCCCGCGCTGTCCAGCCTTACAAAGCAGCAATCTTTTCAGACTTAGCTTTTGGATTCGCAGGCCTGGTCCGCTTCCTGCCCCTCATCCCTGGGTTTCCAGCAGCTCATCGGCAGCCCTGCGGTGCTTGCGACCGGCGCGTACGTCACCGATCCGGTCGCACGCGTCCGCCAGGCGCAGCAGCAGAGCGGCCTGCAGCCGCCCGTCACCGGCGCCC
>NZ_JACBXA010000411.1 GCF_013870515.1 Streptomyces albidus (ex Kaewkla and Franco 2022) | reverse complement strand
CGACCTCGGAGAGCACGGCGGCCGGGTATGTGCGCAGAGGCACCTCCAGCCTGTCGGCGGCGGCGAGCAGTCCGGGCTCGCCGGCCTTGGCGTCGACCGTCGCCAACTCCCGGACGGCGCACATCGGAAGACCGGCGCCGTCGAGAACGCGCCTGATGAGGCCGAGCACTTCGTCGCCGCCGACTCCGCGGCTCGCTCCGATCCCGACGGTCAACGACCGTGACGGCAGGGCAGGCCGGACCTGCCCGGGGAGTGCGCCCTCGCTCGTCGGGGCTCCGGCACCGGGCGGCACGTTCATCCGGCACACCTGTCCACGAACCTGCGGGCCGCTTCCGGGACGGAGGCCCAGTGCACGTGCAGATACGAGGCGTGCACGCTTCCTGCGTCGCCGCTCACGAATCCCTCCGTGCGCCGCTCGGGACGTACCAGCCCCCATGCGGGCTCCGTTCCCGCCCCGGGCGAGACGGCCGTGCGGTGGAACTCGTGACCCCGCACCCGGGTGCCGGCCGCCACCAGGGAGCTGTCGCCGACGGCGACGGCCTCGCGGTAGCCCAGTGTGAGCCGGTCCGTCATCCAGGCCGTCGCGTCCAGCACCCCGCACATCTCCAGTCCGTCCAACTCCCGTGAGAGGTAGAGCAGTCCGGCGCATTCCGCGGCCACTGGCCCGCCGCCGGAGGCGAAGCGGGTCACGGCAGTGCGCAGAGGCACGTTCGCCGAGAGGTCCGGCCCGTACACCTCGGGGAAGCCGCCGCCGATGACGATGCCGCCCGTGTCGGCGGGCAGCGACTCGTCGTGGAGCGGGTCGAACGGGACGACTTCGGCGCCGGCGGCGCGCAGCAGTTCCTCGTGCTCCGCGTAGGAGAAGGTGAACGCGGCGCCTCCGGCGACGGCGACGACGGGCCTGCCGGAGCGGCCCGCCGCCTCAGGCCCGGGCTCGGACGGGACCGGTACGCGTTCCGGGATCTCGGCAGCCGCCTCCCAGGGGGTGACGGTCAGGGGAGGAGCGGTGCGGGCCAGCGCCAGCAACGCGTCGAGGTCGCATCCCTGCCGGACCTGCGCTGCGGCCCCGGCGACGGCCGCGACGGCCTCCGCCTGCCGTTCGGCGACCGGCACCAGCCCGAGGTGCCTGGACGGTGTGCCCAGCGCGGGCACACGCCTCAGCACGCCCAGCACCGGCACGCCCGAGGCCTCCATGGCCTCGCGCAGCAGCTCCTCGTGACGGTCCGAGGCGACCTTGTTCAGCAGGACGCCCGCGACCCGCACCTCCGGATCCCAGGACGCGAAGCCGTGGACGAGGGCGGCGACCGAACGTGACTGCGACGAGGCGTCCACCACGAGCACCACCGGGGCGCGGAGCAGCTTCGCCACATGCGCGGTCGACGCCGTTTCACCCGCCCCGGCCACGCCGTCGAACAGGCCCATCACGCCTTCCACGACGGCCAGTTCGGTGCCGGCCGCGCCGTGCGCGAAGAGCGGCGCGATCCGGTCGGGGCCGCACAGGTACGCGTCGAGGTTGCGGCCGCGCCGGCCCGTGGCCAGCGCGTGATAACCGGGATCGATGTAGTCCGGGCCGACCTTGTGCGGGGAGACCGAGAGACCTGCCTCGGTGAACGCGGCCATCAGCCCGGTGGCCACCGTCGTCTTGCCGCTGCCCGAGGCGGGCGCGGCAAGAACGAGGCGCGGAACGTCCACGCTGCTCATGTGCCCACCGGGCTTGCTGTACCGGCTCGTTGCTGTGTCTTCTGCGTGCTCACTGTGCTTTCCCGTACCGAAGTGTCCTGCTCGCGCGAGGAGTTCACCGCTGCCCGGCACCCCGCCGTGCGGAGCGGGTTCACCACTCGATGCCCCGCTGGCCCTTCTGCCCTTCGTCCATCGGATGCTTCACCTTGGACATCTCCGTGACCAGGTCGGCCGCGTCGATCAACTTTCCGGGCGCGTTGCGGCCGGTGATGACCACGTGCTGGGCGCCGGGCCTGGTCCGGAGCACCTCGATGACCTCGTCGGTGTCCACCCAGCCCCAGTGCATCGGATACGCGAACTCGTCGAGCACGTACAGGCGGTAGGTCTCGGCCGCGAGGTCCCGCTTGATCTGCTCCCAGCCCTCGCGGGCAGCCTCCTCGTTGCCCATCTCGCCGTCGCGCTGGATCCAGGACCAGCCCTCGCCCATCTTGTGCCAGGCCACGGAGCCGCCCTCGCCGCTCTCGCCCAGCACACGAAGGGCCCGCTCCTCGCCGACCTTCCACTTCGCCGACTTCACGAACTGGAAAACCCCGATCGGCCATCCCTGGTTCCAGGCCCGCAGCGCGAGCCCGAAGGCTGCCGTCGACTTCCCCTTGCCCGCCCCCGTGTGCACGGCGACGAGGGGGCGATTGCGGCGCTGGCGCGTCGTCAGCCCGTCCTCGGGTACGGTGCTCGGCTGTCCCTTCGGCACTAAGCGGCCCTCCGTGTCGGTGAGTTGGAGTCGGTCTGTGCGGCTGGCTGCCGGCTGCCCGTCTGCGTGCCCGTGGCGTGCCGTACGAGGTCGGTGACGGCGTCCGCGCGCAGTTCCTCGAGTGTCACCGCCGTGCCGCCCAGGTCCCGGGCAAGCTCGCCGGCGAGCCCGAGCCGCACCGGTCCGGCCTCGCAGTCGAGCACCACCGACGCCGTGCCGTCCGCGGCCAGCAGCCGAGCCGCGCGCCGGGCCTGCTCTGCGGGTGCCGTGCCGTCCGCGGTCCTGCCGCCGGTGGCACGCCCGTCCGTCACGACGACCATCAGCGGACGGCGGGCGGGATCCCGCATGTGCTCGACGCGCAGCACCTCGCGCGCTCGGAGGAGTCCTTCGGCCAGTGGCGTACGCCCGCCGGTGGGCAGCGACTCCAGGCGGGAGGCCGCCGCCTCCACGGACGACGTCGGCGGCAGCGCGACCTCCGCAGCGGAGCGGCGGAAGGTGACCATGCCGACCTTGTCGCGGCGCTGGTAGGCGTCCAACAGCAGGGAAAGCACAGCTCCCTTGACCGCGCTCATCCGCTGCCGCGCGGCCATGGAGCCGGACGCGTCCACGACGAACAGGACGAGATTGCCCTCGCGGCCCTCACGTACGGCCTCGCGCAGATCGTCCCGGCGCAGGATCAGGCCGCGTCCCTCACGTCCTCTTGCGCGCTGGTGCGGTGCCGCCGCTTGCACGGTCGCCGCGACGTGCAGCTTGCCCAGCGTCCCGATGGGCACCGTGACGTCGAACTTGATCTGGGAGGGCTGGTTGCC
>NZ_JACBXA010000410.1 GCF_013870515.1 Streptomyces albidus (ex Kaewkla and Franco 2022) | reverse complement strand
GCTCGACCGCGGCGGCGGCGTGGTCGGTCACCCGGTAGTCGACGCTGTGCGCGTCACCGACCGCACCCGAGGTGAACGGGTGCAGTACGGGCATCACTTCGCTCAGGTCGCCCATGTCGGTGGAGGCACCGCGATGCGCGCCCAGCGAGATGGCGGCCTCCCCGAACAGCGTTGCTGCGTTTGCGCGGCACAGCTCCGTCAGCCCCGGATCCTGGTGGTGGGGAAGGTAGTTGAGCGTCGTCTCCGTGGTGGCGGTGGTTCCCAGGGCGACGGCTCCTGAGCGAACCGCGCGGTCCACGGCGTCGCACGCGTGACGGAGCGCGTCGACGGTGCGGGCGCGGATCACGACCTCCAGCTCGGCGCGGTCCGGCACAGCCGTGGGGGCCGAACCTCCGTGCGGCATCACGGCGTTGACGCGTACGGCGTCCTCGTCGCGGAACGTGTCGCGCTGCGCGTCGATGGCCGCCAGAGCCAGCGTCGCCGACTTGAGCGCGTTGACTCCGCGCCACGGCGACGCACCGGCGTGGCTCGCCCGTCCCTCGAACCGGACGCTCTTGACCACCGAGCCGTTGTGGCTGTCGCCGACCGAGAGGCGCGGAGCACCTTCGCTCGCGGTGTGGCAGAGCATGGCCATGTCGACGTCGTCGAAGGCCCCCCGTGCGATGAGGTCGGCCTTGCCGACGAGATGGCGCAGTTCACCGGCGCGTACGAGCTCGCGCCGCCATTCGAGCTCGGTGCTCTCCTCGGCCGGTACGGCGAAGAAGACCACGTCGCCGTCGAGTTGCTCCCGTACTGCCGCGAGACCCATGGCGGCGCCGAGCATCGAGGCGACCTGTGCGTGATGCCCGCAGGCGTGCGCCGCGCCCGTGGCGGGGTCGGCGAGCGGATGTCCGGGCAGCAGCAGGGCGTCCAACTCGCCGAGGACGGCGGCCGTCGGCCCGCTGCTGCCGCCGGTCATGCGTGCCTTGACGCCGGTGCGGGACAGCCCGGTCTCGAACGGCAGCCCCATGCCGGTGAACCAGTCGGCCACGACCGCCGCGCCGCGCTCCTCGCGGTATCCGGTCTCGGGGTGGCGTTGCAGGTCGGCGCTGAGTTCGATCAGGCGGTCACGGGAGCTCTCGACGGCCTCTCGCGCCGCCCGCTTGAGCTCCGTCACCTCCGCCGCGGTGCTCAACTCTTCTCCGTGACAACGGCGTTCGCGGGGGTACGCAGGTGCCGGCCGAGACCCGCGCGGAAGGCCTCCGTCGTCTGCGGGGTGATGAGTGCGCCGAGCACGGCGACGCCGGCACCCAGGACGAGGAAGGAGAAGGCGACCTCGAAGGAGAAGCGCTCGGCGAGGAATCCCATCACGAACGGGGAGACGGCACCGGCGAGTTGGCCGCCGAAGTTGACCATGCCGCCGCCGACGCCCGCGTATTCGGGGGGCAGCATGCGCAGCGGCAGACCGAAGATCTGCATGTACGCGAGGTACATCACGAGGGTGCCGCCCGTCTCCCAGACGATGAATTCCGTCGCGGTCTCCGCCCGCACCATGAACATCAGCAGCACCGCGGTGACCAGCATGACGGGGATGACGACCCGGCGGTGATTCCCACGCAGATAGCGGTCGAAGACGTAGCCGCCGAGCACCATGCTGACGGCCGCGCCGAACCAGGGGATGCCGGCGAGCACTCCCGCTCCGGTCAGCGACACGCCCTTCGTCTCCCGCAGGAAGGTCGGCACCCAGGAGACCAGGCCCCATCCGATGATGTTGAACCCGCAGAACATCAGCGTGAAGCGCCACATCACCGACGAGCGCAGCAGCCGCAGCGCGTCCCGTACGGGCACCTGGACGGGGGCGGCGGACTTGTCGTCCGTCACGGCGTCGCCGTCCATTCCAGTCCCGTCCGTGGTCGCGTCCCTGGTGAGGGCGGGCGGGAGACCCTTCCACAGCACGAAGACCATCCCGGCGCCCAGGACGGCCACGGCGAAGAACGCACCGCGCCAGCCGAACGCCGCGACCAGGGGCGCCGCGACCATCGGCGCGATCGCGGCCCCGAAAGGGTTGGACGCGGACATCGCGCCGTTGGCGGTCAGTCGCTGCTTGCGGGTCGTACGTTCGCTGATCGCCTTGATCGACGCCGCGGGGAAGATGCCCTGGAGCGCGCCGAAGACCGCGCGCAGCGCGAGCATCGAGCCGAGCCCGCGGGCCAGACCGCACGCCGCGGTGAAGACGCTCCATCCGGCGGCGGCCACCAGCATCGTGCGCTTGGCGCCCCAGCTGTCCGCCAGGATCCCGCCCGGGATCTGGAACAGCGCGTACGTGATGAAGAACGCGGTGAGCACGAGCCCCTGCTCGGTCTCACCGAGGGAGAACTCGTCGCCGATCTCCGGCAACGCGATGGTGATGACCAGCCGGTCGATGTAGTCGACCAGCCAGGCGATGAACAGTACGACGACGGTCACCTTTGCCACTTTCGAAGTGGCAGGGCGCCTGGTCGCCTCCTGTATCTCTCCGGCCTTCTCCGGTTCCATCATTCACCTCCGCGCAGCGCACCGGGACACCACCCGGCACGGGACCGGATGTTGCAGAGCAGTCTGCAAACCCGGCGCGGCCAGCGGCTTGTGGAGGCGGACGAGGTTATGGCCGATCACTGATGCGGTGCTCCAAGGCCGCCGTCTCCGTGCGTTCCGGGCGCCCCGTGGCTTCTGTGAGCGCCGTGGCTTCCGTGAGGGCCGTGGTCGCCGTCCCGGTCGGCGGGACCTGCGGACGAGGTCGTGGACGGACCGGAGGAAGACCCCGGCGACCCCGGCGAGGGCTGAGAGAGCGCGAAGAGCTGGACGCCCGCGTTCAGACGCTCGTGCGGATCGGTCAGGTCCAGCCCGGTCAGCTCCCGTACGCGACCCAGCCGGTACCGCAACGTGTTCGCGTGGACGTTCAGCACACGGGCCGCACTGCCGGTGTCCCCGAAGGCGTCGAGGTAGGCGGCGAGAGTCGCCGTGTAGTCGGTGCCGCGCCGGCTGTCGTGCTCGCGCAGCCTCGCCACCGGGCCCGACTGGAGCCGTTCGTCGGCGGCGACGGCCCCGCTGAGCACGATCAGGTTCGCTGTGCCCCTGACGTCGGCGTACGCGGCGCAGCGCTCCCCTCGTCCACGGCGCCTCAACGCCCGTACCACCAGCTCCGCCTCCATGCGTGACGCGGAGAGCTCACCGATGTGCGGGACGCTCGGACCGATCCCCACCCGCGGCCGCACCCCCACCG
>NZ_JACBXA010000041.1 GCF_013870515.1 Streptomyces albidus (ex Kaewkla and Franco 2022) | reverse complement strand
CGCCCACCCAGGGCTCGGCCAGCACGGCCCACACGGCGAAGGCGACGCTGGCCACGAAGAACGCCCACAGCACCAGCTGCACGGTGCGGCGGCGCTGCGTCATGCGCAGTCCGCGCATGACGGCCCGCTCGGCGAGGTCGTGAGGCACCGCCACGGGCGGTCCGCCCTCCAGCAGACCGCGGACCTCGGTCTCCTTGCGGTCGGGGAGCTTCATGCGACCCCCTCCTTGTCCCGGCCGGCCCCGGCCCTGCCCAGATGCCGGATACCCGTGACGAGGCGCGAGAGACCGTGCTCGGCCGCGTGCACGGCCCCTCCCTGTCCGCCGGCTCCGTCGCCGCCCGGGGCGCCTGAGGGGTTCGCAGGGTTCGAGGCGCGGCTCAGGACCGACGCCATGCCCCGCGTGCACAGCTCCCGCACGCGCTCCACCGGCAGGCCGAGAGCCGCCGCGACCTGCTCCTCGGCCACGCCCTCGTACATCCGCAGCATCAGCATCAGCCGCTCCTGCGGCGACAGGGCGTCCAGGAGCCCGCCGCGAGGGCGGCGGTAGCGCCAGGCGGCGTGCGCGAAGTGGCAGGCGAGATCGTGACGCGTGTGCTCGTACGGATCCTCGCCGCGCAGCCGGTCCCAGTCCGCGTACGTACGGGCGAGGGCGTCCACGAGGAGCTGCTGCGCGGCAGGAGCCGCCCCGAAGACCTCGCCCGTCAGAAGGGTGGCGGCATGCAGCAGCCTGCCTGCCGCGCCCGCGACGAACGCTTCGAACTCCCGGGCCCGGCGGTGTTCTTCCCGGTTCCGCCGTTCTCCCACGGTCTGCGCCTCCCGCCCGCTTTATGGCCATAGGACGGCAGGCTCGCTGATCAAATCAAGAGGCGCGCGAGTCCGTTGCCGTTGAAGGGTGGATGCCGTGCATCGCCGTGTTGAAGCGGGTCAGCAGTGAGCAGAAGGTGTTCCGCTCCTCCTCGCTCCACTCCTCGGTGAGCAGAGCCATCAGTTCGCGGCGCGAGGAGCGCACCTGCTCGAGGCGTGCCGAGCCGAGCTGGGACAGCTTGAGGACGACGGCGCGGCCGTCCTCGGGGTGCGTGGTGCGGGTGACGAGACCCGCGTCGACCAGCGGCGCGACCTGCCGGGTGACGGTCGAGGAGTCGATCCCCATGCCGGAGGCGAGCGCCTTCACGCCCATGGGGCCGATCTGGTCGAGCCTGTTGAGCAACAGGTACGCGGCGCGGTCCATGGAGTTGCGGGCCTGGCCGACACCGCCGAGCCGGGTCTGTTCCGCACGCCGCGCGAAGACGGCGACCTGGTGCTGCATCGCGTCAAGAACTGGACTGCCGTGGTCACTCCCGGCAGACGCCTGATTGGGGCTGTTCTCTGTCATCATGTCCGGTTGCGTGGGCATGGCCGAGGTGCTCGCTTCTTTGGGAAGTTCCAAGGACACGTAAAAACTTCGTTGTACTTACCAGCGTACGTTGCCACGACGCGACCGGTACCTTCGCTGCGCGAACCAGCCCGGGGCGGTATCCTGCACCGCCGTTTCGCGGGGAAGCTGCGAGACTGGCGCCATGGTCTCCCCTCCAGCCGATGTGCCTGCGCTGTCCGTCGACGACATCCGCGCCGCGCAGAAGACGCTCTCCGGCGTCGCCCGTACGACGTCACTGGAAGGCAGCCGGCACCTCAGCTCGCTCGTCGGCTCCCCCGTGCACCTCAAGTGCGAGAACCTCCAGCGCACCGGCTCGTTCAAACTCCGCGGCGCATACGTGCGCATCGCCGGGCTGAGCACCGAGGAGCGGGCTCGCGGCGTGGTCGCCGCGAGCGCCGGCAACCACGCGCAGGGGGTGGCGCTGGCGGCGTCCCTGCTGGGCGTGACCTCCACGGTCTTCATGCCGGAGGGCGCACCTCTGCCGAAGGTCGCCGCGACCCGTGACTACGGGGCGGAGGTGCGCCTGGAGGGCCAGGTCGTCGACGAGACGCTCCGGGCGGCCCAGCAGTACGCGGACGAGACCGGAGCCGTCCTCATCCACCCCTTCGACCACCCCGACGTGGTGGCCGGACAGGGCACTCTCGGACTGGAGATCCTGGAGCAGTGCCCGGAGGTGCGCACGATCGTGGTGGGCGTGGGCGGCGGCGGGCTGCTCGCGGGCATCGCGGTGGCGGTCAAGCAGCTGCGGCCCGACGTACGGCTGGTCGGCGTGCAGGCGGAGGGCGCGGCGGCCTATCCCCCGTCCCTCGCGGCGGGCAAGCCGATGTCGCTGGACTCGGTCTCGACGATGGCCGACGGGATCAAGGTGGGACGGCCCGGGGACGTGCCGTTCAAAATCGTTGGCGACCTCGTCGACGAGGTACGTACGGTGTCCGAAGACGCGCTCTCCAGCGCGCTGCTGCTCTGCCTGGAGCGGGCCAAGCTGGTCGTGGAGCCGGCGGGGGCGAGTCCGGTGGCGGCGCTGCTGTCCCGTCCGGAGTCCTTCGAAGGCCCCGTGGTGGCCGTGCTGTCGGGGGGCAACGTCGATCCACTGGTGATGCAGCGGACGCTGCGGCACGGCATGGCAGCGGCCGGCCGGTATCTGTCCCTGAGGCTGCGGCTGACGGACCGGCCCGGGGCCCTGGCGGCGCTGCTGAGGGAGTTGTCAGTGGCCGACGCTAACGTCCTGGACGTGAGTCACGTACGGACCGATCCGCGGCTCGGGCTCGACGAGGTGGAGGTGGAGCTGCACTTGGAGACGAAGGGCCCGGAGCACTGCAAGGACGTCGCGGACCTTCTGCGGTCCGCCGGATACACGGTGGTCCTGACCCGCTGACCTCCGCACGTCCGACGGGAGATCCCGTCCGCACTCGCGACTGTCGCGAATTCCATTGACGCGATGTATCGCGTCCACACATACTGCTGTCCTGCGCATGCGCGGAACAACAGTCGCCGCTATATGCCGGACATATCCGGTGTGCGTACCATTCACAACCCACTTCTCCACACCCTGGGAGCCCACCTATGCCAGGCGCCATTTACGCGGAGGGTCTGGTCAAGACCTTCGGCGAGGTAAGGGCACTGGACGGCGTCGACCTCGATGTCCCCGAGGGCACCGTCCTGGGTCTGCTCGGGCCGAACGGCGCCGGGAAGACCACCGCCGTACGCGTCCTCACGACCCTCATCCAGCCCGACAGCGGCAAGGCGGTCGTAGCCGGGCTCGACGTGCTCAAGCAGCCCAACGAAGTGCGGCGCTCCATCGGCCTGTCCGGCCAGTTCGCCGCCATCGACGAATACCTGACCGGCAGGGAGAACCTGCAGATGGTCGGCCAGCTCTACCAGCTCTCCTCGCGCGACGCGAAGGCGCGAGCCGCCCAGCTGCTCGACCGCTTCAACCTCGCCGACGCCGCGGACCGCACCGCGAAGACCTACTCCGGCGGCATGCGCCGGCGTCTCGACCTCGCGGCCGCCCTGGTCGTCAGCCCGCCCGTGATGTTCATGGACGAGCCGACCACCGGCCTCGACCCCCGCAACCGGCTTCAACTGTGGGAGGTCATAGAAGAGTTGGTCGCAGGCGGCACCACGCTCCTTCTCACCACGCAGTATCTGGAAGAAGCCGACCGCCTCGCCCACGACATCGCCGTGGTCGACCACGGCAAGGTCATCGCCCGGGGCACGTCCGACCAGCTCAAGGCCCAGACGGGCGGCGAGCGGATCGAGGTCGTCGTACACGAGCGCGAGGAGATCGGCGCGGCCGAGGCGATCCTCGGCAAGCACAGCGTCCAGGGCTCCGCACAGAGCGGCGTCACGGTCGAACAGCACACCCGCAGGCTCACGGTCCCGGTCGCCGGCGGCGCGAAGCTGCTCGCCGAGGTCATCCGCGAGCTGGACTCTCGCGGCATCGAGATCGACGACATCGGCCTCCGCCGCCCCACCCTCGACGACGTCTTCATCACCCTCACCGGCCACGCGGCCGAAGAGGAAGAGAACGGCGTCGCCGCACCGGACGCCGAGGCCGAGGCGAGCGGCAAGAAGCAGCGGAAGTCCCGGAAGCAGAAGAAGGAGGCCGTCAAGTGACTGCCAGTACCTCGGCACCGACGGCTCCCCGTCCCGCCGCCCCGGCCGGCGGCGCTCTGCGCCAGTCCGTCAAGGACTCGCTCACCATGGCGAAGCGCAACCTCATCCGGATGCTGCGCATCCCCGAGGTCGTCATCTTCGGGCTCTTCCAGCCCATCATGTTCGTGGTGCTCTTCAGCTACGTCTTCGGCGGCTCCATCAACCTCCCCGGCGCCGGCCTGGACCCGGCCCTTTACCGCGAGTTCCTGATGGCCGGCATCTTCGCCCAGACGGTCACCTTCGCCACCGCGGGCGCGGGCGCAGGCATCGCGGAGGACATGCACAAGGGTCTGATCGACCGCTTCCGTTCCCTGCCGATGGCCCGCGGCGCGGTGCTCACCGGCCGTACGCTCGCCGACCTCGTGCAGACCGGCCTGACGCTGATAGTGCTGGCGCTCGTCGCGGCGCTCGTCGGCTGGCGCACGCACGAGAACGGGCTGAAGGTGCTGGCCGGGTTCGGGCTGCTGCTCCTCCTGGGGTACGCCTTCACCTGGATCGGCGCCCTGATCGGCCTGACCGTCCGCAGCCCCGAGGCGGCCACCTCCGGTGGCCTGATCTGGCTGTTCCCGCTGACGTTCATCTCGAACGCCTTCGTGCCGTCCCAGAACATGCCGTCGGTGCTGCGGCACATCGCCGAGTGGAATCCCTTCAGCGCCACGGTGCAGGCCTGCCGTGAGCTGTTCGGCAACCTCCCGCCGAGGTATCCGATTCCGGACGCGTGGCCGATGCAGCACCCGGGCTGGGCCTCGCTGATCTGGTCGATCCTGATCATCGCGCTCTTCCGCACGCTGGCGGTGCGCAAGTACAAGTCGGCGAACTCCTGAGGCAACGGCGACATCTCAAAGCAGTGGGCCCCGACCGTCAGTCGGGGCCCACTGCTTTGTCTCCGTCCGTTTCATGGTCCGGCGCCTCAGCCCTGATAAGGCTTGGCCTCCAGGATCTTGACCGACGCCAGCTTGCCGTTGGGAAGCTCGTACTGCGCTTCCGCACCGACCTTCTTGCCGTTCACGCCGCTGCCCAGCGGAGACTGCGGGGAGTACGTCTCGATCTCCGAGCTCGCGTACTCACGCGACGCGAGCAGGAAGCTCACCGTGTCGTCCTCGTCGCCGTCGAAGGCGATCGTCACGACCATGCCGGGGGCCACCACACCGGTGTCCGCAGGAGCCTCGCCGACCTTCGCGTTCTCCAGCAGCTGCTGGAGCTGGCGCACGCGCAGCTCCTGCTTGCCCTGCTCCTCCTTGGCTGCGTGGTACCCGCCGTTCTCGCGGAGGTCACCTTCCTCGCGAGCCGCCTCGATCTTCTTGGAGATCTCGGTACGTGCAGGACCCGACAGGTAGTCCAGCTCCGCCTTGAGCTGGTCGTACGCCTCCTGGGTGAGCCAGGTGACGTTGTCGCTGGTCTGGGTCACAGGTGCTCCTCGTCGGTACTGGGAAACAAAACATCGCCCTGACCCTCAGGCTGCACCTTCAGGGCCGGGCGGAAACTACGAGCCTAACAATTCCGGCCGAAAAGGGAAGGTGGACGAACGCTGCGTGCGAGCTCAGTGACCTTCGGTCCCCTGCGATTCGCACCCGACGAGCTCGCTGCTCGTCGCGCGCGCCGTCGTGCGTACGGAGACCACCGTGTCCACCTGCTCACGGGCACCTCCGACCGGGACGTCCTTGCGCCCCACCTCACCGCCGTCGGCAGCAAGGGCACGCAGCGTGCACACGCCCTCGGCGCCCGCGTCCTTACGGACCTCCAGGTGCACCTCGACGGCGCGGTCGGAGACGACCTTGAACTTGATCATCTCGCCGCTCACCTCCTGGCCGGAGATGTAGGAGGCGCCGAGCCAGCCGATCCCGGCCAGCCCCAGCACGCCCAGCACCGCACCGACGATCTTCAGCCTGCGGTCGGTCCGGGCGTCGCGCTCGCCGCTGCCGGAACGCCCGTACCGGTCCTGCGGCAGGCCTGTGGAACCCGGGGCGCGCTCTCCGCCGGCTTCCGCTCGCACGTCAACCATGGCCGGTCCATTTCAGTCACGTCAGGGGTGGTGGGAATCGGGAATACATCGGGGTGCCGATTCGGTCACTATAGGAGGCGCCCGCCGTGACGAGTTGACGAGGATCAAGTCTTGACTGACCAGCTGCGACTGATGGCCGTGCACGCGCACCCCGACGACGAGTCGAGCAAGGGTGCCGCCACGATGGCCAAGTACGTGTCCGAGGGGGTGGACGTACTGGTCGCCACCTGCACCGGAGGCGAACGCGGCTCCATCCTCAACCCCAAGCTCCAGGGCGACCCGTACATCGAGGAACACATCCACGAGGTGCGCAAGAAGGAGATGGACGAAGCCCGGGAGATCCTCGGCGTGAAGCAGGCGTGGCTCGGCTTCGTCGACTCCGGGCTCCCCGAGGGCGATCCCCTGCCTCCGCTGCCGGAGGGCTGTTTCGCGGTGCAGGACGTCGACTTCGCAGCGGGCGCCCTGGTGCGCCTGATCCGCGAGTTCAAGCCGCACGTGGTCACCACGTACGACGAGAACGGCGGCTATCCGCACCCGGACCACATCATGACCCACAAGATCTCGATGGCCGCCTTCGAGGCGGCGGGCGACCCGGGGAAGTACCCGGAGGCAGGTCCCGCCTGGCAGCCGCAGAAGATCTACTACAACCAGGGCTTCAACCGTCCGCGCACGCAGGCTCTGCACGACGCGCTCGTCGAGCGCGGGCTGGACTCCCCGTACGGCGAGTGGCTCGAGCGGTGGAAGTCGATGGGCCGCGAGCGCACCCTCACCACCTACGTGCCCTGCGGGGACTTCTTCGAGATCCGCGACAAGGCGTTGATCGCGCACGCCACACAGATCGATCCCGACGGGGGCTGGTTCCGGGTCCCGCTGGAGTTCCAGCGGGAGGTCTGGCCGACGGAGGAGTACGAGCTGGCGAAGTCGCTGGTGGACACCTCGCTACCCGAGGACGACCTCTTCGCGGGCATCCGCGACAATTGAAGACATGACCCTGACCAGTCCGACGCAGACCACCGTGGTCCAGCTCCTCCCCTTCGCGAAGGACCTGGACGAGAACAAGGTGACTCCGGGCGTCCTCGGCTTCATCGTCTTCGCCGCGATGGGCATCGCGGTGTGGATGCTGATGAAGTCGATGCACCGGCACATGAACAAGGTCGACTTCGAGGAGAGTGAGCCGGATTCGGGCGGCAGCGCGCAGACCGGCGCCGCCACGGCCACCTCCTCCTCGAAGGCCTCGGCCACCTCGTCGGCGTCCAAGGACGGAGAACGCCCCGGCTCCGGCGACTGAGAAGGACACACGCGTACGTAGGACGGGAGTTCCGCCATGTTGTTCGGCAGCCACAAGAATCACCTCCCGACCGCGGAGGAGGCCCTTCCGGGCCGCCCCGAGCGGGAGTTCTCGGTGCCGGAGCGCCACACGGTCCTCGGCAATCCGCTGCTCGGTCCCTACCCGGAGGGCCTCGAAGTCGCCGACTTCGGCATGGGCTGCTTCTGGGGAGCGGAGCGGATCTTCTGGCGTGCCGACGGCGTCTGGACGACCCTCGTCGGATACCAGGGCGGTCAGACCCCGAACCCTTCGTACGAAGAGGTCTGTTCGGGCATGACCGGGCACACCGAGGCGGTACGTGTGGTCTTCGACCCGTCGAAGATCTCGTACGGCACGCTGCTCAAGCTCTTCTGGGAGTCCCACGACCCCACACAGGGCTTCCGCCAGGGCAACGACAGGGGTACGCAGTACCGTTCGGCGATCTACACCCACCCCCACACGTTGTCGGGGAGGCCGCAGGGCACCGCGCAGCAGTCTGAGGCGGAGGCCTCACGGGACGCGTACCAGAAGGTCCTCACCTCGGCCGGACATGCCGCCATCACGACGGAGATCCTTCCGGCGGAGGACCGCCCCTTCTACCCGGCCGAGGGCTACCACCAGCAGTACCTGGACAAGAACCCCGCGGGCTACTGCGGCATCGGCGGCACGGGCGTCTCCTGCCCGGTGGGGGTGACCAAGACGGAGAGCTGAGGCCGACGACTCCGGGCCTCTTGGCTGATCTGTACCAACTGACATGACGGAAGTCGTTCTCCCCTCGTACAGCTACTGAGGGTGGTGGCAAGGCTGCCCATCGCGGCCATCCTCAGATATGTGACCTCCGCAATGTCCAGCATCTGACATGCGTGATAGGAACTGACAGCTCGACTTTCACCCGCTCTTCCAGAGTTCTCTTCTGGAGAGCCCGTTGAACGTCGCTGCTTTACGCGCGGCGAGGCAGCCTGCTCGTCCAGGCGCACTTCGGACAGTTCCGCTCCTGTTAGGACACCCATGTCACTCGAATCTGTGACGAACAGCATCGACAAAGCCGTAAATTCCCTCTTCGACCCCGTCGCCACCTGGCTGACCGAAGTCGTTTTCTATGCTGTTCCCGTCGGCGGCACGGAGCTGCCTCTCATCGTTGCCTGGCTCGTGGTCGCCGGCCTGGTCTTCACCACATGGTTCGGCGTCGTCCAGTTCCGCAAGTTCAAGCTCGCGATCGACGTCGTACGCGGGAAGCACGACGAGTCGGGTTCCCCCGGCGAGGTCAACCACTTCCAGGCACTGACCGCCGCGGTCTCCGGCACGGTCGGACTCGGCAACATAGCCGGTGTAGGCGTCGCTGTGAGCATCGGCGGCGCGGGCGCGACTTTCTGGATGATCTTGTGTGGCCTGCTCGGCATGGCCACGAAGTTCGTCGAGGTCACCCTCGGTGTGAAGTACCGCGAGGAGCACGAGGACGGCACCGTCTCGGGCGGCCCCATGCACTACCTCCCGAAAGGGCTTGCTGACCGCTTCGGAAATCCCGGCAAAATCTTCGGCTCCATCCTCGCCGGTCTCGCCTCGATCATGATCCTCTTCTTCGGCCTCTTCGGCGGCAACCTGTTCCAGATCAACCAGAGTTACACCCAGCTCGCCGCCACCACAGGCGGCGACGACGGTCCTCTCGGTTCCTCGGGCGGCGCCCTCTTCTTCGGAGTGCTGGTTGCCGCTCTGGTGGGCATCGTGTTGATCGGTGGCATACGCTCCATCGCCTCAGTTACGAGTCGCCTCGTACCGGCCATGGCGATCATGTACGTCCTGGCCTGCTTGGCGGTCATCGGATGGAACGCCGGTGCGGTGCCCGGTGCTATCGGCACGATCATCGACGGCGCGTTCAATCCGGAGGGTGTCGCGGGTGGCGTCATCGGCGCTCTTATCGTCGGTTTCCAGCGCGCCGCTTTCTCGAACGAGGCAGGGCTGGGGTCCGCGCCCATCGCACATTCCGCGGTGAAGACGAAGCACCCCGCCAGCGAGGGCCTGGTCGCGCTCCTGGAACCGTTCATCGACACGGTCGTCATCTGCACGATGACGGCACTCACCATCGTCATCGCCAAGCCCGCCAGCTGGAAGGTGGGCAAGGAAGTCGAGGGCGTCTCCGTCACCTCGGACGCCTTCGGCACCGTGCTGCCGTGGTTCCCGCACCTTCTTACCGTCGCAGTCCTGCTGTTCGCGTTCTCCACGGTGCTGACCTGGGGCTACTACGGCCTCAAGGCCTGGTGCTATCTCTTCGGCCGCAGCCGGGCCAGCGAGATGCTCTTCAAGGTGATCTACAGCGTGTTCGCCGTCGCCGGCTCGCTGCTCTCCCTCGAAACCCTCATCAGCATGGCGGACGCAGTGCTCTTCATGCTGGCCGTCTTCAACATCATCGGCCTCTACCTGCTCGCCCCCGTAGTCAAGCGGGAGCTCAACTCCTTCGTGGCTCACGTACGTGGGGCGCCGCGCAGTGGCACACAAGGAGCGGACGCCGACGCCGATCTGTCGGTGAAGAGCTGACGTACGTGTGGACGGTGACCGCGCCGCTCACGAGGTAGGACTGCGTGCTGCCGGGGCCCTGTGCAGACCGATCGCACACTCCCGCGCGGCTCGACGCCCACGCACAGCGGGGCCGAGGCCGAAGCGGGACCGGGGAGGGCTCCGCCCGGCCCCGGCGACGCCTGCCCGTTCCACCGGCTGAAGCTCGTCACCATCTGAACCTGGGCACGGGAACCCCGCGGGCTACTGCGGCACGGGCGTCTCCTGCCCGGTGGGGGTCGCACCGGCCGCGGGCTGATGCGGGCCGGGCCGGAGCTGGTCCCCACTCGTGGTGACCAGCTCCGGCCGCCCTCGCAGCGCCATCGCCGCGAACAGGGCGGACCGCGTATCCATGCGCGCCGCCCGTCGGCGTGCGGAGCGTCCCGCCGTCAGGCCGTCCTGGATCGGCAGAAACAGCAGCAAAGGACTCCTTGAGACCCGGGCCGTTTCGACCCGGGTCTCAAGGAGTCCTGCTGTTGTGGGGTCCCCGGGAAGCCCCGATCAACGCTTTCACACGTTTCTCGGAATTCACCGGGAACCTGACCGGTGCCCGGCAAGCACTCCTTTCGAAGTCCTGCCGTGGTTAACCGGTCCAATTACAAGCATTACTCCGATTTGCGACAGGGTCAAACGGCTCGGTGAGCCGGCTCAGCGCTGGGCGATGTGACGTCGGCGCGGGCTAGACGCTCTCGGTGTCGCCGGAGGTTTCGCCCACGTACCCGAGGCGTTCGGACAGCTGGTCCGCTGCTTCGCGCGCCAGTGGAATCAGCCCGAGAAGCTCGTCGCGTCCGGCTCGGACGGACGGGATCGAGATGCTCAACGCGGCCACGACGACGGCGCGATGGTCCCGTACGGGAACCGCTGAGGCCACCACGCCGGGCACGCGCTCCTGCAGCGACAGCGCGTATCCGTCCTCACGGATCGTGGCCAGTTCGGCGGCGAGCCGGGTGGCGTCGAGGTCGTCGCCCCCGTCTGCGACGGGCAGCTCACCGTCCAGCACACGCCGGCGCAGACGCTCGTCGGCGAAGGCGAGCAGCAGCTTCCCCGGAGCGCCCTGATACGGAGGCCGGGCCGCACCGAGGTCGGTGTAGGTGCGCCGCAGAGCGTGCGGGGACTCCGCCTGGGCGATGGTGCGGCGGCTGGGCATGTCGTCGAGGATGTGCAGCCCCACCGTCTCGGTGCTGCGGTCGCGCAGCCACGCCATGACGGGACCCGCCTGAGCTTCCAGCGAGATCTGCTGACGGGCGACCTCGGCCAGCCCCAGCAGGCGGGGGCCGAGGCAGTAGCTGCTCGTATCGGGCACCTGGCTCAGCACACCGTGCGAGACGAGCGCGGTCACCAGACGGTGCGCCGTGCCACGCGCCAGCCCTGTGGCGCGGGCCAGTTCGGACACTCCGACCACCGGGCGCGCGGTGGAGAAGACCGACAGCAACGACATGGCCCTGTCGATGGACTGCACGCCCGCAGCACCGTGCTGTCCGTTCACCTTGTCCCCCACGCCGTCCCCCACGCGCCTCGCACTCACCCTCGATCGATCGGCGACCGAGTCTTGCGCCCGATCACTGGTCGACCCTATCGTGCCCACGATACAGGCCACTGTTCCGCAATGTGGTCACTCAGATTTCGAACGGGAGGCCGGGTGGAGACGACGACGGCAACGAAGCCGGAGACGCCGCACGTACCGCAGGAGCGCTTCGATCAGCTCCGCGGCCGCGTGGGGATGTTCCTCGGCCCCCTCGCGTTCGCCGCTGTGCTGCTGTTCGCCGACGGACTGCCGGGCGCCCAGCGCCCGCTCGCCGCGATCTTCGCGCTGGTGATGATCTGGTGGATCTCTGAAGCGGTCCCCCTCGCGGTCACCGCCCTGCTCGCAGTCTCGCTGTGCGTGCTGCTCGGTGTCGGCAACGAGGACACGGTCTTCGGTGCGTTCGCCAACGACACCATCTTCACGTTCCTCGGCGGCTTCGTGATCGCCCGCGCGATGACCGTGCACGGCCTGGACCGGCGTATCGCGCTGCGCATGCTGGCCGTCCGCGGCGTGGTCCGCTCGCCCGCGCGGACAGTCATCGCGTTCGGCGGCCTCGCCGCCACGATCTCCGCGTTCATATCCAACACGGCCACGGTGGCCATGCTGTTCCCGATCGCGCTCGGCGTGATCGCCTCGGTCAGCTCGATCAGCACCGCCGGCACCGGCCGCGATCTGCGCCGCTCCCGCACCTCGGTCGCGCTGCTCCTTGCCGTCGCGTACGGAGCGAGCATCGGCGGGCTGTTCACGCCGGTCGGCGCACCGCACCAGCTCATCGGACGCCAGCTCATCGAGAAGCAGACCGGCGAGACGGTCGGCTTCCTCGACTGGGTCCTGCTGTTCGCGCCGATCGTGATCGTCATGTTCGCCGTGCTGAGCGTGGTCCTGCTGATGCTGAACCGTCCGGAGGTCAGCGAGCTCGAAGGCGCCGAGCAGTACGTCGCGGAGGAACGCTCGAAGCTCGGCGCGTTCAGCCCCGGCGAACGGAACACCCTCATCGCCTTCGCGGTCGCGGTGCTGCTGTGGGCCGGGCCCGGCGTGCTTCAGGCCGTGCTCGGCGAACACCACCCGCTGGTCGAATGGGTGCTGGAGCACGTCACCGAGGGCGTTGCGGCGATCCTCGCGGCCACGCTTCTGTTCCTGCTTCCGGTGCCGGGCGCGAAGAGCAAGGCGACTCTGGAGTGGTCGGACGCGGCGAAGATCGACTGGGGCACGATCCTCCTCTTCGGCGCCGGCATCGTGCTGGGCACCCTCAGCTCCGAGACGGGCCTGGCGCAGACGCTCGGCGACGGTCTGTCGGAACTGATCGGCGTCTCCTCGCTGACGAGCGTGACGATCCTGGCGGCGGTCACGGCTCTGGTGATCTCAGAGACGACCAGCAACACCGCGAGCGTCGGCATCGTGCTGCCGATCGTGCTGCCCATGGCGCAGTCACTCGGCGTCGACCCGCTCATACCCGGCCTGGTCGCCACCGCGGCGTCCGGCTACGGATTCATGCTTCCTGTCAGCACCCCGCCCAACGCGATCGTCTACGGCTCGGGGCTCATCCCCATCACGCGCATGGTGCGTTCGGGAATCGTCTTCGACGTGCTCGGCGTGGCCATCCTCGTGACCGGCGTCCTGACGCTCGCACCGATGGTGGGACTGTGACGGAAACACACCCTGTACGACATGGACGAGCAGTGAAAAGAGGAACCGGATTGGCCAGCAGCACAATCGCCGACGTGATCACCGAGGCCGTCGAACAGCCTTTGCCCGACGACGTGTTCGCCATGGCGCGACGCACGTTGCTCAACGTGGCGGGCACAGCGGTCGGTGCGAGCCGCCACGAGGCCGTGGACGCCGTCGTATCCCACTCCCGTGGAGTCGCACGGGTACCTGGACGACGTACGAAGGTCGCTCCGGTCGACGCCGCCCTCGCCACGGGGATCGCCGCCCATCTCGACGACTTCGACGACACGCACCTGGCCACCGTCATCCACCCGGGAGCAGCCTGCCTCGGCGCACTGGCCGCACTCGAACCCGAGGTCGGCGCCTTGCCGGCCACGGACGTCCTGAACGCCTACGCCTGGGGCTGTGAGCTCCAACTCCGCCTGGGCGTGGCGGTGTCGCCGTCGCACTACGACCTCGGATGGCACATCACCGGCACCTGCGGGGCGTTCGGTGCAGCAGCGACCTCGGCGCTGCTGCTCGGCCTCCGCGGGGAGCGCCTGGCGTCTGCACTGTCGTGGGGGATCAGCCGCGGTCTCGGCATGCGGGAGGGCTTCGGCACCATGACGAAGCCGTTCCACCCGGGCAAGGCCGCGGCCAACGGCGTACTGGCCGCCCGGTCGGCCGCCGCCGGAGCACCTGGGCCGGACAGGGCGCTGGAGGGCTTCGTCGAAACGCTCACCAGGGAATACGACGAGCGGCAGTTCCTCGGTGAGTTCGGCGACCGCTTCGAGCTCCGCTACAACACCTTCAAGCCCTACCCGTGCGGGATCGTCACGCACCCGGTGATCGAGGCGGGGGAACACCTCGCCGAACCGATCAAGGCCGCCGGCGGTGTCGAGGCGGTTGAGGGGGTCGCGGTTCACTGCCACCCGCTCGTCCCCGAACTCACCGGCAACCCGAATCCGCTCGACGGGTTGCAGGCACGGTTCTCCACCGTGCACGGCGTCGCGGCCGGGCTGCTGCTCGGTCTCGTCGATCTCTCCGCGTACGAGGACGACTTCGTGAGGTCGGAGGCGATGAAGCAGGTGCGCAGCAAGGTGCGACTGCTCGCCGCGCCGGAGCGCGCCCGGGCGGAGGCCGAGGTCGTGGTCACCATGAAGGACGGCGCCACGTTGCGCCACCACGTGCGGACGGCCCGGGGCAGCCAGGAGATGCCGCTGACCGAAGCCGACCTGTACTCCAAGGTCTCCAGGCTCATCGAGCCGGTGCTGCCCGGCAGGACGGACTCCGTCGTGAAGGCCGTCTCAGGTGAAGGACCCGACTACTTGACCACGCTCATGAACGCCTGCGTCGGGGAGGAAGACTGATGACGGACGTAAGCGCTTCGCTGGTTCAGTTCTCGTTGTCCGGAGGCTCCTCGATACCGGACGGGCTCCGTTCCGCGGTCTCCGACCTCCCTGCCGCGTCGTCTGCCGGGGAGGACGGGCACCTGGCTGCGGTGCGCTCGGCCTACCCGGAAGGGGATGTCCGTGCGGACGTCCTCGAATCGGCTGCGGGGCTGGCGCGTTCAGGCGTGCACCCGCTTCTTGCCGCCACCGCCTCCGTGGCCAGGCTCCGCAACGACGCGAGGGCTGTGGAGGCGACCGTGCTCGGGTGCGAAGTCGCCTGCCGGCTGGCGGCGTTGCTCGATGTACGGCCGGACGCGCTGTCCGTCGTCGGCGCCGCGCTCGCCGGATCCACCGATCCAGCAGGGGCACTTCACGCGCTCGGGCTCGCATCCACCCAGACGACGACCGTCTCAGGGAGTTCCGGAGAGGGCGCCGAGGGCCAGGAGGAAGTCGCAGCGCTGCGTACCGCCTTCGCGGCTGCGGACGGTTTGGAGGCCGCGCTGCTCGGCGAGCGCGGTTTCACCGCACCGGAAGCGCCCGTCGAAGGCAGGCGGGGGCTCCTCGCATTGCTGGCACCGGCAGTCGACGCGCAGGAGTTGGTGAGCGAGTTGGGGACCCGTTGGCACGCCGAGGCGGTCCTCTAGGAGTAGGCGAACGAGCTTCGCGGACGGTCCGGGCCGGACCGTCCGCGGCCACACTCCGAGCGGGGCCGGCAACCGTACGGTCGCCGGCCCCGCTCGGCTTTCGATCAACGGCTCACGATGCCCGTCGGGGCAGCCTGATGTGAGTGATCGGGCGCGCCGCGCCGGTACTCGTGGTTCTGGTCGGGGCTCGGCGGGGCGTCCGGGTCGCGCCACTCGAAGAGCAGGATCGTCGCGTCGTCCTGCAGGTGGCCGCCGTGGTGGCGGATGATCGACTGCATGAGGATGCGCAGCACCTCGTAGGTGGTGACGCCGGCCGCGGTGGCCCGGACCAGGAAGTCGATGAAGTTCTCCAGCCCGAAGCGCTCACCGGTCTTGGAGAGCGCTTCGACGATGCCGTCGCTGTAGAGGAGCACCCGGTCCCCGGGCCGGAGTTGAGCCTTCTGGACGACCCTGCGCCCCTCGTCGAGATAGCCGAGCCCGAGAGGCAGTTCGGGCGGTCGGTCCAGGGTGTCGGGCACAAGCCGTTCGTTGCGGATCAGCAGTGGTGTGGGATGGCCGCAGTTGATCCAGCTCCACACTCCGCTCTCCAGGTTGAGGTTGCCGAAGACTCCGGTGCAGAAGCGGTCGGGAAACACCTCGTGGATGCTCCTGTCGATGCCTGAGACCAGCTCCTCGAGACCGGCTCCGTTGCGCCGTGCGTTGCGGCATCCCGCCATCGTGACCGACGAGGTCAGCCCGGCCGCCAGGTCGTGACCCATCGCGTCGATGACCGTCGTGTGCAGGCCCTCGCCTATCAGGGAGTGGTCGAAGGCGTCCCCGCCCAACTCGTCGGCCGGTTCGAGGACTGCGGTGGAGACCACACGGTCCGTGCCGAGCGTGCGGGGCGGCAGGAACGCCCAGACCATCTCCGAGGGCAGTGAGAACGGCTCGCTGCGCTGAACCCGCTTGTAGTCGTCGCTGTGCGCTCCCTTGGTGAGCACGAGCAGGGTCACCAGCGATGCCAGCAGCCTGCAGAAGTGCAGGGTCTGGCCGTCCAGGGTGGTTGTACGCACATGGAGCACGCCGATCCGCTCGACCCCGTTCAGCAGGGGGAGCCACAGCTCCAGAGCTCCGTCGTCGTGTCCCGACATGCGCAGAGACGTCGTCCGATAGCACAGGCCCGCGAGGGTCTCGTCGACGGAGATGCCCCCGTGTCCGCCGCGGGGCGGCATGATCAGCGGGATGAGGCACGTCTGGGTCTCGTCGATCACGAAGATCCCGACATGCCCGAGCCCCATCTCCCGGGACAGCTCGTCCACGACTCGCGGAATGTCCGTCGGAGCGACCTCGTGAGACCGGTCCAGCAGCTCCCCGAGCACCTGAGCGGCAGTCTCGCTGAGATGAGCCTGTTTCTCGCGACCTCCCACCGCCCCACCTCCCATCGCAACTTCATGCTGCTACGCAGGAGCATTTCCGGCAAATCGGAACAGTTACCGAGGGTGACCACCCTGATCTGTCCTGTGCGGGCTGCCTCCGGCCGCCCCCTCAGCCGGTTTCCGGGGGCGGAATCGGGGGCCCGGCGGGTATGCAGTACGCAGCACGTCGCCCGAAGGCCTGCCCGAAGCGACCCGACGACGGAGAGCCATGCTGAACGCCCTGACCGACCGCCTCCCCGCCCCCGGAGAAGCCCTGCCGGGACGCCCGGAGCCGATGTTCTCCGTCCCGGAGACGCACACCGTGCTCGGCACCCGCCTGCTCGGCCCTTATCCGGAGGGCTTTGAGACGGCCGACTTCGCACTCGGCTGCTTCTGGGGAGCGGAGCGCCGGTTCTGGCGTACGCCCGGCGTGTGGACCACCCTCGTCGGCTTCCAGGGCGGCACCACCGCGCACCCCATCTCCGAAGAGGTGGCGAGCGGGCGGACCGGCCACGCCGAGACCGTACGCGCCGTCTTCGACCCGTCGAAGGTCACGTACGGCACACTGCTGAAGCTCTTCTGGGAGTCCCACGACCCCACTCAGGGCTTCCGCCAGGGCAACGACGTCGGCACGTACTGCCGCTCGATGGTCTTCCACCACTCCTCCGCACAGAAAGCCGCGGCGGAGGAGACTCGCGATGCCTACCAACGGGCCCTCACCGACGCGGGGTTCGGTGCCGTGACCACCGAGATCGTCTCCGCCGAGGCCTTCCCCTTCTATCCGGGGGAGGCACGCCACCAGCAGTACCTCGACAAGAACCCGGGCGGCTACTGCGGCCTCGGCGGCACGGGGATCCGCTGCCCGTAGCCCGGGGGCGAGCGATCCGAGAGCGCCCTGTGAGCGGGGCGGCGGTGCCGACGTGACCACGCATGAGGACGCACCGGGTCGCGTCAACTCGTAATTCGTCTGGGGTACTTCGCGTACAGGCAACTCGCTGCTCCTCGGGCTGCGGAGTCCATCGGCGTCGCGGCCGGCCTCAGGCGTACTTCCGTGCACCCGACGAGTCGCAGCGGGCGGACCGGTGGGGGATCCCCCCCCACCGGTCAAGGCGGCTTCGGCTACGGGGACTTCGTACGGGCGGCCCTGAGGGCAGGCCGCACCGGCGCGGCGTCCGCTACAGGGCAGGGGAACGCCGCAGTCACCTCGCGAAATGACGACGAAGGACCGCGAGTTCACCTGGCAGCCGGCCAAGTCGTCTTAGGAATATTGAGTGTTCCTTCCTCCATGGTTCGGCGTCGGCTTGATTGCTTGCCACTCCGTCACCAATTCGCGAGTTCTCGCATTGCACTGAGTCACCCCCCGACTCACAATGGACGCCGCCCGCACAGCCCGTAGCACCTCAGAGACGGGATGGCGAAAGGCGACGCTGAAGGTAGCGTTTGCGGACATACGCACACTGGGGTCTACTGGCCTAGATTCTGACCGTTGACCGTGGACTGTGGAGGAGACTCCGCCTATGACTCGTGAAGACCCTGACAAACGAGTCGGAGACTACGAGCGTCTGGACCGCGCAGCGTGGTGTGCGGGAATCAGAGCGCGCATAGCTGAGGTCCATTCCCAAATAGACAGCGTGAGCACCAACTCTTCCAATACAGACACACAAGCCATGGAGGAAGCGAACCAGCGACTCGAAGCAGCGGAAAAGATTGTTGCTCCGAATAGACGCCCGTGGCCAAGATGGTGGCAACGCCTCAGCAAAGCTGACGCTCTCGCAGCCCAGGCTGCTGTCCACGAAGCAGAGGTCGAGGTATTGAGACAGCTTCGCCGTGAAGAGGTTGCGAGTCGAAGCCGTCGATTTTTCCGCACAAGAGGCCATCCAGCGAGAAGGACCCCCGCGGTTGACCACGATTCCTCGCGTGCAAGAGATGGTGACGTTGAGGGACTGAGCCGATCAGCCTGGTGTGCAAGAGTTGGAGCACACGTTGCCGACGTTCAATCCCAGATCAACAGGCTCAAGGAACCTAATTCCTCAGAGGCAGAGAGACGAGTTATCGAGAAGGCCTCCCAACAGCTTGCAGCGGCACGAGAGGTCGTATCCCGGAACAAGCGACCGTGGTCAAAGATGTGGCGGCGCCTCACGAAGGCAGACGCCGTGGCGGCGCTGGCAAACGTTCACGAGGCAGAAGTAGAGGTCCTGAGGCTACTTCACCGCGAAGAGCTGAAGAGTCAAGTCCCCCGAATTCTCGCACACGCGGAGTCACAACTAGGGAACAAGGATGACGGACTTATACGCCTCAGAAGCGACTGGGAACGAGCCAATAAAAAAGGCCGTTCGATCCCCAAGGAAACGAAGGATATTGCAGCAGCCACTCTTCACGCGGCAAATGAGGTCGAGGACGAGCAGAGAGCCAGGGTTCACAGTTTTACTCAGATATTGATCTGCTCGATCGTGATCATGTTCCTCATCGCCATAGCCTTCGCTATCTGGGCAAGCCTGGACCGTGAAGTCGCAAGAATATTCTGCTTCCCCGACGAAAATATCGTCAATCTGCGACACTGCCCCATTGGATTCAATGCCGAGGGAAGCGATATCTTCCTGGTGGAGTTCACTGGCATGTTCGCTGCCGCATTGGCTGGTGCCGTTTCCTTGCGCAGGATGCAGGGAACTTCTGGGCCCTACCACGTCTCCGTGCTGCTGCTACTCCTACGACTTCCTGTAGGCGCACTGACTGCCCTTCTCGGCATTCTTCTCATAAGCGGTGAGTTCTTTCCAGGATTGACGCGTCTGGACTCGGGGCCCCAAATCATCGCATGGGCAGCCGCGTTCGGAGTTTTGCAGGAGACCGTCACTCGCACTGTCGACAAGCAAGGTCGCGCGATCCTGAGCGGTGCGAGCGAAGAGGGCTCAGGGGCTCCCCAGCCGCCGGAACAAGAGGATTCGGACAGGGCGGGCGCCAAACCAGGCCCCAAGAATCGGAAGTTGACCCGGAAAGAGGGCCAAGGCTGACCTCTTCGTGGGGCGGTAGTAACAAGGGCTGGGGTGACCTGCAGTTAGCCGTACCGTGGGACCGAGGAGCCGCGCCGCAACTCCCCGGGAGTGCACGAAGCGAGGCGTTCACAGACCTCAGCTACTGCGAAGGCGGGACCGGCAGAGGCGAGACTCCTCCAAGTCAACGGCGAGGTAGGCCAGCAGGGTCCGACCGTACGCACCGATTCGCCCCACCTCTTGAGCGGTCGCTCAAAAGTGCTACCGTTCGTTTTGAGCGTCCGCTCAAACAACAGGAGGGCCGGGCACATGGGGCTGTACATCGAGGCGCTGATACAGGCCGACATGGACGAGCTCTGGGAGCGAACGCAGGCTCCAGCGCTGCACCGGCGCTGGGATCTGCGCTTCACCCACATCGACTACCTCGCCCGCGCGGAAGGTGAGCCGCAACGCTTCCGGTACGCGGTCCGCCTCCTGCCGGGGCTGCTCGTGACGGGCACGGGCACCAGCGCGGGAAAGAAGCAACGTCCCGACGGGACGCGCACCTCAGCTCTCCGCTTCGCCTCCCGGCACCCGCTCTCGTTCATCGCCGAGGGACGCGGCTACTGGCGCTACGTTCCGGACGGTGAGGGCATCCGCTTCCTCACGGGCTATGACTACGAGCCGAGTTGGGGGCTGCCCGGACGGATCGTCGACCGCGTCGTCCTCCGCCCGCTCACGGGATGGGCCACCGCCTGGTCCTTCGACCGGCTGCGACTGTGGTGCGAGCGCGGCGTCACCCCCGAACGGTCGCTCCGGCACGGCCTGTTGGAGGTAGCGGCACGCATCGTCGCCGTCGGCCTGGCCGCGCTCGCCGGACCGTTCGCCGCCGCTCTTGCGGTGACCGCCGCGGCGCTGTTGCCGCCTCTGCCCGGCACTCCGTCGGCCCGGCGTTGCCTGCGGCGCCCACCAGCCCGT
The DNA here is from genome assembly GCF_013870515.1 of Streptomyces albidus (ex Kaewkla and Franco 2022). Lineage (GTDB taxonomy): Bacteria > Actinomycetota > Actinomycetes > Streptomycetales > Streptomycetaceae > Streptomyces > Streptomyces albidus. The sequence continues at coordinate 12,322 of NZ_JACBXA010000041.1, read as the reverse complement.
ACTGCTGTCGCGCCCCCTGCCGTACTCGACTCCCTGGAGCAGCCATGAGTTCGATCTTCCAACGTGCCCTGGGTTCCGACTTCGACCGGCTCCATCCGCGCATCCAGCGCCGCTTCTCCGTCGGGCTCGACACCGGTGAGGCATGTGCCGGCCGTGGAGTGATGGACCGCGTCTGGCACGGGGGTCCCCTGGTGCGGCCGTTTCTCGCGCTGGGAGGCGTCCGCAACATCCTCGTGCCGAAGAGCGGCAGCGACATCCCCTTCACCATCGAGAACTTCCCCTACACGGACTCCTACGGCCGCGAGACGGTCACGTTCGTCAGGACGTTCGCCTTCCCCGGCCGTACGCGGCGGTTCGACGCGACGATGGTCTTCAGCCCGGAACGCGGGTGCATCGTCGACTACCTCGGCACACACCAACACCTCGCCACCGACCTGCACTTCGAGGCGGACACGACCGGCGCCATCGTCATCCGGTCCGGCGAACACCGCTTCCGGGAAGGCCCGTTGGACGTCCGCGTGCCGGACCTGATCGGTGGCGACACCGTCGTCAGGGAGTCCTACGACGAGGAGGCGGGACGATTCCGCATCCAGGTCTCCGTGTCCAACCGGCGCTTCGGTCGACTCTTCGGCTACGACGGCTCCTTCACCGCCGACTACGCCGACGCCTCCGCCTGCGGTTCGCGAACGGACCTGCGTCCTGTGCGCGAAGAGGCACGCGCATGAGCAAGGACACCCGCTCCAAGTTGCTGGCGGGCGCGCTCACGACCCTCACCGAGCAGGGCATCGCCCATGCCTCGGCCCGTACGATCGCCGCTGCCGCGGGGGTGAACCAGGCGCTGGTCTTCTATCACTTCGGCAGCGTGGACGAGCTGCTGGCCGCCGCATGCCGTCACGGCGCGGAGGAGCGGATCGCCGTCCACCGCGAACGCCTTCAGCAGGTACGCAGCCTCGGCGAACTCCTGGAGCTGGCCCGCGAACTGCACGCCACAGAGCGGGAAGGCGGCCACGTCGGCGTGCTCGGCCAGCTGCTGGCCGGCGCGCAGACGCAACCACGCCTCGCTCCCGCGACCGCTGCCGGACTGGCCCTGTGGACAGACGAGATCGAGCAGGTCCTCGGCCGCGTCCTCGCGGGTACGCCGCTCACCGAGTTCGTGGACGTCGCGGGGCTGGCCAAGGCGGTCTCCGCCTCCTTCATCGGCCTGGAGCTGTTCGAGGGCGTGGATCCGGGGGGCGCCGAGCACGCCCTGGCGTCACTCGAACAGCTCGTGGGTCTCATCGGCGTACTCGAAGACCTCGGCCCCGTCACGCAGCGCGCCGTCCGCGCACGGCTGCGGCGCTCCACGGCGAGATAGCGGCGGTCCACGGTGGGGCAGGCGGGTCCGCCGGGCGCTCTGCCGTCAGCGAATCTGCTGAGGGGCGAGATCGCCGTATCGGCGGCCGCCGCGGGTCAAGAGTGGAGTGAGCGCGGCGAATCGCGTCGCGGTACGAGAAGGAGAAGCGATGTCGCTACTCGTCACCCCTCACCACCCCCTGGCCCCGAGAGCAGCAGAGGGAGACACCCCGCCGAGCCGGTTCGACGACCACCTGGCCTCCCAACTCCTCGGGCAGCGCATCGTGTTCCTCGGCACCCAGGTGGACGAGACCTCCGCGAACCGGGTGTGCGCGCAGATGCTCCTGCTGTCGGCGGAGGACCCGCGGACGGACATCAGCTTCTGCATCAACAGCCCGGGCGGCTCGGTGACTTCAGGCCTCGCCATCTACGACACGATGCAGCTGATCCCGAACGACGTCTCCACCCTGGCCATGGGCTTCGCCGCGAGCATGGGCCAGTTCCTTCTCACTGTCGGCACTCCGGGGAAGCGGTACGCACTGCCGAACTCGCGGATCATGATGCACCAGCCGTCGGCGGGCATCGGCGGTCCCACGGCCGACATCGAGATCCAGGCCGAGAACCTCGAGTTCATGAAGAAGTCCATCGAACGGATCACCGCGGCGCACACGGGCCAGACCGAGGAGACGATCTCCCGCGACGGCGACCGGGACCGGTGGTTCACGGCGGAGCAGGCGGTGGAGTACGGCATGGTCGACCACGTCGTCAGCTCCCTCGACCACGTACGTCCGGCCGCCTCGAAGCGGAAGGTGGGTCTGTGATGAGCCAGTACACGATCCCGACCGTCGTCGAGCGCACCCCGCAAGGGGAGCGGGCGTACGACATCTACAGCAGCCTGCTCTCCGAGCGCGTCATCTTCCTCGGCACCGAGATCGACGACGGCGTGGCCAACGTCGTCATCGCGCAGCTGCTCCACCTGGAGTCCTCGGCACCGGATCGGGAGATCGCGATCTACATCAACTCCCCCGGCGGCTCCTACACTTCGCTGACTGCGATCTACGACACGATGACCTTCGTCGGCGCCCCCATCTCGACCTTCTGCGTCGGGCAGGCCGCGTCGACCGCCGCCGTGCTGCTGGCCGGGGGCGATCCGGGGCGCAGGTTCGTCCTCGAGCACGCCCGGGTGCTGCTGGGGCAGCCGGCGAGTCCCGGCCGGCAGGGGACGGTGTCGGACCTCAGCCTCCAGGCCAAGGAGATGATCCGGATCCGCTCGGAGGTCGAAGAGGTGCTGGCCCGGCATACGCACCAGGAGCTGGCGACCCTCCGCGCTGACATGGACCGCGACAAGGTCTTCACCGCGCACGAGGCGGTCGCGTACGGGCTCGCGGACGAGGTGCTCAACCGGAGGATGCAGCCCGCCTGAGGGGCGGGCCCCGAAGGCCGCCGACCGGTGGGGCCCTCAGGCGGCCAGACGGACCTGAGCCTGCGGCGGCCCGTTCCGCACCCCGGTACGCCGGGTGCTCAGCTCCGAAACGGACGTCACCTTGCCGTCGTCGCAGCCGTCGGCGACGGCAGGGGCGGGCGCAGCCGTACGGGGCCTGGAGGCACCCGGCCGCCCGAAGCGGGCGAGCTCGGCACCGGCCAGGCCGAGGAGGTCGGCCAGGCCCAGGCCGAGAGCCTGTGCGGCGGCGGCGAGAACCTCGGAGGAGGCCTCCTTGCGGCCGCGCTCCAGCTCGGAGAGGTAGGGCATCGAGATACGGGCCGCCTCTGCCACGTCCTTGAGAGTGCGCCGCTGAGCGAGCCGCTCCTTGCGCAGGACGCCCCCGACAAGGTGCCGCCACAGCGGCTCCTTCGGCACCTGGGGCGGCGCCCCGGTGGCCGGGCGGAGCGGGATGACGCGGGCTTGTTCCGGCGAGTGGCTCGTCACTTCTTCAGACTAGGAGCGTTGCGCCCGGTCGGCACGGCGCGAGCGTTCTGCCGGCCGCGAAATCAGCTGGCGGGCCACCGGCACGAAAACCCTGTGGCGGATCCCGCGCGGAGCGTCGATGCTCACCGGCATGGCCGATGTCGCGGAGTCAGCAGCGGGAGAGAACGAGCGCCGATTCGGGTGGTGGGACATGTTCACCCGCCCCGAGGACGATCCACGCTCCGACGGGGGCTTCAAGGGCGAACTGGCAACGCTCGTCGGTTACTTGAAGGACCAGAGGCTGACGCTGGAGATGAAGTGCTCGGGGCTCGACGCGGAGGGGCTGGCCCGCCGGTCGGTGCCGCCGTCCAACATGTCGCTGCTCGGCCTGGTGCGGCACATGGCGGGAGTGGAGCACAGCTGGTTCCGCCGGATCCTCGGCGGTCAGGACCTCCCGAGGCTGTACCGCTCCGAGGAGGACCGCGACGCGGACTTCAACGGTGCGACGGGCGACGCCGAGTGCGTCGCGGAGGCGTGGGAGGCCTGGCGCCGCGAAGTCGCCTTCGCCGAGCGGTTCGTGACCGAAGCTCCGAGCCTGGAGGTCTCCGTCGTCCACGAGGGCGAAGAGCTCACGTTGCGCGAGGTCCTGGTGCACATGATCGAGGAGTACGCCCGCCACAACGGTCACGCCGATCTCCTGCGCGAGTGCGTCGACGGACGGGTGGGCCAGTAGCCGAGAGGGCTCGCGGCCGGGGGCGTTGCGCCCGTGGGCGACAGCGTGCGACACCGCGCGCTGCCTGATGCAGACGACCGGTCCGCGGCGCCCCGTCCGGGTGCACCGAAGCCGTCTGCCCGCACCGTGTTGACCTTGTCGTAGCGTCAAGGTCTTCAATCAAGGCATGCGAATCGGCGAGCTCGCCGCACTGGTCGGGGTGTCCACCCGGACCGTCCGGCACTACCACCACCAGGGCCTCCTGCCCGAGCCCGTAAGGCGCTCCAACGGATACCGCGACTACCGGCTCCGCGACGCGGTCTCCCTCGCCCGCGTCCGCCGGCTCGCGGAACTGGGCCTCTCCCTGGGCGAGATCCGCGACGTGCTGGCCGACGACCGGGGACGTGAGCTGCGCGAGGTGCTCCTCGAGCTGGACTCCGACCTCGCCCGGCAGCAGGAGACCATCGCGGTCCGGCGGAGGCGGCTGGCCACGCTCCTGGACGAGGCGGAGCTGCACCCCGACTCGACGGTGTCGCCCGAGATGGCGGCGGTTCTGCGTGATCTGCCCGCCGGCGGCTCGAAGTTCGCCGAGTTCGACCGCGAGATGCTCACGCTCGTCGGCAGCATGGCAGGCCCCGACGAGCAGGCCCGGCTGCTCGACCTGCTGCGACCGCTCACCGAACCCGACGCGGTCGCACGGGCGCACGCCCTCTACGAACGGCTGGACGGGCTCGCCGACGCGGCGCCGGACGATCCGCGCGTCGCACCGCTGGTGGAGGACCTGGCCGCCCACATCCCCGACGCGATGGCATCCGCGATGGTCGAGAACCTCCACGCGGACCCCGACGCTCAGCCGGGCCCACCGGCCTCCGGCCCCGCACGGCAGGGAGCCGAGGGCCCGCCCGGGAGCACGAACGAAGGGCCCTGGCTGGAGGGCCTGGCGGAGGAGATGTCCCCCGCACAGGTCGAGGTGTTGCGGCAGGTCGTGAACAGACTGAAGGAGAGAACATGATGCTCAAGGCGGCCCGCACGGCGCTTCTGGCCGTGCTCCCGGCGGAGTTGCTGCTGTTCGTCCTGATCGTCTCCGGTGTCTCGCTGCCCGAACCGCTGCTCGTCCTGGCCGAGTCGGCGGTCCTCGCCGTGGTCCTGCTGGAGGGCGTGACCGCGTACCGGCTCTACAGGGCGGAGGCCCAGGGCGGCGCGGACAGGCGTACGGCACTGCGGCGGACCTGGCACCAGCTGGTCCCGGTGCAGCTGCGGAGGATCGTTGCCTTCGAGTTGAAGGGCATGGCCGGGCTGGCGCTGTGGGCGACGGGACGCCGCAACGGCGTTCCCCCGGGCGCCACCGCCGTGACGTACTCGCGGGAGCAGGCCTCGACGCTCATGGCACTCGTCTTCGTGATGGCCCTGGAGGCCGTGGGGACGGACGTGCTGCTGCGGGGTCTGGGCGCACCGGCCGGGCTGCGCGCGGTGTTCCTCGTCCTCGACGTCTACTCGGTGATGGCCGTGCTGGCGATCTGGGCGGCGAGGGTGACCCGTCCGCACGTCGTCTCCGCCGACGAACTGCGTGTGCGCTCCGGAGTCTTCGTCGACCTGCGCATACCCCGCGAACTGATCTCCTCCGTACGGCAGTCGCCCAACTACAACGAACGCGGCGTCGCCACCGTCGAAGACGGCCGCCTCGCGGTCCCGATGTCGTCCCAGACGAATGTCGTCGTCGAGGTGACCGAACCCGTCACCGTCGTACGTCCCTTGGGAAGCCGGTCCGAGGCGACCACGATCCGCTTCTTCGCGGACACTCCGGGTGCCGTTCTGGACGCACTGCGACCTGGGACGAGTGGCAGCGGGACAGCGGGTACACGGATGACTGCCGGCTCCCCCTGACGACAGAACGGACGACCATGACCTTCCAGCACCCCGCCGAGCGAGGTGGCGACCGGCGAGGACGCTTCGAGCGCCTGGCGGAGTCGGCCTCGAACGTCACCGGTTCGCCGCTGTTCTACTGCTTCTGCGTGCTCCTGATCGTCACCTTCATCGTGGTGCACTTCATCGATGTACCGATCCCCTGGATGGTCTTCGTCGGGGACATGATGGCCGCGGTGAGCCTGCTGCTGCTCGCCCTGCTGAAGAACACGGAACGACGGGCCGAGCACGCCCTTCAGCGCAAACTCGACGCGATCGCGGCCGTTCTGCTCGAGGAGCACGAGGGCGGATCACACACGGCTCACGAGAACCTGCGGGCGGCCATCCGCATGGACGAGGACGTGTGAGTCCCGTCCCCCGGGACGGAAGGGACTGGACGCGAGTGGCGGGCGGCACCGGTGGCTCCGGCACCGCCCGCCGTGGAGTGGAGGCGGCCGTCACGCACCTGGATCCAGGACGCCGACAGGACGACCGCCCGCCTCACTCCGCCTCGATGAGCGCAACTGCTCCTGCGACTCCCCCACTTGTGCCACCCGGCCGGTGCCCGGCGACGGGAGTGGAGCCGAAAGGGCCGGGGCTCAGCCGGCCTGGGCCGCGGCGATCATCTCGCGCGCCTTGCCCTCGCTCTCGTCGTACCGGTCGGGGAAGGCCGACCGCTGAACGCTCTGCGCGAGCTCACCGGCGGTGAAGCCGGGGTTGTTCTGGTCGTTCGGGATGGCCTGGTCGAGGAACGCGTTGGTCGCGTAGACCGGGTCCAGGATCTGCTCGGGCGTGCCCCAGCCGGCGCTGGGACGCTGCTGGAAGACGCCGAGGGAGTCGCGGTCCCCACAGTTGAGGTTGTTCATGTGGGACTCGACCCAGCCTGTCTCGAAGGCGGCGAGCATGACCTTCTCGTTGACGCCGCGCTGCGACGCCACGTCGTGCACGGTGTTGATGATCGCCGCGTCGAAGTCCGGCGGCACCGCGCACTTCTCGTCCAGGAGCTGGGCGTTGGCGCGGTGGTCCTTGTTGTCGGCCTCCCCGGCGGTTGCCGTGACGGCCAGGCCGCCCGCGATGAGAACGCCGGCCGCCAGCGCGGTGGCGCCACGGACCAGAGTCTTGCGTCTGATCTTGGTGGTGAGCGTCATTGGGTTTCTTCCTTCCAGGTGGGGACAGGAACGCGCGTAGATGCACATCCCTGCTGGCGCGGAACCCTGTAACCTCCCGCTGCTCCATCGGCCTTGGGGTGACCGGAAGAGTGCGAGCAATCGATTTCGTGCGGGACCGTACAAGTGATGACGGTGACACGTCAATGGACGCCGGTTTTCACGCTTCAGGCACAAGGGGCGGATCGGTGAATCACCGCAAGGAAGCTGACAATTACCTGTTTAGAGCCTGTGGACCAAGGGCCTTTTCGGGATGTGAATGCACGTAGATCTTCACGAAATCGATTTCAGACATTGGTCGATCCACTCACTCCTTCACGCGGCCACCCCTCCCCCGTCCCGACCACCCTCGAACTGCTGCGTTTGAGTAGGTGTAGTGGCCATCGGTATATTCGTTGGTGGATACAACGACTTTCGGGACGACCGGCCTCCCGCCGGCCTCAGCGGAACGTCACCACCCCGAGTTGAAGGAACGCACCTGATGAACGGGCCCGAGACACCCGCGTCCGAGGCACCGTCGAGCCTCGCCCTCACCGACACCGCCGTCCGGCACACCCCGGACGGACCGGCTGCGACAGGCGCCCCGGGTACGACCGCCCCGAGCGCCCCCGCACCGAGCCCCTTCCGTCAGCCGAAGGCCGTATGGGCGGTCGCCTTCGCCTGCGTGATCTCGTTCATGGGGATCGGGCTCGTGGACCCGATCCTGCCCGCGCTCTCCAGCCAGCTGGACGCCACTCCCAGCCAGGTGACGCTGCTGTTCACCAGCTATCTGGTGGTGACCGCCGTGGCCATGCTCATCACGGGTTGGGTCTCCAGCAGGCTCGGCGCCAAGCGCACGCTGCTCTTCGGCCTCGTGCTCATAGTCCTCTTCTCCGCACTCGCGGGCGCCACCGGCAGCATCGACGGAATCGTCGGCTTCCGCGCCGGCTGGGGCCTGGGGAACGCACTGTTCATCGCCACGTCCCTCGCCGTGATCGTGGGCTCCGCCAGCGGCGGCTTCGCGGGCGCGATCGTGCTGTACGAGACGGCGCTGGGCGTCGGCATCGCGACCGGCCCGCTCCTGGGCGGCCTGCTCGGGAACGTCAGCTGGCGGGGCCCCTTCTTCGGCGTCTCCGTGCTCATGGCGGTCGCCCTCGTCGCCACAGTCGTACTGCTGCCCTCGACGCCGGCGCCCGAGCGGCGCGAGTCCCTCGTCGAGCCCCTCGCCGCACTGCGTCACCGCGCGCTGGCCACCACCAGTGTCACCGGCCTGCTCTACAACTGGGGCTTCTTCACCATGCTCGGCTACGCGCCGTTCCTGATGCACCTGTCGGCCATCGAACTGGGCTGGGTCTTCTTCGGCTGGGGGCTCCTCGTCGCCGTCTTCGCCGTGTTCGGCGCCCCCGCGTTGCGCGGCTGGTTCGGCACTCCGCGCACCCTCTACGGCAACCTCGTCCTCATGGCGGCCGACCTCGCCCTGATCGGCGTCTTCCCCGACGAGCCCGCCGTCGTGATCGGCGCGGTGATCGTCGCCGGCGCCTTCATCGGGGTCAACAACACCCTCGTGACCACCGCGGTGATGAGCATCGCGCCGGTCCCCCGTCCGGTCGCCTCGGCCACGTACGGCTTCGTGCGCTTCATCGGCGGCGGGCTCGCACCCTTCGCGGCGGGCAAGCTCGTCGAGCACTACAGCGCCCACGTTCCGTTCATCCTCGGCGCGGTGAGCGTCGCCGTCGGCGCCGTGGTGCTCAGCACCGTGCACCGCCCGCTGGCCGAGGCCGACAAGGCGGCTGCCTGAACCGGGGCCTCACCGGCCCCCGACGGCGCACCCGCATCCGCTCGGTCACCCGGCCCTCCGCGACGTCCGCTGCACGGCGGCCCCTGCATGACGGGCGGTCCGCTGGGGACCCGTCCCGTGACATTGAAGGACGCTCGCGCACGTCACGTGCGCGGAGGGAAGTGGCCAGAATGCGCATCGCCTTTCTCATGGCCCCCGAAGGGGTCGAGCAGGTCGAGCTGACGGAGCCGTGGAAGGCCGTGACGGACGCCGGGCACACACCGCGGCTGGTGTCCACGAGCGCGGGCAGGATCCAGGCCTTCAACCACCTCGACAAGGCGGACACCTTCCAGGTGGACCAGACGGTGGACGAGGCTGCGGCCGAGGAGTACGCGGCCCTGGTGCTGCCCGGCGGGGTGGCGAACCCCGACGCCCTGCGCCTGGACGACGACGCCGTGCGGCTCGTGAAGACGTTCTGCGAGTCCGGCAAGCTGATCGCGGCGATCTGCCACGCCCCGTGGACGCTGATCGAGGCGGACGTCGTGCGCGACCGCACGCTCACCTCGTGGCCCAGCCTGGAGACCGATCTGCGCAACGCCGGTGCGCACTGGGTCGACGAAGAGGTCGTCATCTGCGACAACGGCCCGAACCCGCTCGTCACCAGCCGCAAGCCCGGCGATCTGAAGGCCTTCAACGACGCCCTGGTGACCCAACTCGGCGGCTGAGGTGGAAAATCGGCTGCATGTCAGACGCGGAAGATCCCTTCACCGTCCCCGTCACCGTTCGCGGGTACGAGACCGACGCCCAGGGGCACCTCAACCAGAGCGTGTATCTCCAGTACGCGGAACACGCCCGCTGGACGATGCTGGAGGCGGCGGGCATCCGGCAGGCCGACCTGCTGGCGAAGGGCGTCGGCCCGGTGACTCTGGAGACGACCGTCAAGTACCGGCGTGAGCTGCGCGCGGGGGACGAGGTCGAGATCACCTGCGTGTTCGTCTGGGGAGGGCGCAAGACCTTCGAGATGGAGCACGTCGTCCGCACCCCGGACGGGAAGGTCGCGGCGTACGTCACCGCGGTGGGCGGTGTGGTGGATCTGGAACGCAGACGGCTGCTGGACGACCCACGCAAGCCGTTCCTGGAGCTGGCCGCACGGCCGGAGCTGATGGGCCTGTAGGGCACGAACCGGCCGGTGAGAGCCGGTCAGATCGGGTCAGGTCCGAGAAGCCGGCGGAGCCGCCACGAAGCGGAACACGAAGCAGACGGCAGAGGGGCGGGGTACGGGCCCGAAAGCCCGTACCCCGCCCCTCTGCCGATCCTGTGCCGGCCCTGGACTCGCCGTACGGCAGCCGGAGCACGACGGCAGAGCACCGCGGTCAGATCGCGGAGCCCGCCTTCCACTCCGCCCAGCTCATGTTCCAGCCGTTGAGCCCGTTGTCCGGCTGCACGGTCTTGTCGGGGGAGCCCGTGACCTCGACGACGTCGCCGATCATCGAGTTCGAGTAGAACCAGGCGCCGTCGGTGCCGCCGTCGCTCGCCCCGCGGGCGTCCTTCAGGCCGACGCAGCCGTGGCTGGTGTTGCCCGAACCGAAGGGCGCGCCCCAGTAGTTGCCGTGGATGAAGGTGCCGGAGGTCGACAGGCGCATCGCGTGGGGCACGTCCTTGATGTCGTACCCCTCGGCGCCCTTACGGCCGAAGCCGACGGTGTCGCCGTCCATGCGGGTCTCCTTGTGCTTCTCGGAGATCACCATCTTGCCGTTGTACGTGGGGTTCTTCTCGCTGCCCGCGGAGATCGGGATGGTCTTCAGTTCCTTGCCGTCGCGCACGACCGTCATCTTGTGGTTCTTCACGTCGACGGTGCTGACCTGCGAGCGCCCGATGTTGTAGGTGACCTTCTTGTTCTGGACGCCGGTGGAGTTCGGGCCGCCCTTCACACCGTCGAGCTTGAGGTCGAGCGACACCTTGGAGCCGGGCTTCCAGTACTCCTGCGGGCGGAAGTCGAGCCGGGTGTCGTCGAACCAGTGCCCGACGACCTCCTGGCCGCTGGTCGAGTTGACCTTGATCGCGGCCTGCACGGCCTTCTTGTTGGTGATCGCCTTGTCGAAGTTGATCGACACCGGCATGCCCACGCCGACGCTCTGGCCGTCCTCACCGGTGTAGGTGCCGATGAAGCTGTTGTCGGGCGAGACGGTGGTGAAGCTGGAGTTCTCGACGGCCTTGCGGCCGCCCCCGTCCTTGGCCTTCGCCGTGATCTTGTACTGCGTCGCCCGCTCGAGCTGGTCGTTCGGCTTCCACGTCTTGCCGTCGCCGGACATCGTGCCCTCGACGGCCGTGCCGCCCTCGACGGATATCAACTTCACGTCGGTGAGCTTGCCCTTGGTGACGACGACGTTCCCGCCGGTGTTGATGCTCGCGCCTTCCGAGCCGTCCTTGGAGGCGATCCTTATTCGAGCCTCCGAACTCTTCTTGCCGTGAGTCTCCGACTTGGCCTTCCCCGCCGCGTCGCCGTCGGACATGCTGCATGCACCCAGCGTCATCACGCCGCCGAGCAGCACGGCCGTGGCCGACATCGCTTTGCGGTGCTTACCCAGCGTCGTCACACGCTTCTCCATTTGCGTCAGAATCCCAAGCTCCCCGAAAACACTGCATACGCCCCGTGCCGGACCAACCGGACATGTGCGGACCCAGCTCTACGTGACAGAACGCACTGAGGCAGGTGACCGGTTCCAGGCGTGACAAAACTGTGTCGCAGACCACTCACACCCCGGCCGGGGGCGGTCGGCCTGACCTTCGAGGAAGCCTCTGACCAGGAGGTTCTCAGCGCCGGACATGCTCCAGATCGTCCTCGGACTCCTCGTACAGATCGTGTTCCAGACCCTGGTCCAGATCGTCGAAGGCGGCGAGGGCGTCGAGGTCGTCGTCGCCGACCTCTTCACTGCCCCAACTGGCGTGCGCCAGTTCGACTCCGGGCAGTTCCCGTACGAGGTCGAAGGGCTCCACGAGATAGGCGATGGCCTCCCCCGCGTCCCCCGCGATGATCTCGCTCGCGTGCGCGCGCTCCTCGTCCGGCATCAGCTCGTCGCCCTGCACGCGGTCCAGTGCGGCCCTGGTCAGCGCGTTCGCGTCGGCGATCTCGACGACCAGCTCCACGCGGAGCCGGATGTGCGGTGACAGCTCTGCGGTGCCCGTGGAAGCGGCGTTGCCTGCGTTGCTCGAGGATTCGGAGCGCGGTGTCTCGTCAGCAGCCATGCCCGGAGCGTAGGCCGGAGTGGAGCCTCGGCTTCCGTACGACCCGCGGCTGTCTATAACATCGGCCCCCTTGCCGTCAGTTCGTGGCGAGTCCGTTCCACCGAAGTACCAGGAAGGGGCCCTTTCCGTGCCCGCAGCCGGACTGTCCACCGTGTCCGCCCACCGCCGCTCGCTGGTGACGGCCGCCGCTGCAGGGGCGGTGTTGTGCGCTCTGTGGTTCGTCCCCTCGGCGAACGCCGCACCGGACGGTGCGGGACCTCTTGCGCGAGAGGCTCGCGGCGCTCGTCGACGACTACGAGCTG
>NZ_JACBXA010000409.1 GCF_013870515.1 Streptomyces albidus (ex Kaewkla and Franco 2022) | reverse complement strand
GCCGCACTACCGCATCATCGTGGCCGACTCCCGCACGCGCCGTGACGCTGCTGATCTCGGCTTGCTCGGCCATGTGCGGTTCCCGACTCCTGTCCGGTGCTGGGCGGTTGCTGATCGACGGACGTCCAGGGGCGGGCGCCCTGTCCTGTCCGAGTCCTGCGCGACGTCCTGTCCGACGGTCTGTCCGACAGGACGTCGGTCCGTTCCCGGTTCCTAGAGGGCGTCCGGGCCGCGCTCGCCCGTACGCACCCGGGCCACGCTGTCGACGGGCACTGTCCAGACCTTGCCGTCTCCGATCTTTCCGGTACGGGCGGCCTTGATGACGACCTCGGTGAGCTCCTCGGCCTCCTCGTCCTCGGCCAGGACCTCGATCCGCACCTTCGGCACCAGGTCGACGGTGTACTCCGCGCCCCGGTAGACCTCGGTGTGGCCGCGCTGCCGCCCGTAGCCGCTGGACTCGGTGACGGTCAGGCCCTGCACACCGAAGGCGCGCAGTGCCTCCTTCACGTCCTCCAGTTGGTGCGGCTTGATGACCGCGGTGATGAGCTTCATGCGTCCACCTTCTTGTCCGTGAGCTGACCGGCCTTCGCCACTCCGTCATGCTGCCCGCCCGCACCAGGGGGTGCGGCGACGGGACGTGCCGCGGAGGAGGAACCGCCGACGGCGCTGAAGTCGTAGGCGGTCTCCGCGTGGAAGGCACGGTCGAGACCGGTCGTCTCGTCGTCCTCGCTCGCCCGGAAGCCGATCGTCGCGTGGATCAGCTTGGCGAGGATCCAGGAGACGACGAAGGAGTAGCCCATCACCGAGAAGGCACCGGTGGCCTGCTTGCCGAACTGCGTCAGCCCGGCGTCCCCGTCGATGGCCAGGAAGCCGACCATCAGGGTGCCGATGACGCCGCCGACGAGGTGGACGCCCACGACGTCCAGCGAGTCGTCGAATCCCAGCTTGAACTTCAGGCTCACCGCCCAGGAGCAGACCGCTCCGGCGACCAGTCCGATCGCGAGGGCGCCGACGGCGTTGACGTTCGCGCCGGACGGGGTGATCGCGACCAGGCCCGCGACGGCGCCCGATGCGGCGCCCAGCGTGGTGAAGGCACCGTGCCGGATGCGCTCGTAAACGAGCCAGCCCAGGATGGCGGCACCTGTTGCGAGTTGCGTGTTCATCGCCATGAGCGCGGCGGTGCCGTCGGCCGCGAGGGCCGAGCCCGCGTTGAAGCCGAACCAGCCGAACCAGAGGATCGCCGCGCCGAGCACGACCAGCGGCAGGCTGTGCGGACGCATCGGCTCCTTCTTGAAACCGATGCGCTTGCCCACCACGAGTACGGCCGCCAGCGCGCCTATACCGGCGTTGATGTGGACGGCCGTACCGCCCGCGAAGTCGATGACGCCCAGGTCGAAGAGCCAGCCGCCCTCGGCCCACACCCAGTGGGCGACGGGGAAGTAGACGACGGTCGCCCACAGCGCGATGAAGACCGCCCAGGCGCTGAACTTCACGCGGTCCGCGAGAGCGCCGCTCATCAGGGCCGGAGTGAGGATGGCGAACATCATCTGGAAGAGGGCGAACGCGAAGACCGGGATGCCGCCCTTCTCGGTCAGCGACTCGGCCGTGATGCCCTTCAGACCGACGAAGTCGAGGTTCCCTATGACGCCGCCGGTGTCAGGACCGAAGGCCAGGGAGTAGCCGTAGAGCACCCAGAGGATGCTCACGATGCCCAGCGAGATGAAGGACATCATCAGCATGTTGAGCGCGCTCTTGACGCGGACCATGCCGCCGTAGAAGAAGGCGAGTCCGGGCGTCATAAACATGACCAGAAACGCGCTGATCATTACGAATGCGGTATCCGCGCCATTCAATGTGGACGTCTCCTCGAGGTAACGACCCGTGCGGGAAGGACGGGAAGAGGACGGGATTGCGTCGGGATGAAAGCCAGACTCTCCGGATCCCGTTTCCTCCATTGCCGCCAGGTGTTTCACCGTGGTGACGATGGACGGCGTGGTGTTACGCCTGGATGAACCGCTGTAGGTCGCACCGATCTGCCGCTACTCTCGGCTCCCGCACGCGCGCCGCCCGCATCCGTACGTACAGAACCGGCCACGACCCCACCCGGTCGCGCCCTGGAGTCGGGGGAGCCCAGTCGGTGTGTCCGGGGTGCTGGTCGCGGCCGGCGGTCCTGTCCGGTGGTCCTGTCCGGTGATCTCGTCAGAAGGGCTGTCGGCCCGCTACGCGCTCTCGACGTCGGGCAGGTCTGCGGCCAGACGCCGGCCCAGCTGCACGACCTCCGCGACATCTCCGAAGTCCCGGGCGGCCCAGGCGGCGGTCCTGCGCAGCCGGTTGTTCACACGCTCGGACCGCAGCTTCCTGGCCACCTCTATGGCCTCCTCCGCGCGGAAGGCGCAGTGCTCCGGCTCCTTCTGCAGCAGGTGCACGCTGGCCATGCCCAGCAGGTTGAGGGCGTACGAGCGCCGGTGGCCGCCGCCCGCCTCCTCCGTCGCCTCCTGCCGGAACAGCTCCACCGCCCGCTCCATCGCCGGGCGGGCCATCGACGCGTAGGTCGGACTTCGTCCCGAGGAGTAGGCGAGGTCGCGGTAGGAGTGTGCGGTCTCCGCGTTCAGCTCGGCCTCGGAGAAGAACCGGATCCAGTCCGGGTCGCCGTCGGCGGCACCGGCGTCCTCGAAGGTCTCCTCGGCCATGCGCACCGCACGCCGGCACTTCCCGGGCTGCCCCATGTTCGCGTACGCGCGGGCCTCCATGGCGTGCAGCATCGCCTGCGTGCGGGCGGTCGCGCCCTCCCTGCTGCCGTACTGCGCGAGGTGGATCAGCTCCAACGCGTCCTCGGCGCGGCCCAGATGGATCATCTGCCTGCTCATCTTGCTCAGCACGTACGAACCCAGCGGGCGGTCGCCGGCCTCCTTGGCGGCGTGCAGTGCCAGCACGAAGTACTTCTGCGCCGTGGGCTGGAGGCCGACGTCGTAGCTCATCCAGCCCGCAAGTTCGGCCAGTTCGGCCGTCACTCGGAACAGCCGGCGCCCCACCGCTTCGGTGTGCTGCTCCTGCAGGAGGTCGGTCACCTCGTGCAGCTGGCCCACGACCGCCTTGCGGCGCAGGCCTCCCCCGCACTGCGCGTCCCACTGGCGGAACATGACGGTCGTCTGCTCCAGCAGCTCGACCTCCGGCTCGGACAGCTTCTCGACACGGCCCGCCGTCCCGGCCGTGCGCGCACCAGGACCGCGGACGGCGGGCCGTGTCGAGATGACCAGAACACCAGTTGCCAT
>NZ_JACBXA010000408.1 GCF_013870515.1 Streptomyces albidus (ex Kaewkla and Franco 2022) | reverse complement strand
GGCCGCCAGGGCGGCCAGTTGCCTTCCGGCGGGGTCGCCGGGCGCGGTGAGCTCCTCCAGGTGCCGGTCGTAGAAGCCGGTGTCGAGGCGGGCGGCGGCGAAGTCGGGGTGTCGCAGCGACCGCAGCAGCAGAACCCGGTTGGTCACCGGCCCGTGGACCCGGGCCCGCTCCAGCGCGTGCGCCAGCTTGCGTACGGCCTCGCGGCGGGTCGGCGCCCAGGCGATCACCTTCGCCAGCATCGGGTCGTAGTGCACGCCGATCTCGTCGCCGTCCGCGACACCACTGTCCAGACGGACGTCGCCCGGGACGTCGAGCGCGTGCAGCGTGCCGGTCTGCGGCTGCCAGTCGCGTGCGGGGTCCTCCGCGTACAGCCGTGCCTCGATCGCGTGGCCCTGCGCGGCTGGCGGCCCGGCAGGGTCCAGTGCCTCCCCCTCGGCCACCCGGATCTGAAGGGCGACCAGATCCAGACCGTGCACGCACTCCGTGACGGGGTGCTCGACCTGGAGCCGGGTGTTCATCTCCAGGAAGTACGCGCGGGCGTCGGTGCCTTCCCCCGCCACGAGGAACTCCACGGTGCCCGCGCCCCGGTACTCCACCGCGCGGGCAGCCTTCACCGCCGCATCGGCCAGCTCACGGCGCAGCTCTTCTCCCAGTGCGGGTGCGGGCGCCTCCTCGATGACCTTCTGGTGGCGCCGCTGGAGCGAGCAGTCCCGCGTGCCGAGCGCCCACACCGTCCCCTGCCCGTCCGCGAGGACCTGCACCTCCACGTGCCGCCCGCGCTCGACGTACGGCTCGACGAAGACCTCTCCGTCTCCGAATGCGGAGGCCGCCTCGGCGCGCGCCGCCGCGATCTCGGCGTCCAGCGCGCCGAGTTCGCGCACGATCCGCATCCCCCGGCCGCCACCGCCGGCCGCGGCCTTGACCAGCAGCGGCAGTTCGCGCTCGGTGGCCTGCTCGGGCACCACGGGTTCGAACAGCGGCACACCGGCTGCGCCCATCAGCTTCTTGGCGCGCGTCTTGGACGCCATCGCCTCGATCGCGCCCGGATCGGGACCGATCCACACCAGCCCCGCGTCCTGCACGGCACGCGCGAACTCGGCGTTCTCGGAGAGGAATCCGTAGCCCGGGTGCACGGCGTCGGCACCGGCGGCCAGCGCCGCCTCCACGATCAGGTCGCCCCGCAGATACGTCGCCGCCGGTGCGTCGCCGGGCAGCCGGACGGCCGCGTCGGCCTCCCGTACGTGCGGCGCCTCCGCGTCGGCGTCGGAGTGGACCGCGACCGTGGCGATGCCCAGCTCCGCGCACGTACGGAAGACGCGCCGGGCGATCTCGCCCCGGTTCGCGACAAGCACTGAAGTGATCATTCTCCGCCTCGCTCCGCTCACTTCGCCCTCAGTCCCTCTGCCTCGTTGCCGGACACCACGGCCACCGCAAGCGCTTCACATCCGGAAGACGCCGAAGCCGCCGCGGGCGCCTTCCACCGGCGCGGTGTGGATGGCGGAGAGACACAGGCCCAGCACGGTGCGGGTGTCGCGCGGGTCGATCACCCCGTCGTCGTAGAGGCGTCCCGACAGGAACATCGGCAGGGACTCGGCCTCGATCTGCTGCTCGACCATCGCCCGCAGCCCGGCGTCCGCCTCCTCGTCGAAGGGCTTGCCGCGCGCCGCGGCCGACTCCCGCATGACGATCGACATCACGCCGGCCAGCTGCTGCGGGCCCATGACCGCCGACTTGGCGCTCGGCCAGGCGAACAGGAACCGCGGGTCGTAGGCCCGTCCGCACATCCCGTAGTGGCCCGCGCCGTAGCTCGCCCCCATCAGCACCGACAGGTGCGGCACCTTCGAGTTGGAGACCGCGTTGATCATCATGGCGCCGTGCTTGATGATGCCGCCCTGCTCGTACTCCTTGCCGACCATGTAGCCGGTGGTGTTGTGCAGGAACAGGAGCGGGATGTCCCGCTGGTTCGCCAACTGGATGAACTGGGTGGCCTTCTGCGACTCCTCGCTGAAGAGCACGCCGCGGGCGTTGGCGAGGATGCCGAGGGGATAGCCGTGCAGCCGTGCCCAGCCCGTCACCAGGCTGGTCCCGTAGCGCGGCTTGAACTCGTCGAAGTCGGATCCGTCGACGATGCGGGCGACGACCTCGCGCGGATCGAACGGCGTCTTCAGGTCACCCGGTACGACACCGAGCAGCTCGTCCTCGTCGTACTTGGGCGCAGCCGTCAGGGCGCCGCCCGCGCCGGCCGTATCGCCGTGCGCCTTGCGCCAGTTGAGGCGTGAGACGACGCGACGGGCCTGGCGCAGCGCGTCCGGTTCGTCGAGCGCGAAGTAGTCGCCGAGGCCGGAGACGCGGGTGTGGACGTCGGCGCCGCCGAGCTCCTCGTCGTCCGCCTCCTCGCCGGTCGCCATCTTCACCAACGGCGGTCCGCCGAGGAAGACCTTCGACTGCTCCTTGACCATGATGACGTGGTCCGACATGCCGGGGACGTACGCGCCTCCGGCCGTGGAGTTTCCGAACACCACGGCCAGCGTGGGGATTCCGGCCTCGGAGAGCCGGGTGAGGTCGCGGAAGAGGGCCCCGCCCGGGATGAAGATCTCCTTCTGGCTGGGCAGGTCGGCGCCGCCGGACTCCACGAGACTGATGACGGGCAGGCGGCTCGCGTACGCGATCTCGTTGGCGCGCAGGGCCTTCTTCAGCGTCCAGGGGTTGCTGGCGCCGCCGCGCACCGTCGGGTCGTTCGCCGTGATGAGGCACTCCACGCCCTCGACCACGCCGATACCGGTCACGAGCGAGGCGCCCACCGCGTAGTCACTGCCCCAGCCCGCCAGCGGCGACAGCTCCAGGAACGGCGTGTCGGGGTCGAGCAGCAGCTCGACGCGTTCGCGGGCGAGCAACTTGCCGCGCTTGCGGTGCCGTTCGACGTACTTCTCCCCGCCGCCCGCGACCGCCTTGGCCAGTTCCGCGTCGAGTTCGCCGATCCGCTCCAGCATGGTCCGCCGGTGAGCCGCGTACTCCTCACCCGCCACGTCCAGCGCCGTATGCAGCACAGTCACGGGACCAACCCCTCCGGTATCTCCATGTGCCGTGAACGCAGCCATTCCCCGAGGGCCTTGGCCTGAGGATCGAAGCGCGCCTGTGAGGCGACGCCCTGACCGAGCAGCCCCTCGACGACGAAGTTGACGGCCCGCAGGTGCGGGAAGACGTGCCGTTCGACGGGCAGTTCGCGGACCTCGGGCAGCAGCCGGCGCAGCTCGTCGACGGTCAGCGCGTGCACCAGCCACCGCCACGC
>NZ_JACBXA010000407.1 GCF_013870515.1 Streptomyces albidus (ex Kaewkla and Franco 2022) | reverse complement strand
CGGCCACATCGGCGACGCCGGTACGGCCGGGCTCTCCGACGTGGTCGGCGACGACCGCGAAGCGCCGGTGCCCGAGGCGGACGAGGTGGTCGGCCGCGAGCCGCGCGGAGGCGACTTCGTCGATGCCCACGTACGGGATCGACGGGTCGTCGGAGCCCTCGGTCGTCACGAGGGGAAGCCCCCGTGCCCGGATCACGTGCTGTGCGGGATGACCGGCCGGGACGCAGTAGAAGCAGAAGCCGTCGACGACCGCGTCGCGCACCGCGGCCTCCGGCTCCGACGATCCGGGAGGCATGGGGATGAGCAGGAGACCGGCGCCGGAGGACTCGGCGACCTCCGCGACCCCGCGCAGGAATCCCACCGAGTAGGGGTCGGCGAAGGCGTAGGAGAGGGTCTCGGTGAAGACCAGCCCGATGGCACCGGCCTTCCCCCGCCGCAGTGAGCGCGCCGCCGCGTCGGGCCCCGGGTAGCCCAGGCGCCGGGCCGCCTCGAAGATGCGCTCGCGCAGTGCGCGGTTGAGCTGGTCGGGACGGCCGTAGGCGTTGGACACGGTGGTCCGCGAGACGCCGACCTCGTCCGCGACGGTCTGCAACGTCGCCTTCTTGGCACGCGTTTCCATGGCCCGAGCCCTCTTCTGTATCGATTAAGTCTGTATCGATACAGTAGAAGGCCGCCCAGAAGTCTGTCCACTCCTTTTCCGGTGGCTGCGCCGGTGGTCCGCGGATCGGGAGGTCAGGCGCTCAGGCGGACTCGACCGCCTTCTTGATGCGCTTGCCGAAGTCGTCGGCGTCCTTGCGCGCCGCGTTCAGCGCGACGCCCGCGACCATCTTCCCGACGCCGTGCCCGTTGAGGGCGTTGAAGAGCCGCACCCGGGTCCTGCCCTCGGAGACCGGCTCCAGGTCGTAGCCGCCCTCCGCCGTCACGAGGTTCTTCGACGTCTCGGTCCAGCGGATCCTGGTGGGCGCCACGAACTCGGTGATGCGGAACTCCCTGCGGGTCTTCACCCCGGCGTCCTTGACGGTGCTCGTGTAGACGGTGCCCACGCCCGACGGGCCGTCGGTCGTCCTGGCCATCTCCTCGACCCTGGGGCTGAACTTGGGATCGTTCTCTCCGTCGGCGAGGAAGGCGAACACCTCCTCGATGGGGCGGTCCACCTCGGTCACGACCTCGAACTGACCAGCCATCACTTCTCCCCTGCGTCAAGGCTGCTTGCGCGCCTGCTTCGTGGCCCTGCTGGCGGCGTCCCGTTCGGAACTCGCGCTGGTCGTGCTGAGTTCGCCACCCGCGCTCTCCAGGTGTGCACGTACGAACCACTGGAAGAGTTCGAGACTGCGGAGCTGCTCGATGAGCATGTCCTGCGTCACCAGGTCGCTCTCGTCCGTCGCGCGGACGGCTGCTCGATGGTCCTCGATGATGCCCGCGTACACCAGGTCCAGGGCACCGAGGTGTTCGATCGATTCGGCACGGCCGATGGTGTAGTCGTGCCAGTGCCGCTCCTCGACGAGCGCACCCGGCGTGCCGTGCGGTGAGCCGCCGAGGGTGGAGATGCGTTCGGCCGTGGTGTCGGTCATCTTGCGTACGGAGTCGACTTGCGGGTCGAGCATCTCGTGAACCGCGATGAAGTGTGGACCGACCACGTTCCAGTGAATGTGCTTGAGAGTCAGCGCGAGATCGTTGAGTGCGTGCAGACGCATGGTCAGCAGCTGAATGACATCGCCGCCGTCCCGCTGGGTCATGCCTGGCACTGTGTACTTCGGTTCGGACTCCTTGCGGGGCACGGCGCTCTCCCTCTCCACGTGGACCGGCAGCCGCCCGGGATCCGGCGGCTCATCCCATGCGAACACCGGTGGGGTGCGGGCGCGCGCCGGGCGGCCGGGCGGTGGGCCGTTCGGGTCTCACGGTGCGCCCCCGCACACGGGAGGCGGCGCCGTCAGGCCAGCCGTGCGAGCAGACGCAGCGGGGCGCAGCGCCCCCTGACCGGGACCGACCACAGTGTCTGGCCGCGTACGCCCCACGTGGCCAGCACGGCGTTGGCGGCCTGGAAGCCGGTGGTCGCGGCGCGTTCCATGAGCGCCACGGGCAGTGCCGTGCGCACCGCGTCGCCGGCGAGTGCGAGGCGCGGGTGCGGAGTGCCCACCTCGGGCCGGTCGGCGTACCCGCCGACGGGGAAGTGCGGGCAGTCCTGGCGCCATTCGTGCCGTACGTCGGTCACCCTGGCCGAGGCGGTCTCGGGATAGACGCGCACGACGCCGTCCCACAGCGCGCGTTCGATCTCGGCGCGGTCGGCCCGCGCATCCACCGCGTAGGCGTGTGCCTCCAGCACCGCGCCGCCCGTGCGGCGGGCCCAGCGGGCGGCCTCGCCTTCCCACCGGTCCAGGACGCTGATGTTGTCGAGCGGGCCGTAGCCGCTGGTGCCGAGGAAGCGGGGGCGGGAGGCGGCCGGCGGACGGTCGAGCCAGTAGCGGGCCACGAGGAACGGCGGGGCCTGCCGGAGCGCGCCGATCCGGTCACGCCAGGGGGTGTCTCCGAGGGCGGGCGAATCACGGACGAGGGTGCGCAGCGAGCCGCTGTCGAGCGCGAGGACGACCGCGTCGTAGTGCTCGTCCGCGCTCCCGGCACCCCCTGGTACGTCCGACGCGCCCTCGGTGACGAGGCGGAACCCGCTCCCGGCCGGGTGCACTTCGCGCACTTGCACGCCCGTGCGGATGTCGGCGCCGTGACGTGTCATGTAGCGGGTCAGGGGGTCCCACAGGGCGGTGGGGAACGGCTCGGAGGGTACGTCGAAGAGCAGGCCCTCCGCTGAGCCGAGGAAGTAGATGTGGAACATCAGGGCCAGCTCCGCAGCCGACATCTCGCGGGGGTCGATGAAGAAACTGCGGGAGAAGACCTCGAAGGCCAGATGCCGGGCCTCCTCCGGGAAGCGCACGGCGCGCAGGAAGTCCTCGGCGCTGACGGTGTCGAGCCGCCGGTAGACCTCCGGCACGCTCACGTCCAGCAGCGGCAGGGCCGCGCGGGGGTTCATGCGCCTCAGGCCCGGCCAGGTGAACGTGGGGCTGAGGGAGGCGAATCCCAGCACGCTCCACGGGGGTGTCCGAGGCACGCGCCGGAAGCTGTCGCGTGGACCGTCACAGCGCTGGAGCGGGTAATCGGCCAGAGGAACAAGGGAGTTCAGGTCCGGATCGGCCCGCCGCAGCAGGGCCCGGAGGTTGTAGTACTGCCGGAAGAAGGCGTGGAAGCCGCGGCTCATGGTGACGCTCGTACCGTCGGCGAGGCGTGTGGGCCAGCCGCCGACCCGGCCGCCG
>NZ_JACBXA010000406.1 GCF_013870515.1 Streptomyces albidus (ex Kaewkla and Franco 2022) | reverse complement strand
GGCCAGCTTCTCGCGCTGACGCTGCTCGATGGCCGGGTCGACGCGCAGCGGCTGGTACGGCGCCTCGTCGTCGCTCCGGAAGCGGTTGACGCCCACGACGACCCGCTCGCCGCTCTCGGTCTCGCGGGCGATCCGGTACGCGCTGCGCTCGATCTCCTCCTTCTGGAAGCCCTGTTCGATGGCCTCCACGGCGCCGCCCCTGTCCTCGACCTCCCGCATCAGAGCGAGTGCCGCCTCCTCCAACTCGTCCGTCAACGACTCGACGACGTACGAGCCCGCGAAGGGGTCCACCGTCGATGTGATGTCCGTCTCATGCGCCAGGACCTGCTGGGTGCGCAGCGCCAGGCGCGCCGAGGAGTCCGTGGGAAGTGCGATGGCCTCGTCGTATGCGTTGGTGTGCAGCGACTGCGTGCCGCCGAGCACCGCGCCCAGCGCCTGGACCGTGACGCGGGCGAGGTTGATCTCCGGCTGCTGCGCGGTCAACTGCACGCCCGCCGTCTGCGTATGGAAGCGCAGCATCTGCGACTTCGGGTTCCGCGCCCCGAACTCCTCGCGCATCACGCGGGCCCAGATCCGCCGCGCGGCCCGGAACTTGGCGACCTCTTCCAGCAGCGTCGTACGCGCCACGAAGAAGAACGACAGCTGCGGCGCGAAGTCGTCCACGCCCATCCCCGACGCGAGCGCGGTGCGGACGTACGCGACGGCGTCGGAGAGGGTGAAGGCGATCTCCTGTACGGGCGTCGCTCCGGCCTCGGCCATGTGGTAGCCGGAGACGGAGATGCTGTTCCATTTCGGGAGCCGTGTGCGGCAGTGGCCGAAGACGTCGGCGGTCAGTCTCAGCGAGGGCTTGGGCGGGAAGATGTAGGTGCCGCGCGCGATGTACTCCTTGAGCACGTCGTTCTGGACGGTGCCCGTCAGCTTCGCCGGATCCACGCCCTGTTCCTCCGCCACGAGCTGGTACATCAGCAGCAGCAGTGCGGCGGGGGCGTTGATGGTCATCGACGTGGAGACCTCGTCCAGCGGGATGCCGTCGAAGAGCGCCCGCATGTCGTCGACGGAGTCGACGGCGACGCCCACCTTGCCGACCTCGCCGTACGCGAGGGGAGCGTCGGAGTCGTGGCCCATCTGCGTCGGCAGGTCGAAGGCGACCGAGAGCCCCGTCGTGCCGTCCTCGATGAGCTGCCTGTAACGCGCGTTGGACTCGGCGGCCGTCCCGAATCCCGCGTACTGGCGCATGGTCCAGGGGCGTCCCCTGTACATCGTGGGATGGATGCCCCGCGTGTACGGGTACTCCCCCGGCTCCCCCAGCTTCTCTTCGGGGTTCCAGCCGCGCAGGTCGCCGGGGCCGCGGACGGGTTCGAGGGGCAGGCCGCTCTCGCTGAACCGCTCGTTCCCCGAATGGCGCGCCATGTGTGCCTCCGTACGGTCCGGGATTCGCTGCCGGCCGGCACCCTGCCGACAGCATGCCGCGCCGCCGCGAGGTTCGCGCGCGGGCCACGCAGGGAATGCAAGGGGCGGTCGGTGTCGAGAGTTTCGGGGATGTCCGCGGAATGTCCGGGGGTTCGGATGGCGGGGGTACGAGCAAGGCGCAGCGGTGCGTTGGCGGTCACGGCTGTTCTCGTGATCGGAGGGGGCGCGACCGCGGGCTGCAAGGCGCACACGAACGGCAGTGCGCCCATCCGCGTGACGAAGACCTCCGTGCCGCCGGAGCCGCCGTCCGAGAAGCGCTCCGAGGTGCCGGACAGCGCGCCGGACACGGACGCCAAGAGCCAGTCGCGCCCGGAACAGCCGCCGAAGCGCACCGCTCCTGCCGACCCGGTGGTGCTCGCCGCGGGGTCCAAGGGCGCGAAGGTCCGAGAACTCCAGGCGCGGCTGCGGAAGTTGCAGCTCTTCGACCGCAACCCCACCGGCTTCTACGGCCCGGTCACCACGTCGTCCGTGCGTGCATTCCAGAGCCGCCAGGGCATGGAGGGCACGGGGACGGTCACGTCCCGCGCGTGGACAGCGCTCAGCGCCCGTACGAACATGCCGAGCCGTACCGAGCTGTACCCGCCCACGACACGCCCCTTGGACGCTCCGGACCCGCGCTGCCTCACAGGGCGCGCACTGTGCGTCAGCAAGAAGAGCCGCACACTCGCCTGGTACGTGAACGGGGACCTGCGCTCGGCGATGGACGTGCGCTTCGGCTCTGCCTACTCGCCGACGCGCGAAGGGAAGTTCAGCGTCGGCTTCAAGAGCCGCGACCACGTCTCGACGATCTATGACACCCCGATGCCGTACGCGCTCTTCTTCAGCGGCGGCCAGGCGATCCACTACTCCGCAGACTTCGCGGCCCGCGGCTACCAGGGGGCGTCACACGGCTGTGTGAACGTCCGGGACAAGAAGAAGATCGCGGCGCTCTTCGCGCAGGTGAGGAAGGGCGACAAGGTCGTCGTCTACAAGTGACGCGGGTGGACGGGCGCACATGGCGGTAGCGGAAGGTTTCTCTCGCTGAATCCGTCGGCGAATGCCGTGATCCCCGATGGGGCGCGGGCGGGACCGGGGGAACGTGTCCCGCCCGCGCCATTCGCGCGAGCCCGAAGGTACGGGGGGAACCTCGGACTTGTCGCGCAGCCGATGACCAGTCGGCTCACTTGTTACTGCGCCGTCCCCCAGGAAAATGTCACACCAGGATTCAACTAAATCGTGTGGCGTACGTCACACACGCGAGGAAGCCGGCGCCGCGCTCGCGGAGCCGTCCCCGACGTCGCCGTCATCCGGTGCGGCCGAGCCTTCGTCGCCCGACTCCGGGGCGGAGCCGTCGAGTTGACCCTCGCCGCCGTCGGAGCCGTCTCCGCCGTCGGAGCCGTCCCCGCCGTCCGAACCGTCGCCGCCGTCCGCGCCGCCACCAGGCGTGCCGATGCCGCCGCCGTCGGAGTCGCCGCCGTCGGCGCCGCCGGGATGATCGCCGTCGTGGTCCCCGTCGCCGCCGGGGCCGCCGTCACCACCGGGGCCGCCGTCACCTCCGGGGCCGCCGGGAGTGCCCACGCCTCCCGCGTTGCTCCCGCCGCCGTGCTCGTCGCAGAACTTCTCCACGCCCTCGGGACCGCCCGCGACCTGCTCCAGCTTCCACCGGTCGTGCAGGGGCAGATCGTGCTCCTCGTACGCGACGCACAGGGCCCGGGCGATCGCCCTCTTGCCCGATTCGGACAGGCCCTTGCCGTCGTGGCCCCAGCCCTTGTCCTTGTCCTTGGGCTTGCCGTCACGCCCGCGCTCGGTGCCCGCGAGGTCATCGCCGCTGGGCGAATCGGTCGGCCCGGAGCCGCCGCCCTCGCGGG
>NZ_JACBXA010000405.1 GCF_013870515.1 Streptomyces albidus (ex Kaewkla and Franco 2022) | reverse complement strand
CGCGGGCAGGGTGCGCAGCACCGCGTTCGGCGCGGTCGCGGCGTGCACGAGCATGACCGGCGATTCGTGTGCGTGCGTCGCGTACCGGTGAGTGGCCGCCCGCACCAGGTCCTTGAGGTCGGCTCGCGCCTGCTCCGCGTCGGTGCTTCCGGCTGCGCCGGCTCTGGCTGCCGCAGTGGGACGGGCGGGAAGTGCCGTGATCCTGGCCAGCCGCTCGCGGATGCCGCCGCTCTGGTCCACACGCGGCACCGCCGCCAGCCCGGCCGCCGCGGAATCCGCGGTGGGGAGGACGTCCAGGCCCGGGAGGGGCTGGTGCCGGGCGGCCCAGTATCCGAGGGCGTGGGCGAGTTCGGTGAGTCTCGGGCCCTCCCCGGGCCGGTCTCCCGCGAGCCGTTCCTCGTCCAGAAGCGTGCGCACCGCATGTCCGGCACGGATGACAGGGTGCGTCGCCGAGGCGCTGATGCCGGGGAGCAGCCGGGGCCACCACTCGGTGAGCACGCCCCGCCAGGGCCTGCTGTCGAGGGCGCGGGCGAAGTGGACGATCCAGTCGGCCAGCCGCCGCGGATCTCCGAGCGCCTCGTGCCAGTCGGCCTCCGTGACGGGCGAGGACGGGGCGGGCATGTCCTCCAGGTTGTCCCTGTAGAGATCGAGCCAGCGGTGGACCGCCGACGCCTTCCCGTGCCGCACCAGCGCCTCCACGGCCATGGGGGCGTGATTGCTCAGCCAGCCGTCACGCTCCGGGCCGCTTCGGTGGAGCCGTTCCAGCGCCTCGTCGAGGGTGCCGCTGCTGTCACTTCCGTGGATGTCCATGTCTGTGGACGCTATGCGCGGCAGGTGCCGGGTGTAACGGGCCGCAGCACTAGACCCGTTCGTCTGAGCGGACCAGGGAGAAGGACCTAAGCCGCGCGGCGGCACCGTGCCCTCCGGCGGAGTACCGACGCTGCTGTGCGTGCCAGTCGTCGCGAGCAATGCGAGATTTGTCAGACAGGGCTAGGGGCGGCGGGCCAGCAAGTGGGCGTCGAGGAAACCCCGTTCGGAGGCCGGGTCGTGGAGCAGCCGGGCGAACGTGACGAGCCCGGCCCCGGCCAGCAGCTCGGCGAACCGGTCCGGCGGCCAGCTGTAGGCGGGCGTCACCTTGTGGTCGAAGCGGACCGGCTCCGGTCCGTCGGTCCCGAAGAACGAGACCAGGAGCAGGCCCCCTGGTGCCAGGACACGCACCTGCTCGGCAAGCAGCGCAGGCAGTTCCCGAGGCGGCGTGTGGATCATCGAGTAGTGGGCCAGCACGCCGCCGAGGGAGCCGTCCTCGACCGGCAGGGCCTCCATCCGCGCCTCGTCGAACCGCAGCGTCGGATGGGCCCGCCGGGCGTGGCCGACCATGGCCGGGGAGAGGTCGAGCCCGAAGGCGTCCAGCCCCAGATCGCGCAGCACGGCCGTCAGATGTCCGGGTCCACACCCGACGTCGGCCGCGCGCGGGTTCCCCGTACCGCGCACCAGCTCGGCGAAGGTGCCGATCATGTTCCGCGTGATCGGCTTCGTCTCCAGCCGGTCGGCGAACATCGACGCGTACAGCTCGACGATCCCGTCGTAGGCCGCCCTGGTCTCGTACTGGTGCTGTGCCACGGCGGAGAAGCTACACCGCGCGCCTTGGCGGCTTCTCGGGCCCCGTGCCCACCCGCCCCCGGTGACAGCCTGCCCCGGCAGATGGTCGACGGACCCGCCCTACGACGTCTGTCCGGCCTCCGGCAGCGGGGACCGGCCGGTCGTGGTGATGATCACTTCGAGCGTGCGCGGCCCGTGAACACCTTCCACGCGGTCGAGTTCGATGTCGCTGGTGGCCGACGGTCCCGAGATCCATGTCTGCGGACGGGCGGGGTCCAGATGCTTGAGGGCCTGCGGTACGGAGTCGACGACCTGCGAGGGGGCGTGGACGACGCAGATGTGATGGTCGGGCACGAGCGAGATCAGGCGCCTGCCCTGGTCCTCCCCGGTGTCCAGCACGATGGTGCCGGTCTCGGCGACCGCCACGGCGCAGCCCGTCACCACGGTGTCGATGGCGTCGAGATCGTGCGGCGAGAGAGCGGGGGAGTCGTCGACGCGTTCGATGTCGTCGGGCAGCCAGTCGCCGGGGACGGCCCAGGGCGCCACGACGCTCCGGGAACCGCGCCGCCTCAGCAGCTCCTCGATGACGGCCGGCAGCTCCGCGGACGTACAACGGTGCACCAGGGCACGGTAGTCGGCGAGGTTCTCGGCGAGCAGACCGATCCGCTGGGCATCGTTGCGGGTGGCGTGGCGCAGCCAGTAGTCGCGCGGCACGGCTGTCTCTTCGGGCCCCTCTTCGCGCGGCACATCGGCCAGGGCGCGGCGTACGCGGGCGAGGACGACGTCGCGGCTGCTCACTTCTCTCGCACGCGCGGCGGATCGCTGGCGGGGCACGCTGGTCGTCGTCGGGCAGCCCGCGGAGGAGACGCTCGAAGGTGCGCGGGCGATGCTTCAGGACGGGCTGTACGTACGGTTCGGACGGCCCGACGCCGTCCTCGCCCAGCATGCCGCCCCGCTCCCGGCGGGCATGGTGGCCCACGCCGCCGAGCACACGCCCATGCTGGCGGGCAGCGTGAGCATGGACGTCGTCATCCACGGACGCGGAGGCCACGCGGGAGCCCCGCACCTGGCGGTGGACCCGGTCACGACCGCCGCGGCGGTCGTCATGCGGCTCCAGGGAGTCGTGCCGCGGGAGACGGCGCCGGGGGAGCAGGCAGTGCTCAACGTCGGCTCTCTGCACGCCGGTTCGAGCAGCAACGTCATCGCCGACCGGGCGACGCTCGGCGTGACCGTCCGCGCGCTGTCGGAGGACGCTCTGGACCGCCTGACCCGTGCCGTGGAGCGGATCGTGACCGCGGAGTGCGCCGCTTCGGGCTGCCCGCAGGACCCGTCCGTCGAGGTCGTCTCGCGCTCACCGGTCACGCTCACCGACCACGCCGCGACTGCCGTCGTCCAGCGGGCGCACCGCGAGTTGTACGGGCAGGAGCGCGTTTCCGGCTGGCCCCCCGCCATGGCGACCGAGGACTTCCCGCTCTACTCGGACGCGGGCCGTGCACTCCACGACACGACGGGGATCCCGGCCGTCTACTGGATGCTGGGCGTGGTCGGTCCCGGCCAGTACTCACGCGCGCCCGGCACCACCGCCGCCGAGAAGCTGGCCGCCCTGCCGGCCAACCACTCACCGCACTTCGCTCCCGATGTGCGCTCGTCTCTCCCCGTCGGCGTGACCGCGATGACGACGGCGGCTCTGGCGCATCTGGGGGAGCCGCCCGCAGCCGATCCCGTAT
>NZ_JACBXA010000404.1 GCF_013870515.1 Streptomyces albidus (ex Kaewkla and Franco 2022) | reverse complement strand
CTCCGCGGGCGAGTTGCTCGAGGGCGTCGACGAACCGGCCGAAGCAGGCGGCCGTCACGGCGGCACTGGCGCGACTGCGCGAAACGGCGGAGGGCACCGGCAACGTGCTCCCGCCGATGAAGGAGGCACTGCGCGCCCGCGCGACGGTCGGCGAGGTGTGCGGCGCCCTGCGCGACGTCTGGGGAACCTACGTCCCGGCCGACGCGGTCTGACGCCCTCGGCGTCGGGTGACCCTGCGGTCGGCCCGTCGGGCGCCTCGGCTCCCGACGGGCCGACCCGTCAGGGCTGTTGACCCGAGGCGTCCGGGAAGACCAAGCGGTGCACCGCGTCGAGGCCCCGCTGAGAACCCGGGGCGGCGCCCGCGGGAAGGACGTAGGCGCGGAGCCCGGCGCCTGCCGCGCCGCCGTCCTTGGCCGGATGGTCGCCCACCATCAGCGTCTCCTCCACGGGGACGTCCAACTCCCGGCAGGCGTGCCGGAAGAGCTGCGGGTCCGGCTTCTCCGAGTCGTGCTCGTAGGAGTGCACCCAGGCCGAGAAGTAGTGGTCCAGCCCGTGGTGGGCGAAGGTCGGGCGCAGGTCCCAGCCGACGTCGCTGACCACGCCCAGAGCGATGCCCCGCCGGGCGAGATGCGCCAGCGTCGCCTCGGCGTCCGCGTACGGGCGCCAGTGCTCCGGTGCCTGCAGCTGCTCGTACATCGCGTCCGCGTAGGGGGCCAGGGCCGGGGCGGAGGAGTACCACGTCGTGAAGGCGTGCCGGTGGGCCTTGGAGGAGACGTCGCGGCCGCGCTGCGCCTCGACCACTCCCGGGTCCTGGAGACCCGCCTCGAGGCCCGCGAGGATCTCCTCCATCTCGGCTTCCTCCACCGGCCGCGGAAGCAGGGCGCGGATGCGGTCCGCGTAGGCGCCGATCTGGAAGAGCGTGCCGGAGAAGTCGAAGAGAACCGCCCGAAGGGGCGGCGGGGGCGGCGAGTTGCGGGCACGGATGGGGCCCTCGGGGCCTTGGACGAGGTGATCGGTCATGTGAGCTTCCTAGGGGGTGTCCGCGAAATCCCGCCTGGGGCGGGGGGCCTGGCACGCACGCTATCTGCGGTGTCGGTCGTCGGCGCAGCCCGCTGCGCTCTCCTCCTCCGCCTTGCGATCGCACGCACCAGACCCCGCCCCCCCCCGCCTGGAAAGCGGACGACGTCGGTGAACTCCTCGACGAGCAGGGCCTGAAGGTCGGCGAACACGACACCGTCGGCCCCTCCCCGCAGCAGGCTCTGACCCACGGGGACGAGATCGCGGTGCGCTACGGGCGTCCCGTCGACCTCACACTCGACGGCAGCCGGCACCGCGTGTGGACGACCGCGCGCACCGTCCAGGGAGCGCTGCGGCAGTTCGGCGTGCGCACGCAGGGCGCCGAAATCTCGCTGGCGCCCAGCGCCGCCATCGGCCGTGCGGGCATCACCCTGGACGTACGGACCGAGCGCGGCATCACCTTCCTCGCCGACGGCGAGGAGCAGACCGTGCGCACGAACGCCTCGACGGTGCTCGAAGCGCTCGGCGACGCCGGCATCGAACTGGGAGGCCTGGACACCACATCCGTGCCGATGGAGAGCTTTCCGCGCGACGGGCAGACCATCACCGTCATGCGGATCACCGGCAGGGAGAAGGTGAAGGAGGAGCGGATCGCCTTCGACACGGTGCGTCATCAGGATCCCGAACTGACGCGCGGCACGGAGGTCGTGGCCCGTGCGGGGCGGACCGGAATCCGCCGTGTGACCTACCGGCTGCGTACCGTCAACGGCATGCGGGAGAAGCCGAGACGGATCGCCGTGGAAGTGCTGCGGCATCCCCGGAAAGAGATCATCCGGGTCGGCACGAGACCGCTGCCGCGTTCCGTGCCGGGCGCGGACCATCTCGACTGGCAGGCGCTGGCGCAGTGCGAGTCCGGCGGCCGGCCGCACGCGGTGGACGCCTCGGGGCGCTACGGCGGGCTCTACCAGTTCGACCACCACACCTGGCGTGGCCTGGGAGGAAGCGGCCGCCCGCAGGACGCGCCCGCCGAGGAGCAGACCTTCCGCGCCAAGAAGCTCTACATCTCGGAGGGGGCGAGTCCGTGGCCGTTCTGCGGCCGTAAACTGGCGCGGTGAACGCAGCCCCCGACTCCGGCCCAGACACCGGTCCCGATCCCGGCCCGGACTCCGACGCGGGCTCTGAAACGGCCTCCGAGACGGCATCCGAGACGGACGCTCTCCTCGGCGCGGCCGACATCCGTGAGATGGCCGCGGCGATGGGCGTCCGTCCGACCAAGCAGCGGGGGCAGAACTTCGTCATCGACGCGAACACGGTCCGCAGGATCGTGCGCACCGCCGATGTCCGCGCGGACGACTCGGTACTGGAGATCGGGCCCGGTCTGGGCTCCCTGACCCTGGCCCTGCTCCAGACCGCGGACCAGGTGATCGCAGTCGAGGTCGACGACCAGCTCGCGGCGGGGCTCCCGGCCACCGTGCAGGCCCGACTGCCGCACCGCGCGGACCACTTCACGCTCGTGCACGCCGACGCCATGCAGGTGAGCCGGCTGCCCGGAGCGCCACCCACGTCGCTGGTCGCCAACCTCCCCTACAACGTGGCCGTTCCGGTCCTGCTGCACATGCTGGCCACCTTCCCGAGCCTCGAACGCGCCCTGGTCATGGTCCAGTCGGAGGTCGCCGACCGGCTCGCGGCACCGCCCGGCTCGAAGGTCTACGGCGTTCCCTCGGTCAAGGCCGCCTGGTACTGCGAGGTGAAGCGGGCGGGCGCGATCGGCCGCAGTGTCTTCTGGCCGGCGCCGAATGTGGACTCGGGGCTCGTCTCGCTGGTGCGCCGCGATCCGCCGCGTACGAGCGCGAGCCGCGAAGAGGTCTTCGCCGTGGTGGACGCGGCGTTCGCACAGCGGCGCAAGACGCTGCGCTCGGCGCTCTCCGGGTGGGCCGGCTCGGCAGCCGCCGCCGAGGAGGCGCTGACCCGCGCCGGAGTCTCCCCGCAGGCACGCGGAGAGGCCCTGACCGTCGAGGAGTTTGCGTCCATCGCCGAACAGCACGGCCAGCGCAAGGAGTCCGCCGCGTGACAGACGCCGACCACGTGACCGTACGGGTGCCCGCCAAGGTCAACGTCCAGCTCGCGGTGGGCGGTGTGCGGCCCGACGGCTTCCACGACCTCGCGAACGTCTTCCTCGCCGTCGGCCTGTACGACGAGGTCACCGCATCTCCGGCCGAGGAGCTGGAAGTCACCGTCTCCGGCC
This sequence comes from Streptomyces albidus (ex Kaewkla and Franco 2022), assembly GCF_013870515.1. Classification (GTDB taxonomy): domain Bacteria; phylum Actinomycetota; class Actinomycetes; order Streptomycetales; family Streptomycetaceae; genus Streptomyces; species Streptomyces albidus. Next base: position 83 of record NZ_JACBXA010000404.1, on the reverse strand, counting down.
CGGACGCCGCGCAAGTACCTCTGGACGGAAGCAACTTGGCGGCGCGCGCGGCGCGGCTCCTGGCGGAGCGGCACGGCCGGGCA
>NZ_JACBXA010000403.1 GCF_013870515.1 Streptomyces albidus (ex Kaewkla and Franco 2022) | reverse complement strand
GAGCACGCCGGCGATCAGTGCCGAGGTCAGCAGGATGCCCACCGCCCACCAGATCGCCGTGGTGTAGCCGTGCACCATCCCCTCTGCGACCAGCAGCTTTCGTGCCGGCTCGCTCGTCGCGCCCGCAGCACGGGCGGTGACGTAGGAGGTGGTGGCGCTGGCGGCGATGGTGTTCAGCAGGGCGGTGCCGATGGCGCCGCCCACCTGCTGAGAGGTGTTGACCATGGCGGAGGCGACGCCGGCGTCGCGCGGCTCGACACCGGTCGTGGCCAGCGACATGGCGGTCATGAAGGCGGTGCCCATGCCCAGCCCCAGCAGCAGCTGTGCGGGGAGGATCAACGTCGCGTACGAGCTGTCCACCTCCAGCTGCGTGAGGATCAGCATGCCGCTCGCGGCCACGACGAAGCCGGGGCCCATCAGCAGCCTCGGCCGTACGCGCGTCATCAGGCGCGCCCCGATCTGGGTCGAGCCCGTGATCATGCCCGCGATCATCGGGAGGAAGGCGACGCCGGTCCTGACCGGGGAGTACCCCTTCACGACCTGCAGGTAGTACGTCAGGAAGAGGAACAGCCCGAACATCGCGATCACGGCGAGACCGAGAGAGAGATACACGCCGCCACGGTTGCGGTCGGTGAGTACGCGCAGCGGCAGCAGCGGAGCCTTCACCTTCGCTTCGACGGCCACGAACGCCCCCAGGAGCAGCACGGTCGCGACGAACATGGCGATGGTGCCGCCGTCGCCCCAGCCGTGGGCTTCCGCCCTGGTGAAGCCGTACACCAGCGCCACGAGGCCCAGCGTGGAGAGGACCACTCCCGGGATGTCCAGGGACGAGTTGTTGCGGCTTCCGGCGGGCTCTCGGATCACGAACACGGCGCCGACGGCGGCGAGCACGGCGAAGGGGATGTTGACGAAGAACGTCCAGCGCCAGTCGAGGTATTCGGTGAGTACGCCGCCGAGGATCAGCCCGATCGCGCCTCCGCCGCCCGCGATGGCGCCGTAGATCCCGAACGCCTTCGCGCGCTCCTTCCCGTCGGTGAACATGACCGCGAGCAGTGAGAGCGCGGCGGGCGCGAGCAGCGCGCCGAAGACGCCCTGGAGCGCCCGCGAGCCGAGCAGCACCGCTTCACCGGGTGCCGCACCGCCGAGCGCGGAGGCCAGGGCGAACCCGGCGAGGCCGATCACGAAGATCCGCTTGCGGCCCCACAGGTCCGCCATCCTCCCGCCGAAGAGCAGCAGCCCGCCGAAGGCGAGGGCGTAAGCGGTGATGACCCACTGCCGGTTTCCGTCGGAGATGCCGAGGTCGGCCTGGGCGGAGGGGAGGGCGATGTTCACGATGGTCGCGTCCAGCACGACCATCAGCTGGGCGATGGCTATGAATGCGAGAGCGGTCCAGCGTCTCGGATCGGCTGCGGCCGCCGGGCCGGTGGCGGTGGACGGTCGGGCTGTTTTCGGCATGACGGTGCCTACCTCACGGTGCTTGTGACGAATGAAGAGCAGTGACGGGTCTTGAAGTGGCGGCGAGTTACGGCAAAGGGCCGACGAAGAGCCGTTTGTCTGTGCGAGAGCATGGAGATGCCGTGCGCCCGCATACGGAGCGGCTGACGGGTCGTGCAGGCGGTCAGCCGTGGTGAGGAGTCAGAACCGGATCAGGTCGTCCGGGTCGGCGACGGAAGGGTCGTTGACGGAGTGGCCGTGACGGAGGGGCCCGGGTCCGTTCAGACCGGCGTGCGAAGTTCCTCCAAGGTGGCTGCGTGGCCGGGCAGTTCGGACCTTGCCGGGGCGCGGAGCCCGTCGAGGAAGAGCTGCACGTGACGGTTGACGAAGCGTGCGATCTCGGCGCAGCCGGTTCCCGGCAGCGGCCTGGTGAGCTGGCTTGTGGCCACGAGCAGGTCGCCGACCTCCACGTCCGGCCGCAACTGCCCGGCGAGCTTGGCGCGTCGGACCAGTTCCTCGACCAGTCCCTCCAAGTGGTGCCGGGCGGCGAGCAGTTGGGGGTCGTCCCCGTCGAAGCCGTCCGAGAGCATGGGACACAGCGCGCCGATGCGCTCTTCGACGGCGGCGAAGACGAACTGCCTCAACGCCGTGAAGGCGTCGACCACTTCGGCCGGTCCGGCTTCTCCGGCCCGGGAATCCGACGGTGAGCCCGCCGCCTCGCCGATCGCGTCCAGTGCTTCCTGCGCCCTGTCCGCGATGCGTTCCGTCACGGCGCGCACGACGCCGTGTACGAGGGTGGAGCGGTCGGGAAAGTGCCGGTAGAGCGTGGCGTTGCCGACGCCCGCACGCCGGGCGATGTCGTCCAGAGGCGCGTCCGCCCCGTGGATGACGAAGGCCTCGCGTGCGGCGGAGACGATGCGTTCATGGTTACGGGCTGCGTCCGCGCGCGACTTGGGAACCGCACGCGCGCCGGCCGCGCTGGTGCTGACGCCTGCGTTGCCGCCCATGGTCACGCCCTTCTGTGTCTCTCGGGTGTCTCGGGGCCCCGGTGTTTGTCCCGGTCCTCGGTCCGGTCTGTCGGTCCGCGAATCCGGGGAGTGGTTCCCCGTTTCACCGGACACAGGCGTAAACGGGGAACGGCTCCCCGCTTATTTCGCGAAGCCGGTGTGTTCCGCGTCACAACCATGTGTGCGCCGCGAAAGGGTACTTGCGACTTCAACGACCTCTACGGGAGGCCGGGCCTGTACGGGCGCCTTCCTGTACGGCCACAACGCACAGCACGACACAGCACCTGCACGACATTCGGAGGAGTTCGCTTCATGAGCATCCCGACTCCCACCAGCACCACACCGGTCAACGTCGCCGTCGTCTACTACTCCTCGACGGGAACCATCGCCACTCTCGCCAAGGAGATCAGCGAGACCGCCGAGAAGGCGGGAGCAGACGTACGGCTGCGCCGCGCAGCCGAGTTGGCGCCGCAGTCGGCCATCGACTCCAACCCGGCGTGGGCGGAGAACCTGCGCGCCACGGCAGACGTCCCCGAAGCCGCTCCCGGCGACATCGAGTGGGCGGACGCCGTGATCTTCGGTACGCCGACGCGCTTCGGCAACGTCTCCTCGCAGCTGAAGCAGGTGCTCGACCAGCTGAGCGCCCTGTGGGCCGAGGGCAGGCTGGCCGACAAGGTCTACAGCGGGTTCACATCCTCCGCGTCGTTGCACGGCGGCCAGGAGTCGACGCTGCTCGCCCTCTACAACACCATTCACCACTTCGGCGGCCTCATCGCCTCGCCCGGCTACACGGACCCGTCCAAGTTCGTGGACGGCAATCCGTACGGCACCTCCCACGTCGACGCGCAGGGCGAGAAGCCCGTGGACGAGACGGCGCGTACAGCTGCGCGCGTGCAGACGGAACGCGTGGTGCGGATCG
>NZ_JACBXA010000402.1 GCF_013870515.1 Streptomyces albidus (ex Kaewkla and Franco 2022) | reverse complement strand
CAGGGATCTGGCGGTACGGCCACAGGCCGCGGCGCCCCGAGGACCCGGACCGCACACCGGCACGCCAACTGCTCAGCGGGGCGGTGGTCTCGTTCCTCATCGGGTGGCTGCTCTGGTCGCTGCTGTACAACATGTATCTCGGCGACTTCTGGCTCTGGCCCCTGCTCGCCCTGACTCCCGAGTCGTGGCGTTCGGGGACCGGGGACAAGGCACCCTTCGCCTGGGCGAGCGGCATCTACTACGCCCTCGTCATCGGCGGCCTCGCCGTCGTCTTCGGCCGCCTCGGCCGCTGGCCCGAGGTGGCCAGTCGTGCGTGGGCACGACTGACAGGCGGGAACGAACGACGCCGGGGGCCGGACAGCCGCAGTGGAGGTACGGACGCGACGCACCCCGTGCCCACGCCTCCCGCGCAGACGGATCCCGTCGAATGGCCCGAACTGCGCGGCAGCGGCGCCTCCCAAGCCGCCGACCGGCTCGCCGACGAGGTGCGCCGAGGTCAGATGGGCGACGTGGACCACGCCCGCATCCACCGCGCGTGGGAGTCCGTCCGCGCCCGCCCCGGCCGCCTCTCCTCGTTCATCGACACCGTCCTCTCGCAGGGTGCCGCGGCATGCGCGCACCCCTCGGGGCGCCGCGACCTGCCGCACCGCGCGGCCCGTCACGATCTGCGGCTGCGCCAGGTGCGCATCGGTACCGCCTCGGACAACGAGCGCAATCCGCAGCACTACCGCGGCGCCGGGGTCGCTCTGGAGCCGTCGCTCCTGGGTACTTCCGCGCTCGCCGTCGGCCCGCCCGGCTCGGGCAAGACGACGAAGCTGGTGCGGCCCGTCGCCGAATCGCTGTGCCTGCAGGCGCTGGCCGGGCAGGCCGCCGTCGTCGCCGTGACGTCCGGCGGCACACAGCTGGCCCCCGACGAGTCCTTCGACGCTGTCGTACGTGTCGGGCACAGCGACTCCCTGCACGACCTCGATCTCTACGGCGGCAGCAGCGATCCGGACGAAGCGGCAGGCATGCTCGCCGAAGCGCTCGTCGGTGACCTGGTCACGACGCTTCCCGGCGGGGACAGCCGCCGCGCGGCCACCTCGCTGGCGCAGCTCATCGGTCCCTTCCGCGCTGCCTACGGCCGCTTCCCCACGGTGGCCGAGCTGCGCGAACTGCTGGACGGCTCTCCCTCCGCTCTCCGTTCGCTGCGCACCGCGCTCGAGGACGCCGGGTCCGTCGCGCAACTCCGTGAACTCGACGCCCACGAGCGGCAGTCGGGCCGTCCCGGCGATCCGCCCGCGCTGCTTGCGGACCGCATCGCACTGCTGGACCGGCCCGCGTTCGCCGACTTCTTCGTCCCCGAGGGCGCCGAAGGTGCCGGAGGCCCTTCGGGCAAGGGGCACCGGCCCTTCTCGCTCCGCGCCCTCGAACACCCGCTCCGCGTACGCATCGACCTGCCCGAGCGTGGCCACGCGGAGGCGTCGCGCATCCTCGCGCGGCTCGTCCTCGCGCAGTTCACCGAGTGCGTGACCTCGCGCGAGGACCAGTCCCTCTTCGCCGGTCTCGTACTCGACGACGCGGCGCAGACGATCACCCCGCAGGCGCTGCGCGGCCTTCAGCGTGTGCGCTCCGCCCACGCCGGCGTACTGCTCACGCTGCGGGCCCTCGACGACGTACCGGCGGAGCTGCGCGGCCCGTTGCTGGGTGCCGTCGGCTGCCGGATGGTGTGCGCGGGGGTGACTCCCTGGGACGCGGAGCACTTCGCCGAGGTGTGGGGCAAGGAGTGGGTGGAGACCCGCGACGTCACCAACCGTCAGCTCGTCTCCGACGAGCCCTTCACCCGGGTCATGCACGCAGTGCGCAGGCTGGCCACGGGCAAGCACGTCACCGCCGAGTCGGTGACCGTCCGAACCGTGCAGCGCGAACGCTGGTCGGCCTCCGACCTGGCGAACGAGCTGCCGCCCGGACACGCGGTGTTGTCGCTGATGACCGTACGTGGCGAGCGCACTCCGCCGATCCTGGCGGAGCTCGGGGAGTGACTTCGGGAATGACTTCGGGAATGACCGAAATGAGCCGGGCGCCTGTACGGTGAGCGTTGTTATGCCACCGACTCTCGCCTCGCTCGTCCAGCACTCCTCACTTCGGCTCTCCGTGCTCACCGGACAGGACCGGCTGGACACTCCGGTGCGTTGGGCCCACGCAAGTGAACTCGCGGACCCCACCCCGTACCTGGACGGCGGTGAGCTCCTGCTCGTGACGGCTCTGAAGCTGGACGCGGAGGATCCCGGGAGCATGCACCGCTACGTGCGGCAGCTCGCGGACAAGGGCGTCGTGGGTCTGGGGTTCGCCGCGGGCGTGAACTACGAGAAGGTGCCGGACGCACTCGTCGAGGCGTGCCGCGAAGTCGATCTGCCGCTGCTCGAAGTCCCGCGGCGCACACCGTTCATCGCCATCAGCAAGGCCGTCTCCGCTGCCATCGCGGCCGACCAGTACCGCGCGGTCACGGCCGGGTTCGAGGCCCAGCGTGAGATGACGCGCGCCGCCCTCTCCCAGGAGGGTCCGGCGGCGCTGCTCGCCAAGCTCGCCTCGGAGGTGGCGGGTTGGGCCGCGCTGTACGACGCCTCGGGGGCGATGGTCGCCACTGCTCCGGCCTGGGCGGTGCGCCGTGCCGCCCGCTTCGTCAGCGACGCCGAGCGCCTGCGTGACAGACCCGCGCCCGCGAGCGCCGTGGTCAGCGGGGCGGACGCGGGGGACGACCGCGTCGAACTTCAGTCGATCGGCAGCGGCCGCCGCGCGAAGGCCGTGCTCGCCGTGGGGACGGCAGCCCCGCTCGGCACCGCCGAGCGCTACGCGGTGCACTCCGCGATCGCGCTGCTGACTCTGACCATGGAGCGTTCGCGGGCTCTTCAGGAAGCCGAACAGCGCCTGGGCGCCGCGGTAATGAGGATGCTGCTCTCCGGCGAGGCGGACCACGCCCGTGCCGTGGCCGGACGGCTGTACGGCGGGCTCCTCGACGCACCGATGCGCGTGCTCGTGGCGGAACCGGTCTCGGGGGGCTCCGGCACGCGCACGCGCGGAGCGGGCAACGCCGCGGTCGGCGCAGCCGGCGAGAAGGGGGGCGGGGCGACAGGCAACCTTCCCGTCGTCTCGGTCACGGAGGACTCTCCGGTGACCGTACCCACGCCGGAGGGCATCGCCGACGACCTGCCGGGCTCCCTCGACCAGCTCGCCGACCTGATCGAGACCGCTGCGGCGCGCAACGGCGAGGCGGTGCTGGTCGTGCCCGACGGCAGCAGGCTCGTCGTGATCGCGGCGGACGGCGGCGCGGCGGTGTCCGCTTCCGCGCAGTACGCGGCCTCCTACTCGCGAGCCGTCGAATCAGCGGG
>NZ_JACBXA010000401.1 GCF_013870515.1 Streptomyces albidus (ex Kaewkla and Franco 2022) | reverse complement strand
CGCCTTCGTCGTCGTGCCGGAGGGGCTGGCCGCGCCCTACGCGGCCCAGATCGGTGCGGGGCCGGTCGGCGTCGGACTGCTGCTCGCCGCCATGCCCGTGGGCGCTCTCGTGGCGGAACTGGCCGCGGGCGCCCTGCTCAGGCCCGCCACTCGCGAGAAGCTGGTGCTGCCGCTCGCCGGTTCCCTGCTTCTGCCCTTCCTGCTCTTCGCGTTGCGGCCCGGCCTGCTGCTCGCTCTGGTCGCCCTCGTCGCCGCCGGCTCGGGCTTCGCGTACACCCTCGGCCTGGACCGCTGGTTCTTCGACGCCGTCCCGGAGGAGCTGCGGCCACGGGCGATGACTGTGATGTCCGCGGGGCTGATGACCGTGCAGGGCATGGGCATGGCCGTGGGCGGGCTCGCCGCGGAGTTCGTGCCGCCCCACTGGGCCGTCGTGGGCGCGGGGGTCGTCGGTACGGGCTGCGTCCTCGCGGCGGTGCGCTCGGTCCACGCGGTGCGCGCGCCACGGGGCGACGCACCCGCCGCGGTGCCCGGGGGGACCGATTCCTGAGACGGCTATGGTCAATATGTGAGCGCCCATTAGGGTTTACGGCGTGCCGAAGCCGCTCAGTCTGACGTTCGACCCGATCGCCCGAGCCGACGAGCTCTGGAAGCAGCGATGGGGGTCGGTGCCGTCCATGGCCGCGATCACCTCCATCATGCGGGCGCAGCAGATCCTCCTGGCCCAGGTCGACGCCGTGGTGAAGCCCTACGGGCTGACCTTCGCGCGGTACGAGGCGCTGGTGCTGCTCACGTTCTCGCGGGCCGGAGAGCTGCCGATGTCCAAGATCGGCGAACGTCTGATGGTGCACCCGACCTCGGTCACCAACACCATCGACCGGCTCCAGAGGTCCGGCCTCGTCGACAAGCGCCCCAACCCCAACGACGGACGCGGAACGCTCGCCTCCATCACCGACAGGGGCCGCGAGGTGTGCGACTCCGCGACCCGGGAGCTGATGGCTGTCGACTTCGGGCTGGGCACGTACGACGCCGAGGAGTGCGGCGAGATCTTCGCGATGCTCAGGCCGCTGCGCATCTCCGCCGACGACTTCGCGGAGGAGTAGGCGCGGGAGCAAGGAAGAGCAGGAGCGGGAGCCGGTGGAGGAGCAGGGCGCCGGAAGCCGGTGGAGGAGCAGGGCGCCGGAAGGGCGCGCTGGAGGGCCCGTTACGCTCGTCCCATGAAGAAGTCGGTGCTGACCCGCTACCGGGTGATGGCCTACGTCACCGCCGTGATGCTGCTGGTGCTGTGCACGTGCAGCGTTCTCTCCCGATTCCTCGGCGTGCTCGACAAGGACGTCACGCTCGTGGTCTCCCAGGCCCACGGCCTGCTCTTCATGATCTACCTCGTGGTCGCCTTCGACCTCGGGCAGAAGGCCCGCTGGGCGTTCGGCAAGCTCCTGTGGGTGCTGATTTCCGGGACGATTCCGCTGGCCGCCTTCTTCGTCGAGCGCAAGGTCGTCCGCGAGGTCTCGCCGCTGGTCGAGGACGCGCACGCCGCTCCCGTCGAGGCCTGACAGGGGCCCACCCGCCCCGCCCCCGATCCCGTCTGCGCCGACCGGTCGGTCGACAATTACTTGGACGTCCAAGTAAATTCGATTGCATGGACGCACACGCGATTGAAGAAGGCCGCCGCCGCTGGCAGGCCCGGTACGACGCCGCCCGCAAGCGGGAGGCCGACTTCACCACGCTCAGCGGCGACCCCGTCGAGCCCGTGTACGGCCCTGGCTCCGGCGACACCGTGGACGGCTTCGAGCGGATCGGCTGGCCCGGCGAATACCCGTTCACGCGCGGCCTGTACGCCACGGGATACCGCGGCCGCACCTGGACCATCCGCCAGTTCGCGGGGTTCGGCAACGCCGAGCAGACCAACGAGCGGTACAAGATGATCCTCGAGGCCGGCGGCGGCGGCCTCTCCGTGGCGTTCGACATGCCGACCCTGATGGGCCGCGACTCGGACGACCCCCACTCCCTGGGCGAGGTCGGCCACTGCGGAGTCGCCATCGACTCCGCCGCCGACATGGAGGTGCTCTTCTCCGGCATCCCCCTCGGCGACGTCACGACCTCGATGACGATCTCCGGCCCCGCTGTGCCCGTCTTCTGCATGTACCTCGTCGCGGCGGAACGGCAGGGCGTGGACCCGGCCGTGCTGAACGGCACGCTGCAGACGGACATCTTCAAGGAGTACATCGCCCAGAAGGAGTGGCTGTTCCAGCCGGAGCCCCATCTGCGCCTGATCGGCGACCTGATGGAGCACTGCAGCCGCAACATCCCCGCCTACAAGCCGCTCTCGGTGTCCGGCTACCACATCCGGGAGGCCGGCTCGACGGCCGCGCAGGAGCTCGCGTACACGCTGGCGGACGGCTTCGGATACGTGGAGCTGGGCCTCAGCCGCGGGCTGGACGTCGACTCCTTCGCACCGGGCCTCTCCTTCTTCTTCGACGCCCACGTCGACTTCTTCGAGGAGATCGCCAAGTTCCGTGCGGCACGCAGGATCTGGGCCCGCTGGATGCGCGACGAGTACGGCGCGAAGAGCGACAAGGCGCAGTGGCTGCGTTTCCACACCCAGACCGCCGGTGTCTCGCTCACCGCGCAGCAGCCGTACAACAACGTCGTACGCACAGCTGTGGAGGCTCTCGCGGCCGTCCTCGGCGGTACCAACTCCCTGCACACCAACGCTCTCGACGAGACGCTGGCACTCCCCAGCGAACAGGCCGCCGAGATCGCGCTGCGCACCCAGCAGGTGCTGATGGAGGAGACGGGCGTCACCAACGTCGCCGACCCGCTGGGCGGTTCGTGGTACGTCGAGGCGCTCACCGACCGCATCGAGGCCGACGCCGAGAAGATCTTCGAGCAGATCAAGGAACGCGGACGCCGTGCGGTGCCGGAGGGCAACCACCCCATCGGGCCGATCACTTCGGGCATCCTGCGTGGGATCGAGGACGGCTGGTTCACCAGCGAGATCGCCGAGGCCGCGTTCACCTATCAGCGCGCGCTGGAGAAGGACGACAAGAAGGTCGTCGGCGTCAACTGCCACACCGGATCGGTCACCGGCGACCTGGAGATCATGCGGGTCAGCCACGAGGTGGAGCACGAGCAGGTGCGGGCGCTGGGCACGCGCCGCAAGGAGCGCGACGAGGCAGCCGTCTCCTCGGCACTCGCGTCGATGATGGAGGCCGCGCGCGGCGAGGCCAACATGATCGAGCCGATGCTCGAAGCGGTCCGTGCGGAGGCGACGCTCGGCGAGATCTGTGACGCTCTCCGGGACGAGTGGGGCGTCTACACGGAGCCGCCCGTCTTCTGACCCGCCAGAGGGGCCGGCAGCGGCGCGGGGCG
>NZ_JACBXA010000400.1 GCF_013870515.1 Streptomyces albidus (ex Kaewkla and Franco 2022) | reverse complement strand
CAGGGCCACGTTCACCGCCGTACCGTCCAGCAGCACCATGCTGGAGCCCAGCACCGTGGTGAACAGCACCCAGCGCCCCGTGGCGCCGGACATGGAGACCTCACCTGCACGAGCAGCGTTCATGGCCCCATCCTGCGTTCCCGGGCGCGTCCTGCCGGGCGAGGCGCACGCGGACATGCCGGACCTCGCCCACCTCGTCATCATGGAACTGCGCGGCCCCGGCCGGTACCCACGGGACCGCGGCGGCCGGACAGCGGCCCTGGACGGGGGCCGTACGGGGGCAGGGCCGGGCCGGAGACAGGAATCGGTGGCCGGAGAACGGCAGCCGGGAACGGCAGGACATCAGGACAAGAAGGGGGACGACGCCATGGAGCTCTTCCCGCCCCTCCCGCTCGCCGAATGGCGGGACACCAAGGAGACCCTGCACCGCTTCGAGCAGCTGATCGGCAAGATCCGCCTCACTTCGAGCACGCGCCGCAACCACTGGTGGAACGTGCCCTTCCATCTCACCGGGCGCGGCATCACGACCCGTCCGATGGGTCAGAGCGACGGCAACCCCGTCTTCACGATCGACTTCGACTTCGTCGACCACCAGCTGGTCGTCTCGACGCTGGACGGCACAGCCGTCTCCTTCCCCCTCCTCGGCCAGTCCGTGTCGTCCTTCCGGCACAGCACCCTGGAGACGCTGTCCGACCTCGGCATCGAGGCGGACATCCCCCACCCCGAACCGTTCGACCTGCCCGACTCATCGAGGCCGTTCTCCCAGGACACCGAGCACGCGGCCTACGACCCCGAGTACGCCACCCGCTACTGGCAGGTCCTCAGCCAGGTCGCGCTCGTACTGGAGGAGTTCGCCGCGGACTTCTCGGGCAAGTGCAGCGCGGTGCATCACTTCTGGCACACCTTCGACATCGCCCACACCCGCTTCTCCGGACGTCAGGTGGAGCAGTCGCCGCAGACCGACCCGGTGACCCGGGAGGCGTACTCGCGGGAGGTGACCAGCTTCGGCTTCTGGTTCGGCGACGACACCTTCCCCGAGCCCGCCTTCTACGCCTACGCCGCCCCCGAACCCGTGGGGCTGTCGGCGGAGCCGCTCAGCCCCACGGCCGCGAGGTGGAACGAGCAGAACGGAAGCCATCTCGCGCTGCTGCGGTACGAGGACGCCAGGGCCGAGCCCGATCCTCGTGCCGCGGTGCTCGGCTTCTACGACAGCGCCTACCGTGCGGCGGCCAGGCGGGCCGGCTGGGACATGGAGAGGCTCGCCAGCCCCGAGGGGATCACCGACCAGCAACTCGTACCGCACGGCTGAATCGCACGCACTCCGGTCGCCGGCCCATTGAGGGACCGGCGACCGAGGTGTGTGCGATGGAGGCGGACGTGCGCGTGCTCCGGCGGGACGGTCAATGGAGCTGCCGCTGCCAGTCCGCGGGAACCCGGCCCTCAGGGCCGGGCGTCGGCTGCTCCAAGGGATGCGAGGTGGGCGGGGCCAGAGCCGGCCCCGCCACGAGCTGCTCGTTCTCCGCGTCCCAGAACCAGTCCTCGCCGGGTTCGAAGCTGGTGAGGAAGGGGTGGCCCTCATGGCGGGCGTGCATGGTGGCGTGCTGTCCGGGAGAGGAGTCGCAGCATCCGATGTGGCCGCACGCGGCGCAGCGCCGCAGATGGAACCACCAGCCGGGCCCGTCGCCCGCGGAACACTCCACACATCCCGTGCCGCTCGGGCGGGCGGCGGGGTCGATGCCTGGGATCTGGTCCTGTGCCATGCGACAGCTTCCTCTCGCTCGATGCCCTGCGCCGTGACGCCGCGGAGGCGTCCGGCACCGGTCATGCACGGGGTGTGCCGTGCCGTACGGCCCGGGTGCGGACGCTCGGCGTCGCGGCAGGAACCAGGACGGGTGTCACACGATCGGCTGGTTGCCGGACACCGGCGCCCCCGAAGTCGGGCATCTTGCCAGCGTAAAGAAAACCGGCATTCGGGGCATTTCGGCGAGCGAAGTGAGTGCCGCTGTGGCACAGCGCTGAGCCCCGTCCCGGAGCGGGACGGGGCTCAGCGCGATCCGGAGGAGAGGGCGTGCCCGCGCAGGGAGCGCCCCTCCGTCAGGGCAGCAGTCCGCCGTGGGCCATGCCGAGATAGAAGCCGAAGGCGGCGCCGCCCAGCCCGATGATCAATGCGAACCGCTCACCCGTCGTCGCCGAGATGAACTGTCCGATCGCGCCCGTGAGGACCCCCACCAGGCCGGTCCAGGCGCTGACCACGTGCAGGTCCGAGGACATGGCCGTCGCGAAGGCGATCACGCCCAGCAGGATCGTCGCCGCCGCGAAGCTGTTCTCAAGCGGATGGGCCCGGCGGTCGGCGAGAAGCATGGAGATCGGGTTGTGCCGTACTGCCTGTGCCATGCGGCACCTCCTGACAGAGGGGCGGCCTCAGCGGAGTCCGGGTGACGCCGCTCACACCGATGCGTCCAGATTGCGGCGTCTTGCCCACGGATTTCAACCGGAAGGCCCAAGCCGGGTAGTCTGAACGGTCTGCACCGCCGCCTGTGTGCGGCTGGAGCAGAACGCATCACGACCCTCCTGCCACGGAACGACCGTGGCCGCGAGTCCAGAGGAGGTGGGTTCCACATGCGTCACTACGAGGTGATGGTGATCCTCGACCCCGATCTCGAGGAGCGCGCGATCTCGCCGCTGATCGAGAACTTCCTGTCCGTCGTCCGCGACGGTCAGGGCAAGGTCGAGAAGGTCGACACCTGGGGCCGTCGTCGGCTCTCCTACGAGATCAACAAGAAGCCCGAGGGCATCTACTCGGTCATCGACCTGCAGGCCGAGCCTGCAACGGTCAAGGAACTCGACCGTCAGATGAATCTGAACGAGTCGGTCCTGCGGACCAAGGTCCTCCGCCCCTCCGCCCACTGAGCGACAGCTCTCAGCGGTACAGGGACCGGACAACCGAGTAGCAGCAGCAAGCTACAGAAGCCACAAGCAGCCAGCAGCACCCCGCCGAGAGGTTCCCCATGGCAGGCGAGACCGTCATCACGGTCGTCGGCAATCTGGTCGACGACCCCGAGCTGCGCTTCACCCCCTCCGGTGCGGCGGTCGCGAAGTTCCGTGTCGCGTCCACTCCCCGCACCTTCGACCGGCAGACCAACGAGTGGAAGGACGGCGAAAGCCTGTTCCTGACCTGCTCGGTCTGGCGGCAGGCCGCGGAGAACGTCGCCGAGTCCCTCACCAAGGGGACGCGCGTCGTCGTGCAGGGCCGCCTCAAGCAGCGTTCGTACGACGACCGCGAGGGGATCAAGCGCACGGTCTACGAGCTGGACGTCGACGAGGTCGGCGCCAGCCTCCGCAACGCCACCGCCAAGATCACCAAGACCACCGGTCGAGGCGGTCAGGGTGGCGGCGGC
>NZ_JACBXA010000040.1 GCF_013870515.1 Streptomyces albidus (ex Kaewkla and Franco 2022) | reverse complement strand
GAGGCGCTGCGCCTGCGGGGGCGGCCGGCGCTCGTCATCGCCGCTGACGGCTTTCTGCGTGCCGCCTCGCTCCGCCTGGAGTACGGCAAGCAGGATTCCGACGCCTACTACGACATCTGGTACGACACCGGAGCCCTCTGGCGCGAGGTCTTCGACCCGCTGGAGGCAGACGGTGACGGTCGTGTGCTGCCAGACCTGCGCCACGCCGCAGCGGACCGCCCGACCCGGAGCCCCCGGGTGCAACTCCCCTCAGGGGGAGTGATGTTGCTGCACGGACCCTTCCTGCTGGGGCGCTGGTTCCCCTTCGACCTGGCAGTGCATCTGGGGCTCTCCGCAGGGGCGTTGGAGCGCCGGACACCGGAGGACGAGCGCTGGAAGCTGCCGGCGTTCGCCCGCTACGAGGACGAGGTCGCCCCGGAGCAGGCCGCCGACTTCTTCGTACGGGCCGACGATCCCCGCCGTCCGGCATGGAACGGCGCGCAGGCGTAGACGGCAAGCAGGAGCCCGCAGGGAGCAAGAACTCGCAGTGGCGGGGGAGCCGGCCAGCGAACAGATCTCAGCGCGAGGGCGGCCCTGGCGGTGCCGTACGAGCCACGAACGCGGCGAAGCGGCGCGCCAGTTCCCGCCACGTCGCGGTCGATCCGGCCTCGTCGCGCTCCGCCGCGCGGATCAACTCCTCGCGGTTGAAGCCCTGTTCGCGAAGCTTCTCCGCGTCCCAGCCCTCGACGTTGCGCGCTGTCGCCTCGGGGTGGAACTGGAGACCCCAGGCGCCTTCCCCGATCCGGAACGCCTGGATCGGGCAGCGCTCACTCCGGGCCAGCCACCGCGCTCCCGGCGGCAGCTCGGTGATCGCATCGACCCGGTGCTCGATGGCATTGAGGGGGCTCGGAAGACCCCGGAAGAGCAGATCGTCGGAGGCCTCGGGGCGCAGCGTCAGAGCTGTGCTCCCCGCCTCGGGCAGGCCGTGCTCGGCGCGCACCGTGCCGCCCGCGACATGCGCGAGCAACTGCCCGCCCAGGCAGACGCCGAGGGCGGGGACGCCCGACTCCAAGGCCTGGCCCGCAAGTTCGCGGGTCCGCGCGAGCCACGGCGCGCGGTCGTCGGCGTCCGGCATGTAGCCGCCGCCCATCACGAGCAGGGCCTGGTGGCGTGCGAGCTTCTCCGGCAGGGGATCTCCCGCGTAGGCGTGCACGACGTCCAGCGTGAGCCCGTGCTCCTCGAGCCAGGAGCCGAGACGGCCCGGCCCTCCGCTCGGAGTGTTCTGCACCACGAGGGCACGTGCCGCCATCCCGTCCTCCACACCGATCCGAACCGTCCCGCCGGCCGCTCACACCGGTCGCTCCGGCATCCCCGACGTCCCGCGAGGAAGGATCTCATCCCCTGGCGGTAGGTTCCCGGCATGAGCCATCCGAACGACGCAGCAGACGCACCGCTTCCCGGCAGCAGCGGCTACGCCGCCACCGTCGAGGTACAGCCGGAACGCATGGGAAGGGTGCGGACCGCCTACGCGCCGGACCCCGACGGCGACCCGGATCCCGGCGAGATCGTATGGACCTGGGTGCCCTACGAGGAGAGCGACGGGAGGGGCAAGGACCGTCCGGTGCTGATAGTCGCGCGGGAGGACCAAGGCACGTTGCTGGCCGTGCAGTTGACGTCCAGGGAGCGGGACGGGCAGTCGGAGTGGCTGCCGCTCGGCGCCGGCCCGTGGGACCGCAGCGGACGGGACTCGTGGGTGGGCACCGGACGGGTGCTGCGCGTGCATCCGGACGGAATGCGGCGGGAGGCCTGCGCACTCGACAGGGCGAGGTTCAACCGTGTCGTGCACCGATTGCAGCAGCTCCACGGCTGGCGGTGACCGGTTCGCGTACCCCGGCTGCCTGATGAGCGATCTTCACACCCGGATGTGACGCGGAAGCCGTTGTGACGGGCTTGTCCGAAACGGGAGCGGACAAGCGTGCGGTTCTCTAACATGATGTTTCCGTATGTGTGTTCGTCAAGTGACGGTCCTGTGGTCAGGCAGGGTTTCCTGGTGGGGATGACAATGCTCAATGCCGTGGCGTTGCCGGCGAATGGTTTCACTTACGGGCTGGTCACACCTGCCCTCGCCTACACCATGGCGAGTCTGGGCAGTGCGGTCGGGCTCAGATGCGCCATGCGGGCGCCGGCGTCCCAACAGCGCGAGCAGGGCGGGTGGTTGCTGCTCGGGGCCGTCGCGGTCGGCATCGGCATCTTCACGATGCACTTCGTCGCCATGGTGGGCTTCAGCGTGGGTGACGCGCCCATCGAGTACGACATGCTGACGACGTACGGGACTCTCGTTCTCGCCGTACTCGTCTCCGCGGCCGCGCTCTTCCTCGTGGGTTACCGGCGCAATCTGGCCACCGCCTTCGGCGGCGGCGTGATCCTGGGGCTCGGCGTCGCCGCCACCCACTACCTCGGCATGATGGGAATGCACGTCGGTGGCGCCGTCCGCTACGACACCCGGATCGTGGGAGTCTCCGTCGGCGTCGCGGTCGTCGTGACGACCATCGCGATGTGGTGCGCCACGAAGGCCAAGCACCTGGGCGCCTCGCTCGGCGCGGCTCTGATCATGGGGCTGGCCTTCACCGGGATGCACTACACGGGCATGGGAGCGATGACCGTCCGGCTGTACAGCGACGTCGGCAGAGCCGGTACCTCTTCGGCGCTGGGGACACTCACGCCGGTGCTGATCGGCCCGGTGCTCCTTCTGCTGCTCATCACGCTGTTCGTCAGTCTCGACCCGATGATGGAACGGGACGGCCGGCGGAAGTGGGGAAGCCGTCCCGGAGAGGGAACAGGCGAGAAGCTCGAGTGGACGCCGTTCGAACGTCAGTGACCGGTTCGCCGGTGACCGTCCACACGGCGCGAGGAGCACGTGTCACACCGGACGGAAGGCGGAACGACGGCCATGACCACGAGCAGCGGGACGACTCTGGAAGCGATGCCGGAGGACTGGCAGCGTGCACTGGCCGTCGTCGCACACCCGGACGACATGGAGTACGGGGCGGCGGCGGCAGTCGCCGAGTGGGTGGCCGCAGGCAAGGAGGTCAGCTACCTCCTGGTCACTCGCGGCGAGGCCGGCATCGACACCCTTGAACCGGCTGAATGCGCCCGCGTACGGGATACGGAGCAGCGGGCGAGCGCCCGTACGGTCGGAGTCACCTCACTGGAGTTCCTCGACCACCGGGACGGCATGATCGAGGAGGGCGTGCCTCTGCGCCGGGACATCGCCGCAGTCGTGCGAAGGACCCGCCCCGAACTCGTGATCACCCTCAATCACCGGGAGACCTGGGGCGGTCGTGCCTGGAACACCCCGGACCACCGTGCGGTCGGCCGGGCGGTGCTCGACGCCGTCGGCGATGCCGGGAACCGCTGGATCTTCTCCGAGCAGCTGGAGAGCGGGGGGCTCCAGCCGTGGGGCGGCGTGCGGTGGGTCGCCGTCGCCGGGTCCACGGAACCGACGCATGCCGTGCCGGTGGGGGAGGAGTCCGTACGGCTCGCGGTGGCCTCGCTCGCCGAGCACCGTGCCTACATCACCGCGCTCAGCGACGAGCCCGTGGAGAGCTACGCCCGCTCCGTCGTGGAGTGGGGTGTGCGGATGGGCGCCGAGCGGTACGGCGGCCGGGACTGCGTCGCCTTCGAGCTCTATCCCCGGTAGGCCTCGGCTATGTGCGGGGCGGGCTGCCGCTCCGCCGGGAGAGGCTGATCAGCACCAGGGCTGCCACCGGCAGCAGCAGCGTCGCGGCCAGCGCGCTGAGCCAGCCGTAACCCGCCTGCGAGACGACCAGTCCGGCCAGCGCACCGCCGGCGCCCGCAGCCGCGTTCATGATGAGGTCGGAGACACCCTGCACGGCTGCCCGCGCCGCCTGCGGCACGGAGTCGGTCAGCAGAGCCGAGCCGGAGACCAGCCCCGCCGACCAGCCGAGGCCGAGCAGGAAGAGGCCGGCCGCCGACTGGACGTGGTCGCCGTTCGCGGTGCCCGCCAGAGCGGCCGCACACGAGAGCAGCGCGACGGACAGGACGATGACACCGAGCCGCCCGAAGCGGTCGGCGAGGAAGCCCATGACCGGTGAGAAGGCGTACATGCCCACGATGTGCGCGCTGATGACCATCCCGATCAGCTCGATGCCCGCGCCGTGATGACCAAGGTCCACCGGCGTCATGACCATGATCGAGACCATGGCGGTGTGCGCCGCCGCGATGGTCACCACTGCCAGACGGGCGTGCGACGAGGCGGCGACGGCCGCGAGACCCGCGCGCAGTGAACGGTCCTCCTTCGCGGAGTGGCCGGGTGCGGCCTTCGGCTCCGCGTGCCCCTCGGCTTCTCCGGCGACGCCGACGGCGGCGGGCCCGGCGGTGTGCTCGTCCTTGGAGGGTTCGGCGGCCGCAAGCGCGCGGGCGGTGAGCAGAGGATCCGGGCGCAGCAGCAGGTGCATCAGCACGGCGGTCAGGATGAAGACGGCGGTGGCCCACACGAACGCCCCTGCGGTCGCGGGGACTCCCAGGCCGACGACGCTGCGTCCGGCCGGGGCGGCGATGTTCGGTCCGAGTACGGCGCCGATCGTCGTCGCCCAGACGACGAAGGAGATGGCCTTGGCCCGCTGGTCCGGTTCGGCGAGGTCGGCGGCGGCGTAGCGGGCCTGAAGGTTGGCGGAACTCGACGCCCCGAAGACCGTCATCCCGAGCAGCAGGAGCAGGAAGTTCCCCAGCACCGCTCCGACGACGACCACCGCGCCGCCGACGGCTCCGATGAGATAGGCGACGGTGAGGCCGGCGCGGCGTCCACGCGCGGACATCAGTGACGCGAGCGGAAGCGAGAGGAGAGCCGTGCCGATGACCGACGAGGTCGAGGCGAGCCCCGACAGCGCCTCGGATCCGCTGACCTCCTGTGCCAGTACGGCGGAGAGGGTCACGGCTGTCGCGACGCCGAGGCCGCCGAGAATCTGACTGGTCACCAGCACCGACGTGGTGCGGCGGCGCAGGGCGACGAGCTCGGCGGCGCCGGGAAGAGCTGGCGCGGCGGGAGCGTCCGCGACGGAGTCGGCGGCCGCTATGTCAGGCGTCTCGGCGGCGTTGTTGGTGTCGGTCACGTGCGGCAGTCTGCCAGCGGCGACCCGCGGACGCCTACGGAGTAACGCGCCTATTCGACTGGGCGGCTGCCCGGAGTCGGGGGCGGCCAGGCGTCAGTGGGACCCCGCAGCGAGCACGAGGTTGTCGTCGCTCGCGCCGCCCACCGGCGTCTTCTGAAGGTCCGGGCCCAGAGCCGGAACAGCGTCAGAACAGCGGCTGCGGCAGCAGCCCCTCCAGAGCGAGCAGCGCGCGCTTGGTCTCGCGGCCGCCGCCGAATCCGCCGAGGGCACCGCCGCTCTCGACGACCCTGTGACAGGGGACGACGACGGGCAGCGGGTTCGATCCCATGGCCGCCCCCACGGCCCGGGCCGCTCCGGGCTCGCCGACCCTGTCGGCGAGGTCCTGATATCCGGCGGTGACGCCGAACGGCACGGAGGCGAAGAGCTCGCGCAGCACCCGCTCGTTGAAACCGCCGGACAACGACCAGTCCAGCGGGACGGTGAAGACGCGCAGCTCGTCCCGGAAGTAGGAGTCGAGCTCTGCCGCGGCCGTCGCGAGGGCGGGGTGCGGAGCCGGTGCGTCGGGGGATGCGGCGTCGTCCACGCGGACCGGCGCGGATCCGAGGCGGCCTTCGAGCCGCGTGAGGGCCCGGTCGGCGGTATCGGCGTCCGCGTGGAAGACGACGTTGACCAGGCCCTTGTCGGTTGCGGCGAGCAGCAGGGGGCCGACAGGCGTCTCCCGCAGCGTCCAGGTGCTGCTGCGGGCTGACGTACTGGCCGGAGTCTCGTTCATGCGGGCACCTTAGAGGTGCCCTCTGACAACGGCCGTTCGCCCGGGAGGCCCGGCGGCTCGCGGCCGTCTTCGTCAGATGTGCGGTCGGAGAAGTGGGGTAGCGGAGTCGCGGCGCGGGGATTCGGGGGACCGGGGATCGAGCGGGAGTGGACCGGGGATCAAGCGGAACTGAGGGGACGAGCTGGCGGAGTGGGGGGTGTCGGGACCGGTGCCGGTCCCGCCTTCCGCCGAGGAAACGTTCAGCCTCCGGTCGCGTCCCTGACGACGTCGGGGAAGTTGGAGATGATCCCGTCCACGCCGGCCTTGTCGACCGTGCGTGCCGTGGATGCGTCGTTCACCGTCCAGGTGAAGACCTCCATCTGCTTGCCGAGCGGGCCCTTCCGTGCGTGCACGGCCTTGATGTAGTCCTTGGTCGCCGCGCTGTGGGTGGGGTTGATCTGGTCCGTGAACTTCGCGTAGGAGTCCAGCTCCGAGACCTTCGGGTTGCCGAGGAAGCCCGTCTTGACCGCGGAGTTCAGGAAGTGCGTGGTCTTGACCGAGTCGGCGTTGAAGCTCTGGATGATCAGCTTGCTCTTGGTGTGCTTGCTGTCGAGCCAGCCGTGGCTGGAGAGCTCCCGGAGCGTCTGGAGTTCGATGCCCGGATAGATCTCCGGGGACTTCAGCTCCAGCAGCAGTCGCTGGCCGGTCTTCGTGATCTTCTTCAGGTACTGCTCCAGGGTGGGGACTTTCTCACCCGCATAGTCGTCGCTGAACCAGCTTCCGGCGTCGAGACGCTTGATCTCCTTGGCCGTGAAGTCGGAGATGTTCCAGGGCGACCGCTCCGGGTAGAGCTTCTCGACGTTGGTGGTGCGGGCGAGCGTCGTGTCGTGCATGACGACGAGTTCGCCGTCCTTGGTGCGCTGTACGTCGTTCTCCACCCAGTCCATCCCCAGCTTGTCGGCCTTCTCGACCGCGCTGAGGGTGTTCTCCGGCGCGTAACCGGAAGCGCCACGGTGGGCGACGGTGATGGGTGCGGAGTCGGCTTTCTTCTGCTGGGAGGCCGCCTGGGCCGGGGTCGCGATGAAGCTGAGCCCTGACACTCCCAGGAGCACACCGGTAGCGGCGGCTACGGCACGGCGCATCGACATTCGGGACTCCTCGCGTTCGTGCGAACACTGTCAGCTAGAGGCTTCCCGTTGTGCGATACACGGAAGCAGAACCGGAATGGCGTGAGTGTGAACGTGCCGCGACTCTTTGTAGCCCTCGCCCGGAGCTGGTTGTCAGCGGTCGGTCGTACCGTTGTGGACATGCGGCCCCAGACCCAGATCGAACGCACCGTGGCGCCTTTCGAGGTCGTCAGCCCCTACCGGCCCAGTGGGGACCAGCCCACCGCGATCACCGACCTCGCGCAGCGCGTCAGCGGCGGCGAGAAGGACGTCGTGCTGCTCGGTGCGACCGGCACCGGCAAGTCCGCGACGACGGCTTGGATGATCGAGAAGCTGCAGCGGCCCACGCTGGTGATCGCGCCCAACAAGACCTTGGCCGCTCAGCTGGCGAACGAGTTCCGGGAGCTCCTCCCGAACAACGCGGTGGAGTACTTCGTCTCGTACTACGACTACTACCAGCCCGAGGCGTACGTCCCCCAGACGGACACCTACATCGAGAAGGACTCCTCCATCAACGAGGAGGTCGAGCGCCTTCGCCACAGCTCCACGAACTCCCTGATCACGCGGCGGGACGTGGTCGTCGTCGCCTCCGTCTCCTGCATCTACGGCCTGGGCACCCCGCAGGAGTACGTCGACCGGATGGTGCCGCTCAAGGTCGGCGAGGAGATCGACAGGGACCAGCTGCTGCGCCGCTTCGTGGAGGTGCAGTACACCCGTAACGACATGTCGTTCACCCGAGGCACCTTCAGGGTGCGGGGCGACACGATCGAGATCTTCCCGGTCTACGAGGAGCTGGCCGTCCGCATCGAGATGTTCGGTGACGAGATCGAGGCGCTCTCCACGCTGCATCCGCTCACCGGTGAGGTCATCACGGACGACGAGCAGCTCTACGTCTTCCCGGCCACGCACTACGTGGCCGGCCCGGAGCGAATGGAGCGGGCCATCGCCGGGATCGAGGCCGAGCTGGAGGAGCAGCTGGCCACGATGGAGAAGCAGGGCAAGCTGCTGGAGGCGCAGCGGCTGCGCATGCGCACGACGTACGACATCGAGATGATGCGCCAGATCGGCACCTGCTCAGGCATCGAGAACTACTCGCGGCACATCGACGGCCGCGACCCGGGCACCGCCCCGCACACCCTCCTCGACTTCTTCCCGGACGACTTCCTGCTCGTCATCGACGAGTCGCACCAGACCGTCCCGCAGATCGGCGCGATGTACGAGGGCGATGCCGCGCGAAAGCGCACGCTGGTCGAGCACGGCTTCCGGCTGCCCTCCGCGATCGACAACCGGCCGCTGAAATGGGAGGAGTTCCTGGAGCGGATCGGCCAGACGGTCTACCTGTCGGCGACCCCCGGGGCGTACGAACTCTCCCGCGGCGACGGCCATGTGGAGCAGGTCATCCGCCCGACGGGGCTCGTCGACCCCGAGGTCGTGGTCAAGTCGACGGAGGGCCAGATCGACGACCTGGTCCACGAGATCCGTACGCGTGCCGAGAAGGACGAGCGCGTTCTCGTCACGACCCTCACCAAGAAGATGGCGGAGGACCTCACCGAGTACTTCCTTGAGCTGGGGATCCAGGTCCGCTACCTCCACAGCGACGTCGACACGCTGCGCCGCATCGAGCTGCTGCGGGAGCTGCGCGCGGGCGAGTTCGACGTCCTGGTCGGGATCAACCTCCTGCGTGAGGGGCTGGACCTGCCCGAGGTGTCGCTGGTGGCCATCCTCGACGCCGACAAGGAGGGCTTCCTCCGCTCCGGCACGTCCCTGATCCAGACGATCGGGCGTGCCGCGCGCAACGTCTCCGGTCAGGTTCACATGTATGCCGACAAGGTCACTCCGGCCATGGAGAAGGCCATCGACGAGACGAACCGCCGCCGCGAGAAGCAGATCGCCTACAACAAGGAACGCGGCATCGATCCGGAGCCGCTGCGCAAGAAGATCGGCGACATCGTGGCCGACATCGCCCGCGAGGACATCGACACCGAGCAGCTGCTCGGCTCCGGTTACCGGAAGGAGAGGCGCGGCGGGGACCGCGCCGGCCACGGCAAGGCACCCACGCCGGCGAAGTCGGCGGGCAGGAAGCAGCGCGCGGGTACGGAGGTGCTCACGGACCGTCCCGCGGCCGAACTGGCCGAGACCATCGAGGAGATGACGGAGCGGATGCGGGCGGCGGCCGCGGAGCTCCAGTTCGAGGTGGCGGCGCGGCTCCGCGACGAGGTGTCGGAACTGAAGAAGGAGCTGCGGCAGATGAAGGAGGCGGGGCTGAAGTAGCCCCTGGTGCGGCGGGGGATGAGGCGAACCGGACCGAGTGTTGCAAGAGCGACACAAAGGCGGTCGCTCTGACCGGGCGCTTCGTGCGCATGCGTAGGCTGCGGAGCGTGACGGCCACCGGGAGTGAAACGGTGGCAGCGGCAAGTCGAGAGGGGTACGCACGTGTCGGTGAACTTGTCCAAGGGACAGGCGATCAGTCTGCAGAAGAGCGACGGGGGCACCCTGTCGGCAGTGCGGATGGGACTCGGCTGGAAGGCGGCCCCGCGCCGGGGGCTGTTCGGCAAGCGCAGCAGGGAGATCGACCTCGACGCCTCGGCTGTCCTCTTCGCCGACAAGCAGCCGGTCGACGTGGTCTTCTTCCGTCACCTGGTCAGCGACGACGGTTCCGTCAAGCACACCGGTGACAACCTGGTGGGCGGTGCCGGGCAGGGCGGCGACGACGAGGCCATCATGGTGGACCTCCAGCGCATCCCGGTCCACATCGACCAGATCGTCTTCACGGTCAACTCCTTCACCGGGCAGACCTTCGCAGAGGTGGAGAACGCCTTCTGCCGCCTGGTCGACGAGAGCAACGGCCAGGAGCTGGCGCGCTACACGCTCACCGGCGGCGGGGAGTACACCGCTCAGATCATGGCCAAGGTGCACCGGCAGGGCGACGGCTGGCAGATGACCGCCGTGGGCGCCCCGACCAACGGCCGTACCTTCCAGGACCTGATGCCCGCGATGGTGCCGCACCTCTGACCCGAGGGGCGGTCCAGGCACACGAGCACAGCAGGGCGACGAGGGGGCGAAGATGTCGGTCGAGCTGGTCCGGGGGCAGAACCACCCTCTGCCAGAGGCCCGTTTGGAGATCCGGGTGTCGGCGGCCAAGCCGGTCATCGCGGGGGCGACGCTCAACGACGAGCAGGGCCGCATGCGGGAGGCCGGGTGGATAGCTCACCCCGCCGATCCGCACCTTCCCGGTGTGGAGGTCTCCCGTCAGGCCGCGGCCGACCATCGCCTTGCGGTGGATCTCGATGCCCTGCCCGAAGAAGTGCACCGCGTCAATCTCCTGCTCGCACTGCCCACGGGCGTCGGGGGGCCCTCGACCTTCGGCGTTCTCGACGCCCCTTTCGTGGCCGTCACTCAGCTCGACGGCACCGAGATCGCGACCTACAAGGCGGCCGGCCTAGACGCCGAGTCGGCCGTCGTCGCCCTGGAGCTGTACCGCAGGCAGGGCGACTGGAAGGTCCGGGCGGTCGGTCAGGGGTATGCCGGAGGGCTGTCGGCGATGCTCGCGGACCAAGGGCTGCCTCGCGCCGAGGAGTTGGCCGCCACGATCAACGAGGCCGTCGCAGCGGGCATGGCCCGTTCGGTGGCGGCGCCTCCGCCGCGTACCGACGAGGACCGGGCCCGCCGCGAGGCCACGGTGGGAGGCACCCAGGGTGTCCTGGGAGCCGGGCTTCCCGGTGACGGTCCGCAAGGCCCGTCGGCCACGGCATCCGGCACCGTTCCCGACGTCGGCAGCCAGCCACCCGGCAGCCCGTCACCCGACGGCCCGTCACCTGGCAGCCAGCAGCCAACCGGGGGCCAGTCTCCGGCGCCCGCCGAGCCGTCGTCCGACGACGGCCGCATCAGCTATCAGCACCCCAAGCGCCGTGCGGCACAGAAGACTTCGGCCCCCGCAGCCGCGGCGGCTGGTGCGCAGGCAGCGCCGCCCGGCGGCGAGGCCGCACACGCACCGGTCGCCGGTGACGCCAACGGCTGGAGCATGGACGAGCGGCTCTACAACCAGATCTGGGACATGTTCGAGGACTTGGCCCGTACGGTCGCGGCGTACCGCTCCGCGGTCGACTTCGCCGAGTCGCGCATGGAAGCGGAGCTGGACAAGGTCCTCTCCGACCCGCGCACCCGAGTGGGTCCCGCCGCCGACGCTGCGCGCAGCGAGGCACGCTCTAAGCAGGCGCAGCTCGTCGAACGGGCCCGCGCGGCGCTCGACCGCGACCTGGGCCAGCTCATGGCCGAGGCGGACGTCGTCGAGCCCGCGCTGCCTCCGGCCTACGCGCGCTGGGACAACCCCGTCTGGCATGCCTACTCGGCGCCCATGGAGACGCCGATGGCGCTGCGGCTGGGCGAGTTGAGCCTTCCTGAGAGCGCCGGTCTGCGGATTCCGATGCTTGCGCGCCTGCCGCTGGAGCGGGGCCTGTGGATCGACTCCGGCAACAGCGGCGCCGGCGGTGCCTCCGTGGCGAGCTCCGACGAGCTGCGCCGTCTCGCCGCTGAGACGGCTACGGCGATCGCCGCCCGGCTTGCAGCGGTCTATCCTCCCGGCGACTTCACGCTCAACGTGATCGATCCGGCCGGTTCCGCCACGGCCGCTCTCGCGCCCCTGCTGGAGACCGGCGTGCTGCCGGAGCCGCCCGCCACCGGCGCCGCAGGCGTCGGCAAGCTGCTCGAAAAGCTCACGCAGCGCGTCGACTTGGTGCAGATGGCCGTCCGCAGCGGCGCCACCGACGCGTTGCCGCCGGACCTCGACACCGCCGAACAGCTCCTCCTCGTACACGACTTCCCGTACGGCTTCGACGACCGGGCCATCACTCAGCTGCGCTATCTCGCCGACGAGGGTCCGTCGGTCGGGGTCAACCTGCTGATGGTCGCCGACCGTGAGGACGCCCGCGAGTACGGGCCGTTGCTCAGCCCGCTGTGGCGTGCCCTGATGCGCATCACGCCCGTGCCCGACGACCATCTGGCCGATCCCTGGGTCGGGCACCACTGGACGTACGAGCCGCCACTGGTCCCCCGTGGAAGTCAGGTGCTCACTCAGGTCCTCCGTGAGGTGGCGCAGGCCCGCCGCACGTACAGGAACGAGGGCTGAGACGGGCTTTCGAAGTCCGGCCCGAGGGCTCGCCGCCCCGTCCGGGCGAGCGCGATCATGGCCGTGCCCGCGAACCTCCGACCAACTCGCTAGCCCTCCGACCAGGGATTCTTTACGTTCTCTTGGCTTTGCTTTACTCTTCTTTACGCGGAGGGGAGTATTCCCATCATTCGCGGCGTGCCCGTCAATACGGACCGGATGTGACCGGTCCCGGGCCGTCGGTCCGGTAGGCGTCCGTTCGGCGCGCCGGGCGGAAGAGACCTCCGGCCCCAGCGAACACGCGAGCCGGAGGATGCGTTCATGGATGTCTCCCTGACTGTCTGGGTGCTGACCGTTGTCGGTCTTTGCGCCCTCGTCGCCGTCGACTTCTTCATCGGCGGCCGCAAACCCCACGAGGTCTCCCTCAAGGAGGCCGGAGTGTGGACGACGGTGTGGATCGTCCTCGCCGCACTCTTCGGTGTCGGGCTGATGGTCTTCGGCGAAGGGCAGGCATCGGCTGAGTTCTTCGCGGGATTCGTCACGGAGAAGTCGCTCAGCGTCGACAACCTCTTCGTCTTCGTCCTGATCATGGCGAAGTTCGCCGTCCCGACGATCTACCAGCAACGGGTGCTGATGGTGGGCGTCCTGATCGCCCTCGCGCTGCGGGCCGTCTTCATCGCAGCCGGCGTCGCGATCATCTCGACCTTCTCCTGGATCTTCTTCATCTTCGGCGCCTTCCTCATCTGGACGGCATGGAAGCTGATCAAGGAAGCCCGCGAGGACAGCGAGGAGGAGTCCTACGAGGAGAACCGCTTCCTGAAGATGATCGAGAAGCGGGTGCCCTCCACCGACAAGTACCACGGCACCAAGCTCTTCATCGTCGAGAACGGCAAGCGGCTGATGACGCCGATGCTGATCGTGATGCTGGCCATCGGCACGACAGACGTGCTCTTCGCGCTCGACTCGATCCCGGCGATCTTCGGTCTGACCCAGGACCCCTACATCGTCTTCACCGCCAACGCGTTCGCGCTTATGGGCCTTCGGCAGCTGTACTTCCTCATCGGCGGTCTGCTCCGCAAGCTGGTGCACCTCTCCTACGGGCTGTCGATCATCCTCGGATTCATCGGCGTGAAGCTGGTGCTGCACGCGATGCACGAGTACGGAGTGCACGTGCCGGAGATCAGCATTCCGGTGTCTCTCGGTGTGATCTGCGCGGTCCTCGTCGTCACCACGATCACGAGCCTCTACGCCTCCCGAAAGGCGGACGCCGCAGAGAAGGGCCGGGGAGACAAGAAGGACGTCGACGTCTGAGGCACCGCACCCCGGTACAGGCGGGGGCTGCGAGCAAGTGCCGGTGCTGTCCGGGCCGTTGAAGGCCCGGACAGCACCGTCGGCTCACCTGTGAGGACCTACTTGCTCACCGAGCACATCGGTCCGCCAGGCGCATCATCGCGTGATCTTCACCTGCCGGTCCGAGCGCTCACCGTTGACCTCCACGGTGAGGGTGACCGTCCCTGGCCGCTGAGCGGTGAGTGCGCCGGAGCCCGGGTCGTAGGTCGCGGAGCAACTCTTCCCGCCATGCTGCGAAGGCCTCCCTTTCCCTCCGTCAACGATGCAGAGGTCGCCGGAGCCCGACCAGTCGGCACTGAGCGGCCAGCCGACCGGCACCTTCCGCGCCGACTCGCCCTCGCCTTGCGTCACTTCGGCCGACGCCCGAGCAGACTTGCCCACCTGGAGCTCCTCCGGAGCCTGCAGCGCGAGGCCGTCGACGTGAGCTCTGGTCTGGGCCGCGAACCACTCCTGTCCGTGCCGCGGAGAGCCCTGCTCCACGCCGAGCAGCGACCAACCGGTGAAGCCTCCCTCTCCGGGCGGCGCCGCCGGCGCCTTGCCCGAGTTGCCGTTGACCAGATACGGGACGCCGTCCACGCGTGAGGCGTCGAAGACACCCACGTGCGAGCCGATGAAGAGTGCCCCCTTGCCCGAGCGGGCACGGAATTCGCTCAGCCATCTCTCCAGCAGGTCGGCCTCCATCCTGTCCGTCAGCCGGCTGGCCTGCTGGCCCGTCGGGTCACGTGGCGGCACGTGCTGCACGACTGACACCGACGAGACGGACGGATCCTTGGCAGCCGCGTCCAACTGCTGCCGCAGGTCCTGCAGTTGTGCGTAGCCGCCGCCGCGGACGGTCAGGGACGAGGTGTCGAGGGTGATGAACCGGGTGCCTCTGTGGTCGAACGTGCGCTGCGCCGGGCCGAATTCGTCGACGAAGTTCGTGATGCTGCCACCCATCACCTCGTGGTTGCCGGGCACGTAGTACCAGTCGACGGCGTCACCCAGTTCCTCCTCCAGCACTTTGCGCGCGAAGCTCAGATCCTCCTTGGAGCCCTCGTCGACCAGGTCGCCGTTGATGAGCACGAAGTCCGGCTCCGCGGCACGTATTTCGCGAAGAGTCCGGCGGGCCTGCCGCACCACCGCACTGTCCGGATCGCGCGCCACGAACTGCGCGTCCGACATCACCGCGAAGCGCCAGTCGCGCCCGGCCACGTCCGCTGCCGTCGAGATCAGCGGATCGTGCACGGGGGCGGCAGCGGGCAGGTCGACGTCGGGCGGAGTGCGCGCCACCACCTCGTCCAGCACGACCTCGCCGGTGTACTGCTCGGCGGGCCGGGTCTCGGCGAGGTAGAAGCGGTGCAGCCGCAGCGGATAGGAGACGCCTTCCGGGACGTCGAACGTGATCTGCTGCCAGCCCTCCTCGTCGAGGAGGTCGCCGCGCAGCACCTGATCGGTCCCGCCGGCGTCCTTGAGATGGAGCGAGGGCCACGCACCCTTGCCGTCGCTCTTGATCCACATGGTGAAGCTCTGCGGCTGACCCGCGACGGGCACCTCCCGGGGCGGGGTGGCGTAGGCGGCGCGTGTGGCCGTCGACTGGCTGAAGTCGTAGGTCAGCTTCAGCGCCGTACCCTCGTGCCCTTCCGGCTCCGAGGCGAGGGAGCCCTCCGCGCGTGCTGCGCTGAACTTCCAGTCCGCGGCGTCCTCGAAGGCGGCCACCTTCTGGTCGTTCAGCCCCACGGTGACGGCGAGTTGAGTGGTCCTGCCCTTGACCGTGACCGTGACGATGCCGGACGCCGACTCCTCACCCGGGCGGGCCTTGACCTTGAAGCCGCCCTGTGCGGCGTCCGGTTCGACGACGAAGAGCGAACTGTCGTAGTCCAGGGCCGCGTCCGCCGGATCGACGGGTGCACTGGTGCCCTGCGCGTCGAAGCCGATGAGGCCGAAGGAACCTTCGGCGTCGCCGTCGGCGAGGCCGACGCGCTCCCGGGTGGGCCGGATGCGGTCGAGTTCGCCGATGACCGACAGCTTCGTGGAGCCGTGGGCATGCCCCTGACGTGCGGTGACGTCCGTGGAGCCCGCGTGGTGCGCGTGGAAGACACCGGCGCCGTCGACCCGTCCGACGCCGGGGCGTGCGGCGGACCACTGCGGACTGCCCTCGGCGGGGCCGTACGTCTCGTCGTGGCCCGCGGCGGTCAACTTCCTTGTCAGGCCCGGGAAGACGCGGTCGGGGTGTCCTCCGGGCATGTTGTCGGCGGTGGGTGCGGATACGGGGTCCGCGGCCGTCTCCACCCAGAAGCCCTTCAGGTCGCCGCTGCCCTTCGGGGCCGTCAGCGCCAGCCCGTTGGGCACTTCGCGCTCCACTCCGTCGGAGGGCGCGCTCTCCACCTGCGGGCTGCGGGCGCCCGGCTCGCGGGCCAGCAGGGTCGACGATCCGCCGCCGTCCAGGTTGATCGCGTTGTACGCCCCCAAGTCCTCCATCATCAGGGCGAGTTCGGTGAGAGTGACGCCTCCGGATGCCGCCTGCCTGCCGTCCACGGTCAGCACGTGCATCGTCGAGCCGTCCTTGGAGAAGCCCACCGCGGTACGCGGTGCCGTCGCGTTGT
This sequence comes from Streptomyces albidus (ex Kaewkla and Franco 2022), assembly GCF_013870515.1. Lineage (GTDB taxonomy): Bacteria > Actinomycetota > Actinomycetes > Streptomycetales > Streptomycetaceae > Streptomyces > Streptomyces albidus. The sequence goes on along the minus strand of NZ_JACBXA010000040.1, from coordinate 17,567 downwards.
TCGGTCTGCCTTCCCAGTCCTGCGGCTTTCCGTCCACGACGAGCAGGCCGCGGCCGCCCACAGCGGTCCGCGGTACGGGGCCGCCGTCGTCCGTACGCACGTGGTACTCGAGCGAGACGCGGTCGCCCTTCTCCAGCGAGCCGAGCCGCTTCGCACCGGCGTCGCGGCCGATGAGAACGGTGGTGCCCTCGGCGATCGGTCCGTCGCCGGGCTCCTCGGCGACCGAGGTGACACGGCCACGCCGCAACGTGACCTCGGCGGACTCGGGGTCGCTGTCGGTGGTCAGTGCCCGATCCGCCTCGCCCCACTGGGAGTTGTAGGCCCCGATGCCGTTCTCCGGCACGTTGGCGGCGTTGTACGCGTTCAGCGTCTCCGTGCCGTCGGGGAGGGTGAGGGTCCCGTCGAAGTACAGGTCGAGGATGCGGCCCGCCGCCTTCGGGCCGATGCCGAGAGACTCGCTGTTGCCGGCGGCGGGGGAGTGCGTGACGCGCCCGTCGCGTACTCCGGGGCCGAGCGGCGCGCCCGTCTCGTTGATGTCGAAGAAGTCCGCGTTCAGCGCGGCGACGGTTCGCCGGCCCTTGCCCGGATCGTATGCCTTGACCTGCTCGGTCACCGTTCTGCGGGTGGAGACCTCGCCGGAGGAGAGGTAGTCGGCACGTGTGCCGCCCGTGCCGCCGCCCAGCTCGACGCTGAGGGCGTCCGCCCGCAGCCACTTGTCGGACTCCAGACGCTGGAACGAGGTCAGCCGGGCGCCGGGCGCGACCGGACGGCTCGTGCGGGACAGCTCCATGCCGTCGCCGTCCGGAATCCCCTCGCCGCCGGCGAAGGCTGCGGGCTTGCTGTTGAGGGTGATCGAGGAGTGGTGGACGGGGCTCGTGGGGGTGGGGGGAGTCGGTGCCTGACAGAGCGTCAGGGCAGAGAAAACGGCCACTGCCGGAAGCAGTGGCCGTGCGAGGACCCTACGGCGTGAGTGAACTCGTATCACAGCATCCCCTACAAACACGGGTGTTTCATGCGCTATCTGCGCACACCGTGGCGAAGGGTCCCAGCGGCAGGCGGACTGCACCAGATGTCCGGAGGAAAGTCGATGAATAAACATGTCCGTCAACTCCCGTGCTGTGCGACGGAGTTGGCGGGACGCACCCCGGCGGGACCGAGACGCCGGTGCCCGCCCGCTGTGCCGAGGTGCCGGAGCACGCGACGGGCGCCGCACTGCCTGTGCGGCGCCCGTCTGTCTGCTCTGTGTCTGTGGTTGCGGCTGCCCGCGCTCGGCTACTTCGCCGCGCTTTTCGGCTTCGCCGCCCGCTTGCGCGCCCCGGACGCTCCGGGCCTGCGCGGCGCCGACGGCGGCGCGTCGCTCACCCGGTCGCCCAGCACGTCCCGGAGGAACTTCCCCGTGTGGCTGGCGGGGATCGCCGCGACCTGCTCCGGTGACCCCTCGGCGACGATCAGACCGCCGGCGTAGCCGCCCTCCGGGCCCATGTCGACGACCCAGTCGGCGGTCTTGATCACATCGAGGTTGTGCTCGATGACGATCACCGTGTTGCCCTTCTCGACCAGGCCGTCGAGCACCGAGATCAGCTTGCGGATGTCCTCGAAGTGCAGCCCGGTGGTGGGCTCGTCCAGCACGTAGACCGTGCGGCCCGTGGAGCGCTTCTGCAGCTCGCTCGCCAGCTTCACGCGCTGCGCCTCACCGCCGGAGAGAGTCGGGGCGGGCTGCCCGAGCCGCACGTAACCCAGGCCGACGTCGTTCAGCGTCCGCAGGTGCCGGGCGATCCCGGGGACCGCCTCGAAGAAGTCCATCGCCTGCTCGATGGGCATGTCGAGCACCTCGGAGATGCTCTTGCCCTTGTAGTGGACCTCCAGGGTCTCCCGGTTGTAGCGGGCACCGTGGCAGACCTCACACGGCACGAAGACGTCCGGCAGGAAGTTCATCTCGATCTTGATGGTGCCGTCGCCCGAGCAGTTCTCGCACCGGCCGCCCTTGACGTTGAAGGAGAAGCGCCCCGGCAGGTACCCGCGGACCTTCGCCTCCGTCGTCTCGGCGAACAGCCTGCGCACATGGTCGAAGACACCTGTGTACGTCGCCGGGTTGGAGCGCGGCGTCCGGCCGATCGGCGACTGGTCGACGTGCACGACCTTGTCCACCAGGTCGTCGCCGTCCACCCGCGTGTGCCGCCCGGGCACCGACTTGGCGTTGTTCAACTCCCGCGCGAGGTGCGTGTAGAGGATGTCGTTGACGAGGGTGGACTTGCCCGAGCCGGACACGCCCGTCACCGCTGTGAGCACGCCGAGCGGGAAGGAGACGTCGATGTCGCGGAGGTTGTTCTCGCGGGCGCCCCGCACGGTCAGCTGCCGATCGGGGTCGGCCGGCCTGCGCATCTGGGGGAGCGGGATGCTCTTCCTGCCGGCCAGGTAGTCCCCGGTGACCGACTCGGCGTTCTCCAGCAGCTCCTTCATGGGGCCGCTGTGCACGACCTTGCCGCCGTGCTCACCCGCCCCCGGGCCGATGTCCACGACCCAGTCGGACGCCTTGATGGTGTCCTCGTCGTGCTCGACGACGATCAGCGTGTTGCCCAGGTCGCGGAGGCGGACCAGGGTCTCGATCAGGCGGTGGTTGTCGCGCTGGTGCAGCCCGATGGAGGGCTCGTCCAGCACGTACAGCACACCCACCAGACCCGAACCGATCTGGGTCGCCAGCCGGATGCGCTGAGCCTCGCCGCCCGAGAGCGTCCCCGCCGCACGGTTGAGCGAGAGATAGTCGAGGCCGACGTCGACCAGGAAGCGCAGCCGCTCGTTGACCTCCTTGAGGACACGCTCGGCGATGGTCTTGTCCCTGTCGCTGAGCGTCATCTCCCGCAGGAAGTCGGCGCATTCGCTGATCGACATCGCCGAGATCTCGGCGATCGACTTCCCCTGCATGGTCACCGCGAGCACGATCGGCTTCAGCCGTGTGCCGTCACAGGTGGGGCAGGGCACCTCGCGCATGTAGCCCTCGAAGCGCTCCCGGCTGCTGTCGGTCTCCGCCTCCTGGTGCCTGCGCTTGACGAAGGGCACGACGCCCTCGAAGGCGGTGGTGTACGCGCGCTCACGCCCGTACCGGTTGCGGTAGCGCACCTCGATCTGCGTCTTGTGCCCGTACAGCAGCGCCTTCTTGGCGCGCTGCGGCAGCCCGGCCCAGGGGATGTCCGTACGGAAGCCGAGCGCGTCGGCGAGCGCGTCGATCAGACGGCCGAAGTAGTCCCGGGTGTGCCCGTGCGACCAGGGGTGCAGCGCACCCTCGTCGAGCGACTTGTCCTCGTCCGGGACGATCAGCTCCGGATCGACCTCCATGCGGGTGCCGATGCCGGTGCAGTCCGGACAGGCGCCGAAGGGGGAGTTGAAGGAGAAGGTGCGCGGCTCCAGCTCCTCGAAGGACAGGTCGTCGTACGGGCAGTAGAGGTGCTCGGAGAACATCCGCTCGCGCTGCGGGTCGTCCTCGTCCAGATCGACGAAGTCCAGGATCACCATGCCGCCGGCCAGCCCGAGAGCCGTCTCGACGGAGTCCGTGAGCCTCCGCTTCGCGCTGTCCTTGACGGTGAGGCGGTCGACGACCACCTCGATCGTGTGCTTCTCCTGCTTCTTCAGCTTCGGCGGCTCGGAGAGCTGGACTGTCTGGCCGTCGACGCGTGCCCTGCTGTAGCCCTTGGTCTGCAACTCGTTGAACAGGTCGACGAATTCGCCCTTGCGCTCGCGCACCAGGGGTGACAGCACCTGGAAGCGGCTGCCCGGCTCCAGGCCCAGCACCCTGTCGACGATCGCCTGCGGCGACTGCCGGGCGATGGGCCGCCCGCACTCGGGGCAGTGCGGCTTGCCGATGCGGGCGAAGAGCAGCCGCAGGTAGTCGTAGACCTCGGTGATGGTGCCGACTGTCGAACGCGGGTTGCGGGAGGTCGACTTCTGGTCGATGGAGACCGCGGGGGAGAGGCCCTCGATGAAGTCGACGTCGGGCTTGTCCATCTGGCCGAGGAACTGCCGGGCGTAGGCGGACAGCGACTCCACGTAGCGGCGCTGGCCCTCCGCGAAGATGGTGTCGAAGGCTAGCGACGACTTGCCCGACCCCGAGAGGCCGGTGAAGACGATCAGCGAGTCGCGCGGAAGATCGATCGAGATGTTCCGGAGATTGTGCTCGCGAGCGCCACGGACGAGAAGACGGTCAGAGGCCACGCCGGTTGGCACCTTTCATGTGAGAAGCAGGGTGCCCCGACTGCGCAGGAGCCCCCCGGACCAAGACTAGAGGCGGCGCCGTCCGAGTGTGTCCCGGATCGGCCCGGTGCCGCCCTCCGAGCCTATAGCACGTGCATTCGATTTATGACCCTCGGGGCTGGTGCTGTCGGAGTCGACTAACGAACAGCACTTCTCACCCCGAAGTTGTTCCGTCCGGGCTCTGCGGCCCGTCGGCGGGGGTGGTCCTCGCCGCACAGCTCCCCGCAGAGAGAGCCGCATACCAGGGCCGCAGCGGGAGGTGATCCGTGACTCACGCCACGTGAACGGAGCCCTCGGCGGTTCCCTTCCGCAGCCCCCGCGTCGGGCCGTCGAACTCCGCCGCCGTGACGAGGTCTTGGCCGCCGCGGACAGCCGGGCTAGCTTGAGGATCATGACGCAGCCCGCGAACCCCGCACCCGCGCCCGATCCCGTGGCCGACGCCGCCGCCCTCAAAGACGCCACCGACCGTCTTCTCGCTGCCGTCGCACAGCTGGACGACGCCACCGCGTCCAAGCCCTCGCTGCTGCCGGGCTGGACCCGGGGGCATGTGCTCGCCCACCTCGCGCGCAACGCCGACGCCCTGCTCAATGCGCTCGCCGGCCGTCCCATGTACGTCAGCAGCGAGGCCCGTGACGGCGACATCGAGCGTGACGCCCCGCGCACGGTCGCCGAACACCTCGCGGACGTGCGGGACACCGCCACCCGGCTCGACGGCGCCTTCGCCGCCCGGAGCCAGGCCGACTGGGAGCGCACCGTCGAACTCCGCAACGGTGTGACCGACCTCGCGCGCGCCATCCCCTTCCGGCGCTGGATCGAGGTGGAGCTCCACCACGTCGATCTCGGCATCGGCTACGGGCTGGACGATCTCCCCGGGGAGTTCGTCGAGCGCGAGCTGGCGAACATGGCGCGGCGCTTCTCCGGCCATCCCGGCGTTCCTGACTCCATCGAACTCCGTACGGAGGACGGCGGCAGCTGGCACACGGGCGCCCCCGAATCCGTCGGCAGCAGCACACTCGTCATCGCGGGAAACCCGACGGCCCTGGTCGGCTGGCTGACCGGCCGCAGCACGGGCAGCGGCCTCTCCGCAAGTGAGCCGCTCCCCGCCCTGCCGTCGCTGTAGACGCGCCGCCGGGGCTGCCGGACAGGTCCCCCGGCAGCCGCGAACGTCCGTCCGACGAGGGCGGATCCGCCTCCGGGTGCCGCTGCGGTACGGGCCAGGCGGGACGGCCTGGCCCGTACCCGCCGGGCAGGGCCTAGGGTGTCGCCATGGCTTACACCGGAGAGGTGCAGGTCGGGGGACCTGCGGACGTACACGAGCTGACCGACCTGATCATCTCCAAGGTCGCTGTCGGCCCCATGAACAACAACGCCTACCTGCTGCGATGCCGGAAGACCGGCAAGCAGCTGCTGATCGATGCGGCCAACGAGCCGGAGACCCTGCTGGAGCTGATCGGCGCCGACGGCATCGAGTCCGTCGTCACGACCCACCAGCACGGCGACCACTGGCAGGCCCTGGCACCCGTCGTCGAGGCGACGCGTGCGCGCACCGAGGCGGGCCGCTTCGACGCCGAGGGCATCCCCGTGCCCACGGACGTACTGGTGGATGACGGCGGCACCGTGCGGGTCGGCGAGATCGAGCTGACAGCCCGGCACCTCGTCGGGCACACGCCGGGCTCGATCGCCCTCGTCTACGACGACCCGCACGGGCATCCGCATCTCTTCACCGGGGACTGCCTCTTCCCGGGCGGCGTCGGTAACACCCATGACGACCCTGAGGCGTTCGCGAGTCTGCTCCAGGACGTCGAGAAGAAGCTGTTCGCCCAACTCCCGGACGAGACATGGGTCTACCCCGGCCACGGAGGCGACACGACCCTGGGCGCCGAGCGGCCTCACCTCCAGGAGTGGCGCGAGCGCGGCTGGTGACCTGACGAGGCGGTAGCTGAGGGTGATGTCGGTCCCCGGACGTAGGGTGTCCGTCATGGCCGACCCCTCCAGCTACCGCCCCGAACCGGGCGAGATCCCCGACTCCCCGGGGGTCTACCGGTTCCGTGACGAGCACCGCCGGGTGATCTACGTCGGCAAGGCCAAGAGTCTCCGTCAGCGGCTCGCGAACTACTTCCAGGACTTGTCCGGCCTGCACGTGCGCACCCGCACCATGGTCACCACGGCGGCCTCCGTCGAGTGGACGGTGGTCTCCACCGAGGTCGAAGCGCTGCAGCTCGAGTACTCCTGGATCAAGGAGTTCGATCCCCGGTTCAACGTCAAGTACCGCGATGACAAGAGCTACCCGTCCCTCGCGGTCACGCTCAACGAGGAGTATCCCCGCGTCCAGGTCATGCGCGGTCCGAAGAAGAAGGGCGTGCGCTATTTCGGCCCGTACGCCCACGCCTGGGCCATCCGCGAGACCGTCGACCTGATGCTGCGCGCCTTCCCCGTGCGCACCTGCTCCGCCGGCGTCTTCAAACGCTCCGCCCAGATCGGCCGCCCCTGCCTGCTGGGTTACATCGGCAAGTGCTCGGCGCCGTGCGTCGGCCGCGTCACCGCAGAGGAGCACCGCGAACTCGCCGAGGAGTTCTGCGACTTCGTCGCCGGGCACACCGGCTCCTACCTCCGCCGGCTCGAGCGGGAGATGAACGAGGCCGCCGAGGACATGGAGTACGAGAAGGCGGCGCGCCTGCGCGACGACATGGACGCCTTGAAGCGTGCGATGGAGAAGAACGCCGTCGTGCTCACCGACGGCACCGACGCCGACCTGATCGCCCTCGCCGAGGACGAACTGGAAGCGGCGGTCCAGATCTTCCATGTGCGTGGCGGCCGTGTGCGGGGCCAGCGCGGCTGGGTCACCGACAAGGTCGAGGAGATCGGCACCCCCGAGCTGGTCGAGCACGCGCTCCAGCAGCTCTACGGCGAGGAGCGCGGCGACTCCGTGCCCAAGGAGGTCCTGGTCCCCGCCCTGCCCGAGCCCTCCCCGGGCACGGAGGACGGGGACGCCCAGCCCGTCGCCCAGTGGCTCAGCGAGCGCCGCGGGAGCGCGGTCAGCCTGCGCGTGCCCCAGCGCGGGGACAAGCGCGCCCTCATGGAGACGGTCCGGCGCAACGCCCAGCAGGCGCTCGTCCTGCACAAGACCAAGCGCGCCTCCGACCTGACGACCCGCTCGCGCGCCCTGGAGGAGATCGCCGAGGCGCTCGAACTCGATTCCGCCCCGCTGCGCATCGAGTGCTTCGACATCTCCCACTTCCAGGGCGACGACGTGGTCGCGTCCATGGTCGTCTTCGAGGACGGCCTTGCCCGGAAGAGCGAGTACCGCCGCTTCCAGATCAAGACGGTCGAAGGCCAGGACGACGTGCGCTCCATGCACGAGGTCATCAGCCGCCGCTTCCGCCGGTACCTCCAGGAGAAGCGCCGCACCGGCGAGTGGGGGAGCGCCGACCCGGAGACGGCGGACGGCGAGGGCCCCGAGCCCGCCGAAGAGCCGGAGGACGGCACGAACGGCGGCCCGGGCTCCCGCGACGAGGACGGCCGGCCCAAGAAGTTCGCCTACCCTCCGCAGCTCATCGTCGTCGACGGAGGCAAGCCGCAGGTGGCTGCCGCCCGCAGCGCGATGGACGAGCTCGGCATCGACGACGTCGCCGTCTGCGGTCTGGCCAAGCGCCTCGAAGAGGTCTGGCTGCCGGAGGAGGCGGACCCGGTCGTCCTGCCCCGTACGAGCGAGGGCCTGTATCTGCTCCAGCGCGTCCGCGACGAGGCACACCGTTTCGCGATCAGATATCAGCGCAGCAAGCGTTCGAAGGCACTGAAGGCGAGTCCCCTCGACGCCGTTCCCGGCCTCGGTGCCTCGCGCAAACAGGCCTTGATCAAGCACTTCGGCTCTCTCAAGCGCCTCCGGGCGGCGACGATCGAGGAGATCTGCGAAGTCCCCGGTGTCGGCCGCAAGACGGCGGAGACCGTCGCCGCCGCTCTCGTCACGAAGTCTTCCGCGCGGACGGTGAACACCGCGACCGGTGAGATCGTTGAAGAAGAGTGAGCCGCGACGACCGGGGGGCCGATGACATGAGCAAGGAACAGGCAGCACAGCACAGAGACGCCGCACAGGCGGAGCAGGGAGACGGAGCGCAGTTGGGTACGGGCACCACCGCGGAGGCCGAGGAGGCGGTGATCCCCGAACTGGTGATCATCTCCGGGATGTCCGGCGCGGGCCGCAGCACGGCCGCCAAGTGTCTCGAGGACCTCGGCTGGTTCGTGGTCGACAACCTGCCGCCCGCCCTGATCCCCACGATGGTCGACCTCGGAGCCCGCTCGCAGGGCAACGTCGCCCGTATCGCCGTGGTGGTCGACGTCCGAGGCAGGCGCTTCTTCGACAACCTCAAGGAGTCGCTGGCGGACCTCGCCGATCGGCGGGTCAAGCGCCGCATCGTCTATCTCGAGGCCAGCGACGAGGCACTGGTGCGCCGGTTCGAGTCGGTGCGCCGCCCGCACCCGCTCCAGGGCGACGGCCGCATCGTCGACGGCATCGACGCCGAGCGTGACCTCCTGAGAGAGCTGCGCGGCGACGCCGACCTCGTCATCGACACCTCCGGTCTGAACGTGCACGAGCTGCGCGCCAAGCTCGACGCGCAGTTCGCGGGCGACGAAGAGCCCGAACTACGCGCCACGGTGATGTCTTTCGGGTACAAGTACGGGCTTCCGGTTGACGCCGATCTCGTCGCCGACTGCCGCTTCCTGCCCAACCCGCACTGGGTCCCGGAGCTGCGCCCGTTCAACGGCACGACCGAAGAGGTCTCGAACTACGTCTTCAACCAGCCCGGCGCCAAGGAGTTCCTCGACCGCTACGCCGAGCTGCTCCAGCTCATCGCCGCGGGGTACCGCCGCGAGGGCAAGCGGTACGTCACCATCGCAGTCGGCTGTACGGGCGGGAAGCACCGCAGTGTCGCGGTGTCGGAGAAGCTGGCCCGCAGGCTCTCGGGCGCCGGCGTCGAGACCGTCGTGGTCCACCGCGACATGGGACGTGAATGAGGACGTGAGAAGAGCGAATGCCTCGTAGGACCATCCGGCTGCGGCGTCTGGTCACCACGCGTGCCGGCCAGCGCGGCACACAGCCGAAGGTGGTGGCGCTCGGCGGCGGCGCGGGGCTGTCCGCCTCGCTCACGGCGCTGCGCCGCATCACCGGAGACCTCACCGCAGTGGTCACCGTCGCCGACGACGGCGGCTCCAGCGGCCGGCTGCGCGACGAGCTGGGGGTGCTGCCCCCCGGAGACCTGCGCAAGGCCCTCGCGGCGCTGTGCGGCGACGACGACTGGGGCCGGACATGGGCCGAGGTCGTCCAGCACAGGTTCGTCAGCCGCGGCGATCTCCACGGACACGCCGTGGGCAATCTGCTGATCGTCGCCCTTTGGGAGCAGCTCGGCGATCACGTCCAGGCACTCGACCTGGTGGGCAAGCTGCTCGGGGCACACGGGAGGGTGCTGCCGATGTCGGCCGTGCCTCTGGAGCTGCAGGCGCTCGTACGGGGCCACGACCCCGAGCGTCCAGAGGAGCTGTCGACGGTCCGCGGGCAGGCCACGGTGGCGCTGACCAGGGGCGAGGTCCAGCAGGTCCACCTCGTTCCGCACGACCCGCCGGCCGTCACGGAGGCGGTCAAGGCGGTGCTCGACGCGGACTGGGTGGTGCTCGGGCCCGGCTCGTGGTTCTCGTCCGTGATCCCCCATCTGCTGGTGCCCGATCTGCTGGATGCGCTGACGGTCACCAAGGCCCGCAGGGTGCTTTCACTCAACCTCGCACCCCAGCCCGGAGAAACTGAGGGCTTCTCCCCGCAGCGTCATTTGGAGGTTTTGGCCCGACACGCCCCTAAACTCGCCTTCGACGTGGTGCTGGCCGACGAGGACGCCGTCCCCGATCAGGATTCCCTGCACAGGGCCGCCGAGCGGCTGGGAGCGACGGCTCAGCTGTCGCCGGTCGCGGCGGCCGGAGGTGCCTTTCCGGGCGAAGGTCCGGGCGGGAGTGCCGCCAGGCACGATCCGGAGCTGCTGGCCGCCGCGTATGACCGTATTTTTCGTATGCACGGAAGGATCGGCCCATGGCGATGACGGCTGCGGTGAAGGACGAGATCTCCCGACTCCCCGTCACCCGGACCTGCTGCCGGAAATCCGAGGTCTCGTCGATCCTGCGCTTCGCGGGCGGCCTGCACCTGGTGAGCGGGCGGATCGTGATCGAGGCGGAGCTCGACACGGGCATTGCGGCCCGGCGGCTGCGCAAGGACATTCTGGAGATCTTCGGGCACGCGTCCGACTTGGTGGTGATGGCGCCCGGCGGGCTGCGACGCGGCAGTCGGTACGTCGTACGGGTCGTCGCCGGCGGTGATCAGCTCGCGCGTCAGACGGGGCTGGTCGACAGCCGGGGCCGCCCCATCCGCGGCCTGCCTCCACAGGTGGTCTCGGGGGCGACCTGTGATGCGGAGGCCGCCTGGCGTGGCGCGTTCCTCGCGCACGGATCGCTGACCGAGCCGGGGCGCAGCTCCTCCCTGGAGGTCACCTGCCCGGGGCCGGAGGCGGCTCTGGCGCTGGTGGGCGCCGCGCGGCGGCTGCAGATCGCGGCGAAGGCCCGCGAGGTCAGGGGCGTCGACAGAGTCGTCGTCCGGGACGGTGACGCGATCGGCGCGCTGTTGACGCGTCTGGGTGCTCACGAATCGGTCCTGGCGTGGGAGGAGCGGCGGATGCGCCGCGAGGTCCGTGCCACCGCCAACCGCCTCGCCAACTTCGACGACGCCAATCTGCGCCGCTCGGCGCGTGCGGCGGTCGCCGCGGGTGCGCGGGTGCAGCGGGCGCTGGAGATCCTCGCCGACGAGGTGCCCGAGCACCTCGCCGCAGCCGGCCGTCTGAGGATGGATCACAAGCAGGCGTCGCTGGAGGAGTTGGGCGCACTCGCCGACCCGCCGCTGACGAAGGACGCGGTCGCCGGCCGTATCCGCAGACTGCTGGCGATGGCCGACAAGCGGGCGCAGGATCTCGGCATTCCGGGCACGGAGACCAGCCTCACCGAAGAGATGGTCGGCTGACCGGCCCGCTCCGTACACGCGCTTTCCCGGCCCGTCGCCCCCAGGTGGCCGATGTCACCGTAACGAGTGGAGCGCGGTAGGGTCGGAAGCGGTCGGGGACATCCCATACAGCTTTTGCCGGTGTCCGTACCGGCGTACCAACGAGGAGATCGGTTCGTGACGATCCGCGTAGGCATCAACGGCTTCGGCCGCATCGGGCGCAACTACTTCCGGGCGCTGCTCGAGCAGGGCGCGGACATCGAGATCGTCGGTGTCAACGACCTGACCGACAACGCGACCCTGGTGCACCTGCTGAAGTACGACACCATCCTGGGCCGCCTCAAGCAGGAGGTCAGCCACACCGACGACACGATCACGGTGGGCAACCAGACCTTCAAGACGATGGCGGAGCGTGACCCGGCCCAGCTGCCCTGGGGCGAGCTCGGCGCCGACGTCGTCGTGGAGTCCACCGGCATCTTCACCAAGCGGGACGACGCGGCCAAGCACCTGGCCGCCGGTGCGAAGAAGGTCCTCATCTCGGCTCCGGCCAAGGAGGAGGACATCACCATCGTCATGGGCGTCAACGAGGACGCGTACGACACCGGGAAGCACCACGTCATCTCCAACGCCTCCTGCACGACCAACTGTGTCGCGCCGATGGCGAAGGTCATCGACGAGAACTTCGGCCTGGTCAAGGGCATGATGACGACCGTCCACGCCTACACCAACGACCAGCGCATCCTGGACTTCCCGCACAAGGACCTGCGCCGCGCCCGCGCCGCCGCCGAGAACATCATTCCGACCTCGACCGGCGCCGCCAAGGCCACCGCTCTCGTCCTGCCGCAGCTCAAGGGCAAGCTGGACGGCATCGCCATGCGCGTCCCCGTCCCGACGGGCTCCGTCACCGACCTCGTCCTCGAGCTGGACCGCGAGGTGAGCAAGGACGAGATCAACGCGGCGTTCCAGAAGGCCGCCGAGGGTCAGCTCAAGGGCATCCTGGAGTACACCGAGGACCCGATCGTCTCCTCGGACATCGTCAACTGGCCCGCATCCTGCACCTTCGACTCGTCGTTGACGATGGTCCAGGGCAAGCAGGCCAAGATCGTCGGCTGGTACGACAACGAGTGGGGCTACTCCAACCGGCTCGTCGACCTGACGACCTTCGTAGGCGACAAGCTCTGACCGCTGCCTCACAGGCGCAGCGCCGGCACATGGCACACCGTGGCAGGGCTCGCGGGGCGCGGACGCGTCCGGCGAGCCCTGATCCATGAGTGATCCGTGAAGGAACCCCGTGAGGGTCCGCTCAGGGCCTTACGTCCAAGGAGTCAAGCAAGTAATGAAGACGCTCGACGAACTCATCGACGAGGGCGTGGCCGGCAAGCGGGTCTTCGTCCGCGCCGATCTGAACGTCCCGCTCGACGGGGATCGCATCACCGACGACGGCCGTATCCGCGCCGCCGTCCCCACCGTCCGCAAGCTGGCCGACGCGGGTGCCCGCGTCGTCGTCGCCTCGCACCTGGGCCGCCCCAAGGGGGCGCCCGACCCGCAGTTCTCTCTGGCGCCGGTCGCGAAGCGGCTCGGTGAGCTCCTCGGAAAGGACGTCGCCTTCGCGTCCGACACCGTCGGGCAGGACGCCGCGTCCAAGGTCGCCGGGAGCGCCGACGGAGACGTCGCGCTGCTGGAGAACCTCCGCTTCAACGCAGGGGAGACCAGCAAGGACGACGCCGAGCGCGGCACCTTCGCCGACGAACTCGCTCAGTTGGCCGATCTGTACGTCGGTGACGGATTCGGCGCCGTGCACCGCAAGCACGCGTCGGTGTACGACCTTCCCGCGCGTCTCCCGCACGCCGCGGGCGGTCTGATCGCCACCGAGGTCGGTGTGCTGAAGAAGCTCACCGAGGACGTCAAGCGTCCGTACGCGGTCGTACTCGGCGGTGCGAAGGTCTCCGACAAGCTGGGGGTCATCGAGCACCTGCTCGAGAAGGCCGACCGCATCCTGATCGGCGGCGGAATGGCCTACACCTTCCTGAAGGCACAGGGCCACGAGATCGGCACGTCGCTGCTGCAGGAGGACCAGATCCCCGCGGTGAAGGGCTATCTGGAGCGGGCCGAGAAGCTGGGCGTGGAGTTCGTGCTGCCCGTCGACGTGCTGGTGGCGGAGAGCTTTCCGGACCTGAAGACCAAGTCGCCGGCCGCGCCCATCTCCGTCACCGCTGACGCGATCCCGCCGGGTCTCATGGGGCTGGACATCGGCCCGGACAGCCGCAGGCTCTACGCCTCGAAGCTCGCCGACCCCGCCACCGTCTTCTGGAACGGCCCCATGGGCGTCTTCGAGCACCCCGACTACGCGGAGGGGACCAGGGCCGTCGCGCAGGGGCTGCTGGACAGCGAGTCCTTCACCGTCGTCGGCGGTGGTGACAGCGCCGCCGCCGTCCGGCTGCTCGGCTTCGACGAGAACGCCTTCGGCCACATCTCGACCGGCGGCGGCGCCAGCCTCGAATACCTCGAAGGAAAGACGCTGCCGGGCCTCGCGGCCCTCGATGCCTCGTGACCGGCGTACTCGCGGCCGTGAGGCCCCTTCCGGCGACGACGTACGCAGCCGTGCGCCGTACCGGCGACCTTGACATCAGCCGCTGCCGCGGCGGAGCGAACAACGGAGGAAGTTCGACGTGACGACCCGCACCCCGCTGATGGCGGGCAACTGGAAGATGAACCTCAACCACCTCGAGGCCATCGCCCATGTCCAGAAGCTCGCCTTCGCCCTGACGGACAAGGATCTCGCGGCCGTCGAGGTCGCGGTCCTGCCGCCCTTCACGGACCTGCGCTCCGTCCAGACCCTGATCGACGGCGACAAGCTGAAGATCAAGTACGGGGCGCAGGACGTCTCGGCGCACGCCTCCGGCGCGTACACCGGCGAGGTCTCCGCCCCGATGCTGGCGAAGCTGCACTGCAGCTATGTCACCGTGGGCCACTCGGAGCGCCGCCAGTACCACTGCGAGGACGAGGTCCTGGTCAATGCCAAGGTGAAGGCGGCCTTCCAGCACGACCTGACGCCGATCCTCTGCGTCGGCGAGGAGCTCGCCGTGCGCGAGGAGGGCAACCACGTCGCGCACACCCTCGCCCAGGTCGACGGCGGTCTGAAGGACCTGCCCGCAGAGCAGGCCGCGACGATCGTGATCGCGTACGAGCCGGTGTGGGCCATCGGCACGGGCAAGACCTGCGGGGCGGAGGACGCCCAGGAGGTCTGCGGTGCCATCCGCGCCCGCCTCGCCGAGCTGTACAGCCAGGAAGTGGCCGACGCGGTCCGCATCCAGTACGGCGGCTCGGTCAAGTCCGGCAACGTCGCGCAGATCATGGCGCAGCCCGACATCGACGGTGCTCTCGTGGGCGGTGCCGCGCTGGACGCCGAGGAGTTCGTCAAGATCGTGCGATTCCGCGACCAGTGACCCCCGGGGGCGCACTGCCGCACGGTGTTGCCGGCCCCGAGCAGGCGCATGACGGCGGGCCACCACCCGTCGTACCCTGTCGGGGGCCGGGCCTGCGCCCGGCCTCCGACACATTCAGTCTTCCGTACAGTCCGAGAGAGTTGGTCCAGCCGTGATCATGGGGTTCTCTATCGCCCTCCTCGTCTTCAGCGGCCTGATGGTGCTGCTGGTTCTGATGCACAAGGGGAAGGGCGGCGGCCTCTCCGACATGTTCGGCGGAGGCATGCAGTCGTCCGTCGGCGGCTCGTCCGTCGCCGAGCGCAACCTCGACCGGCTCACAGTGGTGATCGGGCTGATCTGGTTCGCCATCATCGTCGTGCTCGGGTTGCTCATGAAGTTCCAGACCTGACCGCGGCGAACGGCGGGTGACCTGGCCCCCGCTTCACCACGGCGCCGGGAGGCGGCACCTCCGGCCTTGCAAGAGCTGCCGCAAGTCGCCGAACCCGGCCTATCATGAGGCTCGCGTCCGGAGCCGACGCAGTAACTCCGGTCACTGGACGCGCGTTGGGCCCTACGTACACTGGGGCGCCGCAGCGGGGCTTCTCATCGATCTCCGCGGCACCGTGAGGCAGGGAGTTACGACCGTGGCAAGTGGCAACGCGATCCGGGGAAGCCGGGTCGGAGCGGGGCCGATGGGGGAGGCTGAGCGGGGCGAGTCCGCGCCTCGCCTTCGCATCTCCTTCTGGTGTTCGAACGGACACGAGACGCAGCCCAGCTTCGCCAGCGACGCGCAGGTTCCGGACATCTGGGACTGCCCGCGCTGTGGCTTCCCGGCCGGTACGGACGAGGAGAACCCGCCGGACCCGCCGCGTACGGAGCCGTACAAGACCCATCTCGCCTACGTACGCGAGCGTCGCAGCGACGAGGACGGCGAGGCGATCCTGGCCGAGGCGCTGGCCAAGCTCCGAGGCGAGATCTAGAGGCCCCGAGAAGCCTCCGGCGACACCGACCGGTCGCCCCCCGCCGTCACGGCTGTGGGGGGCACCGCCGTCGCCGACGTCTCTTCACCGCGGCCCGGCCGCCACCGCTCAGGCGGTGCGCGCGGCCGGGCCGCCGGTCATCTAGGTTGGTGCGCGGCGGGGTTCGCACCAGAAGACCTAGAGAACGGTGAAGATCGCAGATGAACGCAGCAGGCCGCACCCGGCTCGATCAGCTGCCCGAATGGCACGCGCTGGCCAAGCACCGCGAGGAGTTCGGCGAGACACACCTGCGCGGTCTCTTCGCCGACGACGAGCGGCGCGCCGAGCGGTACGGACTTCAGGTGGGGGACCTGCACCTGGACTTCTCCAAGCACCTGGTCACCGACGACACGCTGCGGCTGCTGGGCGAGTTGGCCGCCGCGACGGGGGTGGCCCAGTTGCGGGACGCCATGTTCAGCGGTGAGCGCATCAACATCACGGAGGACCGCCCCGTCCTGCACACCGCGCTGCGCACGCCGGTCTCCGCGGCAGTGACGACCGACGGCGAGAACGTCGTACCCAAGGTGCACGCGGTGCTCGGCAGGATGGCCCTCTTCTCCACCAAGGTGCGGGACGGTCACTGGACGGGGCACACCGGCAAGCGGATCAAGACGGTCGTGAACATCGGGATCGGCGGTTCCGACCTCGGCCCGAAGATGGCGTACGAGGCGCTGCGCCCGTACACGCGCCGGGACATGGACTTCCGCTTCGTCTCCAACGTCGACGGTTCCGATCTGCACGAGGCCGTCCGTGACCTCGACCCGGCCGAGACGCTGTTCGTCGTCGCCTCGAAGACCTTCACCACCATCGAGACCATCACCAACGCGACTGCCGCGCGCACATGGCTGGTGGACGGACTGGGCGGCGCCCAGGAGGCGGTGGCCAAGCACTTCGTGGCGGTCTCGACGAACGCCGAGAAGGTCTCCGAGTTCGGCATCGACACGGACAACATGTTCGAGTTCTGGGACTGGGTCGGCGGCCGTTACTCGTACGACTCGGCCATCGGGCTCAGCCTCATGATCGCCATCGGCCCCGACAACTTCAACGAGATGCTGGCGGGCTTCCACCTCGTCGACGAGCACTTCCACGAAGCACCCGCCGAGCTCAACGCCCCCATGATCATGGGTCTGTTGGGCGTCTGGTACGGCAACTTCTTCGACGCGCAGTCGCACGCCGTGCTGCCCTACAGCCACTACTTCTCCCAGTTCACCGCCTACCTGCAGCAGTTGGACATGGAGTCCGACGGCAAGTCCACCGACCGTGAGGGACGCCCCGTCAACTGGCAGACGGGGCCCGTCGTCTGGGGCACACCCGGCACCAACGGTCAGCACGCCTACTACCAACTGCTGCACCAGGGCACCAGGATGATCCCCGCCGACCTCATCGGCTTCGCCCGCCCTGCTCCCGGCCTGGGCGAACTGGCCGGACAGCACGACCTGTTGATGGCGAACCTCTTCGCACAGGGCCAGGCACTCGCCTTCGGCAAGACCGCCGAGGAGGTACGGGCGGAAGGTGTCCCCGAAGCCCAGGTGCCGCACCGCACCTTCCCCGGCAACCGCCCCTCGACCACGATCCTCGCCTCGGAGCTGTCCCCGTCCGTGCTGGGCCAACTCGTCGCGCTGTACGAGCACAAGGTCTTCGTGCAGGGCGCGGTGTGGAACATCAACAGCTTCGACCAGTGGGGCGTGGAGCTGGGCAAGGTCCTCGCCAAGCGGCTCGAACCCGCCCTGACGGACGGTGCGGACGTCGAAGGTCTCGACGCATCGACGAAGTCCCTGGTCAGTCGCTACCGGAAGCTGCGCGGCCGCTGAGGTCCCGCGGCAGCCGGGCTGCCGCCGCGTCGTCCAT
>NZ_JACBXA010000004.1 GCF_013870515.1 Streptomyces albidus (ex Kaewkla and Franco 2022) | reverse complement strand
CGGCTTCTCTCGCGGCGGCGTCGAACCCGACGGGGACGGCCAGCGGCTTCGAAAGTCGCCCGGCCGCCCACTCCTCGGCGGCGTCCGGGTCGGCGAGCACCGCTTGGAGCGTCTGGGTCAGCTCCTGCTGCGCCTGCGGGCCCAGCGGCTGCCCGGCGTCCGAGGCCAGCTGCTCCGCCTGCCGGGCCAGGGCGCTCACCAGCTGATGCTGCTGCCGCGAGAGGGCGCGCAGCTCCTCCCCGTCCAGATTCCGGTGCGCACCTCGGAGTTGGGAGCCCAGCCGGAGCAACGGCGCGACCTGCTCCTGCTGCTCGCGCACCAGCAGATTGCTTGCCCAGGCGGCCAGGGTCGGACGGTGCAGCGCGCGGATCCTCTCCGCCAGCTCCCGCTGCCCGTCTGCCCGGGCGCGCTGCGCGCGGTCGTTGCGGGCGGCGGTGAACTCCTGCGGCCGCAGTCCGTACAGCTCCTCCGACACCTCGTCCAGCTCCACGCTGTCCTCCTGTGTCCGATATCACCTTCTTCGTCGCCGCTCCTCATCTTCCCACCGCTCTCTCGACCTGCAGGGATGTCCGTGCAGCCGGATGCGCAGGCGGGTTGCGCGAAACTGACCGGTCCAGGCCAATTCAGGCGCTCGCCGTTCTACGATCGCCGAATGGCTCTTCGCCTCACCCTGCTGGTCTCCAGCCGCAGCTCCTCGGTGCTCGACGTGCGGTTCGCGGACAACCGCCCGCTCGACCCGGCTGGGCGGCACCAGGTGAAGAGGAAGGGACGCGCGCTGTCGCATCTGGCGAGGGCGGAGCTGCGTTACTGCTCACCGTCCACCCGCTGCCGCGAGACGGGGCTCTCACTCGGACTCGAACCGCTCGCGCAGCCCGCACTGCGCGACTGCGACATGGGCCGCTGGAACGGACGCACCCTCCAGGAGGTGACCGCGCGCGAACCGCAGGCCGTGAACGCCTGGATCGCCGACCCCCGCACGGCCCCGCACGGAGGGGAGTCCCTGCTGGAGTTCATCCAGCGCGTGGGGGCCTGGCTCGACACCCGTCCTGCGGACGGAGGCGCTTGGATCGTCGCGGTCACGGAGCCCGCGGTGATGCGCGCGGCTCTGTGCTACGTGCTGAAGGCGCCGCCCCACGCGTACTGGCACATCGACGCCAACCCGCTCTCCGTCGTCACGCTGTCGGGACGCTCGGGGGACTGGTCCGTGAACCTGCAGACCTGACGGGTCACGCCTGTTGGCGATGTCCGGGGAAGAGCACCGCGGGCGAACCGCTGTCCGGCGGCTCAGGGAAGTCGGCGATGGCCAACTCGACATCCCGCGTGCAGTCCTCGGCCCCGCATTCGCAGGCGAACGCGCGCACAGCCGTCCGCGCATCCCCTCGCGACCAGGGGCGGGCGAAGGCTTGAAGGTGCTGGGAGACGATCGCGCGGTTGGCATAGCGCAGCAGCTCGCGGCGCTCGTTGGCCGAGGCGGCCGCCGGTCCCTCCGCGAGCGGCCCCGCGAAACGCCTCTCGACCTCGGCGACGGTCTCCGCCACGCTCAAGGACCCGTCGACGGTCAGCTTCGCGGCGCCCGACGCCTCGACCTTCGCCTCGATCTCGTCGAACAGGGCGCGGTAAAGCCGGAAGAAGCCCCCGTCGGGTGACAAGCCCTGCTCGATCAGCCGGGCGTGCTGGAGTTCCGGCGTCGGCAGCAGCCACAGAGCGCGGTCCGGTGCGGCCATGACCGCCGGCGTGACCGGCGATCCTTCGGCGACGGTCAGAGGCCGGGCCGGGAGGGCACGCAGATCGTCGGCGATCATCTGGCCGCGCTCGTGATGCAGGGACATCGACAGCAGCTCCCCGGTCCCTTCCGCCCAGCGTTCCTCGTGCGTCATCCGCTCCCAGCGGAGCGCGCCGGGATGCCCGTCCGCAACGGCCCGGTCCCGGTGCTCCCATGTGTGCGCATCGGAGTTGTACCAGCGCAGACCGCGGCGGCGGGCGATCAGCCGGGCGACGCTCGTCTTGCCCGCTCCAGGCGGTCCGCCCAGCCACAGCACAGGTGGCCCGTCACCCATCCGTCCGCTCCCCCCTTCCGCGCACGGGACGGCGCTCGTCCCGCTCCGGCCTCAACTCCGGATCGGCCGCCCACCGTAGCGGTACGGGACCCGCCGTAGGGCCGCCGTGCTGTCCGCACTCGGCGAAGCGGTGTTCGGCAGCGAGTCGGACCAGGCGGCACGGCCGGAAGGCTTTCCGGGGGTGGCGGGCCAGACAGCCGAGCCGCAAATGCGTGGACCGTGCGCTTCGGATAGATCTCTGAATGTCGATCTGCGGCGTTCGGAGGCGAAGGCCGTCGGGGGCGGGGCGTCACCAGGTCGACCGCCCCCACCCCCACGCGCAAGGGACGCCGCATGACTGACAAGCTCAGACGCGCCACCGTCACCGCTGTCACCGGCCTCGGCCTGTGCCTCACTCTCCTTCCCACCGGACAAGCGCAGGCGCAGGCCCCGATCCGCGTCCCCTGCAACGACATCGCGGCGCTCAAGGCGGCCATCGGCACGGCGAACAGCAGCGGCGGCAGCATCGTCCTCGCCTCCCGCTGCGTCTACTCCCTCGTGTCGGCCGACAACACGGACGACGGCCTGCCGGAGATCACGGGCAAGGTACGGATCTCAGGAGACCGCACGATCGTCCAGCGGGCTCCGGCATCTCCGGCCTTCCGCATCTTCCACGTGACGCGGGGCGGCAGCCTCAGCCTGAAGTCGCTCACCGTCCGCGGCGGTGAGTCCGCTCCCGTCACGGGGAGCAACGGCGGAGGAATCCTGAACGAACGCGGCGCCGTCACCCTGACCGGCGTGACGGTCAGGAACAACGTCTCCAGCGGCCTCGGCGGCGGGATCGCGAACCTCCTGGGAACGCTCGCCCTGAAGGACACCACGGTCAAG
Source organism: Streptomyces albidus (ex Kaewkla and Franco 2022) (assembly GCF_013870515.1). Classification (GTDB taxonomy): domain Bacteria; phylum Actinomycetota; class Actinomycetes; order Streptomycetales; family Streptomycetaceae; genus Streptomyces; species Streptomyces albidus. The sequence continues at coordinate 99,727 of NZ_JACBXA010000004.1, read as the reverse complement.
GACAACAGTGCCGTGTGGGGAGGCGGCGTCGGCACCAACGGCACCATGACGATGCGGGGCGGCGCCTTGCGCGACAACGCCGGAGGGAACTGGGGAGGCGGCCTCGCGAACGGAGGCAGGACCACGCTGGACCACGTGTCGGTCGACGGCAACTACGACGGCGACCTCGGTGGCGGCATCATCACGCTGGCCATCGATCAGCACACCGGGCCGCTGCGCCTGAACTTCACCCAGGTCAAGGGCAACAACGCGCAGACATCGGGGGGCGGCCTCTTCGCAGGCTCGGAAGAGCCGACGACCCTCTACCGGAGCAGCGTCAGCCACAACTCGGCGAACGGCGGCCCCGCCACCGGGGGCGGCATCGCGAACTCCGGTCCGTCCCTCAGCATCGATCTCGGCCCGGGCTCCGGAGCCAAGCAGAAGAGCAGCAAGAGCGGGCCCGCGCAGCCGCCGTTCGACGTGAACCTCATCCGCAGCACCGTCTTCAAGAACACCCCCACCAACTGTGCGCCGCCCGGCAGCGTGCCCCGCTGCGACGCCGTCGGCGCCGCGCCGGGCACGAAGGCACCGCACCGGCACGGGAGTTGACGCGGCGGTTGCGTGCGTGAGGCGGCGCCCAGAGGCCCGGCGCCTTTGAGGTCCGGTACGTAGAAGGGGCCAGGTCGTCCCGAGGCCGGCGGGCTGTGATCTTCAGGCTGGATCCAGGGGACGACTGTCCACGGGCGGGTGGCGGTGCAGGTGTGCTTCGGCGCAGGACCGCCACCCGTGCGGGCAGTCGGCGTGATGATCCTGGCCGCCTGGGGATCCGTCACGGGGTGGCGCGTAGCTGGAGAAGGTATGCCGCAGTCAGCGCAACGGCGCGGTCCCCGTCATGAGACAGCTCTGCCAGGGCACGCGAGGCCGTGGTTCCCGGGATGTCCGCCAGTGCCTGGGTCAGCCGTCCGCGTGCAGGGCCTTGAGTGGTGTCGTGGGCGAGGCGGTCGACGAGCCCGTTCGCGATCTGATTCGCCATCGCATCGTCGATGGCCAGCACGCTCAGTGCATCGGCTGCATCGGTGTCGTTCCTTCCGTCCACGATCATGTCGATGAGGGTCGGGGCCGCATCGGCCACTCCACGCGTCCCGAGAGCCAAAGCCGCATGTCCGCGGACGACGACGTCGTGGTTGTCGAGAGCGTCCCGCAGCTGCGCGGCGGCCACATCACCCGGCATCTCGGCGAGGGACTGAACGGCACGCTCCCGCACCGCGGCCACCGGTGAGCCGATGCCCTCCGCCAGCAGCGCCGAGCCGGCGTCGCCCGATCGTGCCAGCGCCCATCGAATGGCTCCGGCGACGTTCGGGTCCGTCTCGCTCAGTGCCGCCTCGACCAACGCCTCCACCGGCACCGGAACCTCGTCGACCGACGAAAGGGCGGCGCGCTGCCGTGCGTCGGCGCTCTTCGACCCGAGTGCCTGGAGGAGCGCGACGGCCCGGAGGACGTCCTCCCAGCCGGCGAGGTCCGCGGCATCGATCCGGCGCAGCCGTGTGAGCAGCTCGGTCTCCGCTGCGATGCGTTCGTGCGTCTGACGGATGAGGTCGCCGACGAGCGCCGAGGGCGTGAAGCCGGGGTCTTCGAGCGCGCGCCCGATCTCACGCAGCGACAGCCCCAGCGACCGCAGGCTCTCGACATGGAAGATCCGCCGGATGTCCTCGCCGGAGTACTCCCGGTAGCCGGAGCCCGTACGACTCGCAGGCCGCACCAGGCCGAGCGACTCGTAGTGCCTGAGCATGCGGGCGCTGACCCCGGACCGTCGCGCCACCTCACCGATCAGCACGTCCTATTGCCCCTCCTGGCCGGGCCCGCCGAGTGCCACGATGCGCTTGGCCTCCTCGATCGCGAACTCGAATCCTGCGTCCGGCTCTCGCAGCAGCCGTTGCGTGGCGAGCGCGTGTGCGCACACGCGCGGGTCAGGGGCCATCGTCGCAGTACGCAGAGCCGGCACGATCACTTCACCCAGTGCGACCAGCGCCCGGCTGAGACTCAGCTGCATCTCCCGCTCACCGCGCCCGAGCTGTGTCGCCAGCACCGTGGCCAACGCGGCCTCCTCACCCTCCGGCACGAGCACGACCGCGGCCCGCCAGGCGCTCCGCGCCACCTCGTCGTCGGCGTCGGACAGTACCGCCGGTGTGATCGCCGGCCACGCCTGCCGGTCCTCGATCTTGGACAGCGTGTGCAGAGCCTGGCTCCGTGCCTGCCCACGCCCTGAGCGGACCTCGCGGAGCAGCACCGGAAGCGTCATGGACCCCGGGTGGCGGGTGAGCGCCCAGGTCAGCATGTCGCGGACGAAGAACTCGGGCTCGATCGCGCATCGCTCGACGAGCTTGTCGACGAAGCGCGGGTCAGGCGTCGTGCCGACCGCCAGAGCGGCCCGCAGCCGCACGGATGAACGGCTGTCCTCCAGCCCTTGGAGCGCCCGCATCGCATCCGTGTCCTGTCTCGTGACCGTCATCGAGACCACCTCCTCGGAGGCAGTGAAGGCCCTGTCACCGTGTCAAGGTCAAACAGCGCTCCGGTGTGCGGTCACCCGTCACCTGCTGCTTCCCGGGCGTGCCCCTGGGTGCCGCAGCCTGTGACCGAGAGTCTTAGCTGGCGGATCACGACCTGAACCGTGGGTGGGACCGCGTTGTAGGCGCCGCGGGTCCCGCAGTCAGGCGGATTTGGCCTCGTCGATGGCGGCGACTGCCGCGCGGGCGTCCGGCACGCTGACGGTCACGGTTCTGCCGGTACGAAGGGTCAACTTCAAGGTCGGCCCGGAGCGGACCGTGCAATACGTACGGCGAGTGGTCCACCAGAACCCGAAGGCCACGTACCACGGGTGGAGATCGATCACCTCGGCACGCTCGACCTTTTCGAGGCCGTAGGTGCAGCGCGGCCACCCGAGCAGCCCGAACCGGACGGAGACCCCGTTGGGACCCGCCGCGATCCTCACGCTCGACCCGGTCAGCGCATTCACGAGCACAACGGCGGCGGCCACCGACAGCGGCACCGCCAAGCCGCCCCAACTCTCGTTCGACGTACCCCCCATGACCAGGAGCGGCGCCATCGGCACGACGCTGAGTACCACCAGGGGCCAGTTCGTGACCCGTCCGGTGTAGATCGAGTACCGGCCCCGGCCGGCGAACGCGGATGCCGTCACTGGGCACCATCCTCTCGGTAGGTCACGTCAACTCCTGTATGAGGCGGATCAATTCGCTCCGCCCGATCCCGTGCTGGCGGGCAACGGCCACCAGCGCCTGAGCTGCCTCGGTCACCGGGCCCGGCTCCGTAACGGCGGACGCGACCCGCGCCCCGCGCCCCCGGCGGAACTCCAGCAAGCCCTCGTCCCGCAGCTGCCGGTAAGCGGCCAGCACGGTGTTGCGGTCGACCGACAAGGCCTCCGCCAGCTCGACCGCCGGAGGAAGCTGCTCGCCGACCGTCAACTCACCCGAAGCCACGTCCTGACGGACGCAGTTGGCGATCTGGTGCTGCAGCAACTCCCGCGACGCGTGATCGATTACCCACCTCATAGTGCTAGTACTATTAGCACTATGAGGCTCTGGGTCAACCCCGTACCGGACCCGGTCCGCGACTGAGAGCCCTATGTCCCTGGCTGTCACTTATGGCACTCGGAGCAGCAGACTTCTGTACGAGGTCGAGCCGTGGCCGCACTCCCACCCCGGCGGAAGGCGGGGTGGAGGGATCCATGGCAGCGTCACGGCAGCGGCGCGATCAGTGCTCGCAGGCCCTTGCCGGTTCAACGGCGCCGTGTTGATCGTGATGAGGAGGCGGCCGTCGAAGCAGAGCCCGAACCGCCATGTTCCAGTCAGTCGGTGAACGCCGTGTCACTGGCTTTGCCGATAGGGGCCGAGATGCGGATCACGCCGTCCTGGCCTCCGCTCGCTATCCGGACTGTGCCCTTGGGGCCGGGCACTGCGGTCAACGCAAGGATCGCCGAGTCCGCACTCGGGTAGTCGAGGCGAGGTCCGTGGCGGTTGAACACTTCACCGACGAGTTGCCCCCGATAGGGATCACATAGCTGCACCCCCGAATCAGGGCCGCGTTCGACGACCACGGCCAGCACCGGCCCGCTGTCGAGCGGGACCGGCGCCATGGCGCTGATGCGCGGAGTTCGGTCACTCCAGCCGATGCGCGGAGCTGGGTCACTCCAGAGGTCAAAGCGCGCCACTTGCCGGTGGGTGGTGACATCCCAGACGACAATCACCTGGGGCGAGGAGTGCACGGCTAAGTGCGAGCCGCCCGATCCGAGGTTCAACACGGCAAGGTTTCGTCCGTGAGTCAGGAGGTGCCTACGCCACCTCAACCGAAGGGGCGCCCACGAGGGCCGCCGTGCCGGCGCCCAGAGCTCGACCACACCGTTGAACCGGGCGGCAGCGAATCCTGACGTACCGTCAGCGAACCGCACGCCGGCCAACTCGAAGATGCCGGGGCCGATGAGTCCCCCGCGCAGGCCGGCGGCGATACGGCGGTCTCGGGGCTGCCTGAGCTGGAACACCACCGAGTCCGTTTCAGGTTCCAAGACCTGGATCCGCTTCCGGTCTGCGGTCGTCACGGCGAGGGCGGGAGTCCGTTCCGTCGCTGGCACGACGGTGCACCCGGTCGCCCGTGCCAGCTCGACCGAGTCGAGGCGGAGCGCGGCAAGTTCCGCTTTGGACTCGTCCCTCTTGATCGGACCGCACACCGACTCGCCGGTCAAGGGGTCCCACACGCGCTGGGAGCTGTGGGTGTCCGCACTCACAAGCAACACGCGGCCATCGTGTGTCCGGACGGTGGTGAGAAAGCCGACGAACCGGTTGTGTCCGCGTAGCTCAAGGCTCTGTTCCATTGGCAGCCAGTATGCCCAGTGCCCCTGGGACGTGCCCCCAAGCTTGACGCCGTCGACCCAGTGGCAACACCCGGTCCTGGAGGACGGTCCACTCGATGCGATCCGGACGAGCGGTAAGGCACTCGACGAAGCCGGGGATTCAAGAGTGAACTGGTCCATGCACTCCGGACGTTGACCCTGCGCACCGTCACACAAGGTTCGCCGGGCGCCTACGTCCCTTTCCCGGGCGTCCGGTTGCCGCGTACGTCCGGAGCACCTGCGCAGAGGTGTCGAGATGCTTCCCGGGACGTTGGTCCCGGCGTCCAAGAGGGACCCGTCGGCCATATCGAGGAAGTCGTGACCCGGCGCGAGTGGGAAGGGCGGACGACTGTCGACGCCGCTTTGCAAGATGCCGCGAGGCTGCTCAGCCACGCGCCCAGGCCACGTCGTCTTGGAGGCCGCGAAGGCCGGTGCTGTGGGCGGGGATCGGGCCACGCACGCCGAGGTCGTCGCCCGGAACTCCCTAACCGGTTCCTCCAGTTGGAAGCGTCTGAGTCTCCTGGCCGCCGTCACGGCGACGAGAGCAGACGGCGCCGGTCGACTACGCCTCGGACGATGCCCTGCGCGGCCGCACCTTGAGGATGCGCGGACAACGCCGCGCCTTCGTACGGGGGCCGCTCGGACGACGCTGGTGAAGCGCCGTCGGGCAATACCCGCCGCTGTCCTGATAATTCGCCCGCCGTGAGATGTAACTCACTGTTGCAGCACGATGCTGGGCGTAATCAGGGTGTCGGGGGAGTGTTATCGTCAAGTGTCGGCGCAAGCCTGAAGCAGTAAGAAGTAAGCCAGAGTTGACCGGCACGGAAGCGAGGCTTCCGTGCAGGGTCTCCCAGAGGAATTCCGGCTGTCCGTGAAACTTCCGGACCGGCCGTCGAACTCTGTACTGCACGAACAGCAGCTGAACCACACCAATTCGCAACGGTGTCCGCTCTTCCTGGACGCCGTCCTCCTTCGCATGCCGTAAAGCAAGGAAATCATGCCTGTTCAATCGCTCGCGGAACTCGTACGCTTCGTCCGCCGTAATTCGTCCTTTTACGCAGCGCTCTACTCCGGTCTGCCCGACGGTGTAAAGGAGTTGACCGAACTCCCGGTCATACCTCAGACCGAGTTCTGGCAGGCGAACACCCCTCGCGGAAACTCACTGCTGACCGGCCCGCTCGACGAGGCAGTGGTTTTCAAGAGTGGTGGGACCACCGGTGCGCCGAAGTTCTCCTTCTACACCCGGGAGGAATGGAACGAGTTCACCACGGTTTTCGGTACCGGGCTGGTCGATGCCGGGCTGCGGCCCGGTCAGCGGGTCGCCGACCTCTTCTACACGGGTGATCTCTACGCCAGCTTCAGCTTCATCCTGGACTCACTGCACCGTGCCCCGGTGGCCAACGTCCGCCTTCCGATCGGGGGCGCCGCACCCCTGGCCTCGACCGTCGAGACGCTCGAGCAGTTCGACGTCGAGGTGATCGCAGGAGCCCCGACGACTCTCTGTTCCCTCGCCGAGTACCTGCGGGCCGACGGTCGCCAACTGCCCCGCGTGACCACGCTGTTCTTCGGCGGCGAGAGCATATTCAACGACCAGCAGCGCCTCTTGGCGACGGCCTTCCCCAACGCCCGTGTGGCCTCCATCGGTTACGCCGCAGTGGATGCCGGACTCGTGGGCGCTGCCGTTCCGGGGGGCGACCCGCGGCTGCACCGCGCCTTCACTCCGCACACCGTGGTGGAGATCCTCGACGAGGACAGCGGAGAGCCCATCACCCGTGCCGGCGTCCCCGGCCGTGTCGTCGTCACGGACCTGCGCCGGCGCTTGATGCCGGTACTGCGCTACCCCGTCGGTGACCGCGCCGAGTGGACCTGCACCACAGCCGGACACTTCCGCATTCTCGGGCGCGCCGAAGAGGGAGTCCGCGTCGGCGCGGTGGCGCTGCACACCCAGGACGTGCAGGACCTGGTGCGATCGGTCGACCCCGCGGGCCGCATCACCGGTCTGCAACTGGTGGTGCGCCGCTGGGAGAACCGCGACGGGTTGATACTGCGCCTCGGCTCCGACCTCCGGGACGAGGAGCTGCCCGAAGTCACCGCAGCCGTGGACAAGGCGTTCCTGGCGGCCCGCCCGATGTACGCGGCGGCGGTCGCCGCAGGGCACGTCCACCCCATGGCGGTGGAGTGGGTGCGGCACACCGACCTCGCCGTCAACTCCCGCTCCGGGAAGTTGATTCGCGTCATCGACGAACGTCCGCACGCATGAGCGCGGCGAAGGGACACCGCCGGCGAGCACCCATCGTCCTGCGCAACCCCGCCTTCTGCGCCGTGTGGATCGCCCAGGTCCTCACTCAGGCCTCGGCCCGGATGTTCCAGGTCGGCATCGTATGGTGGCTCGTCCAATACGCCGCCGGGTCCGAACCGGGCCTGGCCTCCGGCGCGTTCCTCGCCGTGTGCACGCTCCCCGCGGTCGCCCTGGCGCCCGTGGTGGCCGCCGTCATCGCGCGCAATCCGTACCGGTCCGTCATGGCCGCGGCGGCGGCCGGCGCCGGACTGGTCGCCGCGTGCACCGCGGCGTGGGCGTTCACGACCCCGCTGCCTACGGGCGTCGCCTACGGCGCGGCCCTGCTCCTGGCGGGCTGCCAGGCCCTGTTCGACCCCTGTCTGACCACGTCCGTGCCCGAACTCGTCGACGACGACGACATCGAGGCGGCGACCGGCTTCGAGTTGGCCACGCAATCCCTCGCGGGGCTGGCCGGCGGCCTTCTGGGCCCGCTCGTGGTCGACGCGTGGGGGCTGCCGGGCATCGTCGCCGGATGCGCCGGCGCGTACCTCCTGGCGGCCGGGCTGATCGGCGTCACACGCTTCCCGGGCACGGCGCCCCGACGGACGGGAGTCGCGGGCATGCGGGGCGGAGGAACGGCGGCGCAGTCCGCCGAGGAGGCGGCACCGGGCAGCGGGCAACCTACCGCTCCGCGTCGTACGCTGCGGCAGATCCTCGCCGAACTGCCCTTCATCCGGCGGGTGTTGCTCAGCTTCGCCGCGGCGAACGTCTTCACCACGGCCGTCTTCGTCGTCATGCCCCTCTACACCGCCTCCGTGCTGCGTGCCGACGGTTCGACTGTGGCGCTGCTGGAAGCGTCGCTCGGCATCGGCACCCTCGCCGGGGCGTTCACCGGCAGTCGGCTGCCGGGGCGCCCGACCACGGTCGGCGCCGTCTGCCTGGGATTGATGGCGGTCTCGTTCGCCCTTCCGGGCATGCTCGCGGACCGGACCGTCTACGCGGCGGCCATGGTCGTCGCGGGATGGTGCGTGGGCGCCGTCGGCGTACGGTTCGTGGCCCTCTTCCAGCGGCTCGTACCGCCCGCCGACAAGCCGGGGTTCTTCGCGGTCATGCAGTCGCTGCTCGGAGCCACCTTCCCGCTCGCCTCTCTGCTGTTCGGCGTACTGGGCGACCAGATCTCGCCGCAGACCCTCTGCCTGATCCAGGCACTGGGCCTGGTGCCTGTCGCCCTCGTCCTCTGGCGGACGGGCGCCGCCGGCAACGCCGCCGAGGCACGGCCGGACTCACCCGGCTCCGAGGTGACGGCAGTCGCCGCCTCGCACACGACCGCGACGGACACCGCGCCCGCCACCTTGGTTGCCACCGCCGCCGCCGATGTCACCGCTGAAGGAGGAGCACGATGACCGTCACGATCACCCCCGCTGTCCTTCAAGACGTCGCGGAACTGCGGCAGTTGTACTTCGAGGTCTACGGCCACGGATACCCGGTGCCGCTCGGCAGCGACCCCGCCGAGATGCGACGGCTCATCACCGATCCGCACACCCACTGGCTGGTGGCACGCAAGCCCGGCACCGGGGAACTGGCCGGCTCCGTGGTCGTGCAGACCGACCCCGGGAGCCGGATCGGCAAACTCGTCGGACTCGCCGTACACCCCGTCCACCGCGAGGGCGGACTGGCCGGCCGGCTGACCGGCGCAGTATGCACCGGCGCCCTGGCCACCGGTTCCCTCGATTCGATCTACGCGACGGTGCGGGTGGTGACCGAAGGCCCCCAGCACATCGTGGTGCGCAACGGTTTCCGCCCGCTGGGGTTGATGCCCAACGCCGTCGAAGTGGCGGGCTGCGAAAGCCTCGCCCTCTTCGCCCGCTTCGCCGACGACGTGCTGAACCGCCGTGAGCATGTGCCGTGCGTGCCGGCCCCCCTGGCTCCGCTCCTCACAGCCGCGGAGGAGACCTCGGGCATCGGCTACGCGAGCGTCCGCCCCGTCGAGACGCCGGGCACCGGCCTGCTCTCCGGGCCGGTCGTCCCCTCCACCGCAGCCATGGAGATCATCACCGCCCGCTCCTTCGTCAACCGCCGCTTCCTGGAACAGTTCCCCGACCCGGCAGGACGTTTCTTCCCCCTGCACTCCCCGAACGCGATCCTCACCCCGGAGAACGGTGAGTTCGAGGCATACGCGGATCTGGACCCCGTCACCGGAAGCTGCTCACTCATCGCGGTGCACCCCTACCCCGCCGCCATGGCGCACGCCCTGGAACCACTGATGAGTGCGGTCACCCGTACGGGCGTGGACTACGTCGAGACGCTGCTTCCCCTGTCCGACACCGCGGGGCTCAGCGCCTTCCTGGCCGCGGGGTTCGTTCCCAGCGCGCTGTATCCGGCCATGCGCCGCCTGGGCGACCGCTTCCACGACTACGTCGTGCTCTCCCGAACCAACCGCCAGATCGACTTCCGCACCGCCGCCGTCAGTTCGCCGGTGCAGCCGTACCTGAGCGCATACCTGAGGGCCTGGACCGCGACGTACCTTCCACTTCACGAGGTTGCCTCATGAATCGCCATCTGCTTCCCGCCGAGGTCCCCGATCCGGCGTCCCTCCAGCACGTCCAGCAACTGTGCGACCTCGCAGCACCCTACGAGCAGGGCCCGGAGACCGACGCCCTCTTCGCCGCCGCGATGGCCGAGAACAACTCATGGCATGCCGAACGCTCCGAGTTCTTCCGGTCGTTGCTGAGGGACGAGCCCGAGACGCCGGCCCCCAGCGTGGGTCCTGACGTCCGCGCCCCGCTGGTGCACGCCAACTTCTTCAAGCGTCACGAGCTGCTCTCCATTCCCCGGGACGAGGTCCATCTCCACCTCACTTCCTCCGGCACCACCGGTCAGAAGTCGCAGATGTTCTTCGACGAGTGGACCATCCGCTCCGCCCAGCGCATGGTGGCCCGCGTCTTCGACCACTACGGGTGGATCACCCCGGACCAACCCGTCAACTACCTGCTCTACAGCTACGAGCCCGCACCGCAACTGAAGCTCGGCACATCCTTCACCGACAACTACCTGTGCGACTTCGCGCCCGCCCGGGACACCACTCACGCCCTGCGCCACACCGGCACGGGACACGAGTTCGATGTGCGCGGCTGCATCGAGGCGCTCCAGCGCTACGCCGACGAGGGACTGCCGGTACGGATCCTCGGTTTCCCGGCCTTCCTCCACTTCACCCTCGAGCGGATGCGTTCGCTGGGGGTCCCTCCGGTGCAGCTGCCGCCCGACTCGCTCGTCGTGCTCGGCGGCGGCTGGAAGGGCCACGCCGACCGTCAGATCGCCAAGGACGACTTCTACGCGGAGGTCACCGAGCAGCTGGGCATCCCCTCAGAGCGGATCCGCGACACCTTCGGGTCCGTCGAGCACTGCGTGCCCTACGTCGAGTGCGAACGGCACCGGCTGCACGTCCCGGTCTGGTCCCGTGCCGCCGTACGCGACACCGCCACCCTCGAGCCGCTTCCCCACGGTGAGCGCGGCTACCTCCACCTCGTCTCCCCGTACATCACCTCGGTCCCGGCACAGAGCGTGCTCATGGGCGACCTCGCCTCCCTGCACCCCGGCGAGGAATGCGGCTGCGCCCAGCCGACCCCGTGGTTCACCGTCCACGGCCGCGCCGGAGTCAGCCGCAACCGCAGCTGTGCGGTGGCCGCCGCCGAACTTCTGAAGGGACTGTCATGACCAGCGCACCGACCCCCGGAGCGACCAGCGGACTCCACCTGTGGCAGGGCACGTTCGTCGACGACGAGAAGGTCACCGAGCTCCTCGCCGACCTGCCTGCCCTCACCGAGAGCACGATGGCGGAGCAGCTGCCCACCGACGTCGTCCTGTGCGCCTGCGACCGGCTCTCCGAGGCACTGCGCACCCCCGGTGACCCCGTTCACGTCCGGCTGACGGACTGTCTCACCGAGGGCGGCACGGAACCGGAGCAGGCCGCTTCCCTGCTCGCCGAGTTGGCCCAGGCCCTCAGCCGCCCGGCGCTGGAGCGCAAGCTCCGCCGCGAACTCGGCGGACTCCACCCGGAGCGGCTCACCCGGCCCGACGCGCGGGAGACCGTCTACGAGGCGTGGGCGCCAGTCGGCCTCGTCGTGCACGTCGCACCAGGAAACGCGGCGGGCGTGGCTCCGCTGAGCGTCGTCGAGGGACTGCTGACCGGCAATCTCAACGTGCTGAAGACGAGCAGCTCCGACACACCGCTCGCTTCACGTCTGCTCGCCGAGCTCGCCGCAGCCGACGAGACCGGCATCCTCGCCCGCCGGGTCATCGCCCTGAGCTTCCCCTCCAGCCGCCGCGCATGGCTTGAGCCCTTGTGCGCCGCGGCCGACGCGATCGCCGTCTGGGGCGGCGAGGACGCCGTGGCCGGTATCGCCGCGCTCACGCCAGCCGGTTGCCGACTGGTCGAGTGGGGCCACAAGATCTCCTTCGCCTACCTGACCCGCGATGCCTGGAACGACCCCTCCGTCCAGACCGCGCTCGCCACGGACGTCTGCCTCCTCGACCAGCAGGCCTGTTCCAGCCCCCAGGTCGTCTACCTCGACACCGACGCCCGGGAGGAAGTCTTCGCCTTCGCCGACACCTTCGCGGCCCAACTGGCGCAAGTCTCCGACAAGTTGCCGCGCACCCAACTCGACGCCGCCGAGCACGCCGAGATCACCAACACCGAACTCGTCGCCCGACTCGAACAGCATCTCGACCTGACCCGGGTCATCGCCGCAGACGACGGCTCCTGGCGCGTCCTCGCCGACACCCGTCGCGCGATGACCGCCTCACCGCTCCACCGCAGCGTCTGGATCAAGCCGCTGCCACGCCACGACATAGCCGCCACCCTGCGGCCCATGCGGCGCTACCTCCAGACCGCGGCCATCGCCGGCACCCGCGCGGACATAGCGAAGCTCACGCGCTCCGTCGTCACCGCAGGGGTCACGCGAGTGACCCCGGTAGGCGCCATGCTCGACGCCTACGACGGCGAATCCCACGACGGCGTGTACGCGTTGCAGCGATACAGCAGGCGCATCGCCGTACAGGCCGACCAGCGGTTCACCGCCACCTCCTGCCTGGACGACCTCGTGGCTCCGGCCGTACAGCCGGCCCCGCCCACCGGCCCACTGCTCGACAAGGCAGGCGTCCAGGAGCAGTTGGGGAGCCTGGCCCCCGAACACGCCCACCTGTACTTCCGCAGCGGCGGCAGCACCGGCGCGCCCGGCCTCTCGGTCTTCACCAACGCCGACTACGACACCCAGATGCGCGCCGCTGCGAACGGCCTGCTCGACGCCGGGTTCGATCCGGCCCGCGACCGTGCCGCCAACCTCTTCTACAGCGGTGGCCTGTACGGCAGTTTCATCAGCTTCTTCTCCATCCTGGAGCGGCTGAACGCCACCCAGATCCCGCTGTCCGCGGGCAACGACCTCGCCGCTGTCGCAGAAGACCTGGTGACCTACCGGGCCGACACCCTCTTCGGCATGCCCTCCTACCTCTGGCAGCTCTTCAACTCCCAGAGCGAGACCATGCGCGCCTACGGCGGAGTGCGGAAGGTCTACTACGGGGGTGAGCACTTCACCGCTGAGCAACGCCGCGTCCTCACCGACGACTTCGGCGTCGAGGTGATCCGATCGGCCGCCTACGGCAGCACCGATCTCGGACCACTGGCATACCAGTGCGACCACGCCGACGGCTCCGTCCATCACGTGCTGACCGACCTGCACACCCTGGAGATCCTCGACCTCGAGGAGGACCGGCCGGTACGAGCCGGTGAACCGGGGCGGCTGATCTTCACCAGCCGAGCCCGGTCCGGGCAGCGGCTCGAGCGCTACCAGATCGGCGACCTCGGCCGAGCGCTGGGCGGTGTGTGCCCCTGTGGCAACCGCGCCCCGCGGATCGAACTCCTCGGCCGGCACGGCGATGTGGCACGCATCGGCACGTACTCCTACCACTACCGGCACTTCGTCCAAGCCGCCGAGACGCGCCTCGGCTACCGCGGAGAACTCCAGATCGTCCTCACCTCGGAGGCAGCGCGGGAGCGGCTCACCGTCCGACTCGACGAGCGCTACGCCCCGCCGGCCGATTCCGCTCGAGCCACCTTCCTGGCGGAGGTCCCGGGCCTGCGCTCCGCGGTCGAAGAGGAGGACCTCCTCACGTGCTCGATCGAGATCACCGACGGGGCCGCGTTCGAACGGACCGCGGCCAGCGGCAAGTTGCGCACGTTCGTGGACCGGCGCAGGACGGGATGACGTCAGTACGGGTCACCGGGCAACCGAGGTGGTGCCGGCGCGCGCCGAGGGCGAGTGGAGCGGTGGCTGACGCGAGGTTCCTTGTAGATGCTCCGCAGCACAACAAAAGAGATGACGGGTTCTATAGGCCAGCGTGCCGACTGAGTGCATTCAGAAGGGCAGGCTTTCGTGCTCCAACAGCAGGAAGTAGAGGCCGCCCGCTACGAGGATGCCGAGTCCGATCGGCGCGGCGGGAATGTCAGGCTTCCTACGCGCCAGCAGGGACCACACCCCTATGAGGAGGAGTGGCGCCCACCCAGCGAAGTAGACGAGCCAGGCGCTCTCGTCTCTTTCATGACTCTTTGATGTCAGGAAGAGGGAGCCTGCGACGAAGACGAACAAGGCTGGGGATCCCCATATATTTTCATATACGGATTGGGTGAGAGGTTTCTTTTTCTGCTGCATGTTTCCTCCTGTGCCGTACTCGAGGAGACACCTTGTCTCTTCGGGTACTTGGTCAGTCATCGTCGGTACTACGTTCGCGAAGCCCGGAGTGCCCTCCTCAAGGGCCGTCTCGTCGTGAGGCTTAGCAATTGCCTCCGACAGTCCGGCCGTTGATCCGGGTGGTTCATGGGAGTCCACTCCTGTTCGTATGCGCTTCGGCCATGAGCAGAGTGGCTGGAACCGGCACGTCGGCGCAGTCTCCGGAAGTCGCGGTGTTGCAGCGACGGAAGTCGATGATCTGGTGGCTCGGAGAGCCGTGGTGGGCACGGCGCGTACGACTTTGGTCGTTCGACTACGGGGTCGGGCGAGGGGTGCGGTGTCTGTGCCCTCCGCTTATCGTCGGCTCGTGATGAGAGCAGCAAGGGCGCGCGGAGTCTGGAGCCTGGCGTCCTCGGGCGAGTGGAACCGCGGGCGGCTGATGGGTGAGGGCCTCGGCGCTCTCGCTCTCGGCGTGCTCGCGACAGCGGTCGAAGTTTCGACAACCGACGACCTCCTGCGTGTGGTCGCTGTGGTCCTCGGCGTCGTCGCGCTGTTCCTGCTGCGGCGTCGGCTGCCCGCGACCGTGCTCATCGTCGCCGGGGCAGCGGCAGGTCAGCTCTACGCCGCAGTGCCGCTCTTGATCTACGCAAGCTGGTCCGCGGGGAGCCGAATATCAAGCAGGTGGCGGGCAACGGCGGCGTTCCTCACCGCTGTTGTGCTTCAGGTCGCGATCTCCGCCTTCCGTAATGTCTCTGAAGCCCATGGCGTGATGGCGACGGTGCCTGCGCTCGTCGCCTTCTCCGTGGGTGCGTCCCTCGCCTTCTCCGTGGGCGCGGTGGTCGTTCCTGGCCTCGCCGGTCGCTACCGGGCTCAGCGCCGCACCCACCTCGGAATGTTGCAGCGGCACAACGCCCGACTGAAGAGCGAGCGTCCGATGGTGGCCTGGCAGGCACAGATGAGGGAACGCCATCGCATAGCGCAGGGCATCCACGACAACCTCGGCCATCAACTTGCCCTGATCGCCGTACATACCGGGGCTCTGGAAGTCGACAGCCAACTGACCGAGCAGCAGCGCAGGGGAGTTGCGGTACTGCGGGCCGCGTCGGCGACAGCGATGCGGGAGTTGCGCGAGGTGGTCGGCGTCCTGAGTGACGAGCCGCAAACACAGGGCCTGGCCGTGCCTCACGAGAACCGCGGCGGTCAGCCCGTCACCCGGGGCGTGGCGGCCATCAACGACCTCGTCGCGTCTTCCTGTGCCCCGGGCACCTCAGTTGAGCTGCGCTGCTCGGGCGACTCCCGGTCGCTTCCTCCGGCGGCTGACCATGCTGCGTACCGGATCGTGCAGGAGGGTCTGACCAACGCCCTCAAGCACTCTCCCCGCGCCCCGGTCTCCGTCGCCCTTCGGTACGAGCCGGACGCCCTCCTGGTGGAGGTGGCCAACGGCCCTGTGCCCGAGGACGCCCCTCAGCCCGCCCCGGATGCGGTCAGCGGCGGGCAGGGGCTGCGGGGACTTCGAGAGCGTGCCCGGCTCATCGGGGGTCTGCTGCACAGCGGCCCCCTCGCAGACGGCGGCTTCCGGCTCGCAGGCGTGCTCCCGTACGAGGTCGACAACGGCAATGCTCATCCTGGCGACGACGCGCCCTCGGGTGCTGAGGCGGGGGACTTGTGGCGGCAGACCCACGCGGGCGCGGCGGCTGCTGGAGCGGCGTTCGACCGTTCCGCTCAGAGGGAAGAACTCGCCGTCGTGAGCAGGAAGAGGGAAACGGTCAACAGTTGTGCTGTCGCAGCCGGTCTTGTCGTCCTGGGAATCGGCGCCCTGTTCACCTGGCTGGCTTTGGAGCTGGGCAGTGAGGAGGAGAAGGCCAAGATTCCTTCGAGTGTCTACGAGTCGGCGCGGGTCGGGCAGCCGGAGAAAGAGATCCAAGCGAAGCTTCCGAAGGGGGATTCGTGGGTCCTCGACGGCGTGGAGGACCAGGCACCGCCTCTCCCCGAGCGTGCGAAGTGCCGTCATTTCATGTCCGAGGAGGACAGGGATGAGGAAACGCAATTCCGCTTCTGCTTCAGAGACGGGAAACTGGTGGAGAAGCGCACATTTCAGGCACGGCTTTAGGAGCTTCTTCCTGCACCCGAGCTGTGACCAGCCCGGGTGCAGGGCATGATGGCCGGGCATCGTATCTCCGACCTGCACTGAGGTGACCGTGGTGATCCGGGTCCTCGTCGCCGACGATGAGCCGCTCATCCGCACCGGCATCAGGACGATTCTCGCCTCGGCCGACGACATCGACGTCGTCGGCGAGGCTGAAAACGGGCGCGACGCGGTCGAGTCGGCGCGGCGCCTCTCGGTCGACGTCGCCCTGCTCGACATCCGGATGCCCGTGCTCGACGGCCTGTCCGCGCTGGCCGAACTGCGCCGGACCGCGCCATCCGTACGGGGGTTGATCCTCACCACGTTCGGAGAACGCGGCAACGTACTGGGAGCGCTCAGCCACGGCGGTGCCGGATTTCTGCTCAAGGACTCGGCACCCGAGGAGCTCATCAACGCCGTCCGGGCGGCAGCTGCCGGAGACGCCTACCTCTCCCCGCCGGCGACGCGGCAAGTGGTGGACACCTTCAACTCCGGGGCCGCCGCCCGTGAAGAAGGGGCCCGGCGCCGGCTCGCCGTCCTGACCGAACGAGAGCGCGAGGTGCTCGCCCTGCTCGGCGAGGGGCTGTCCAACGCCGACACCGGCTCCCGACTCCACAT
This sequence comes from Streptomyces albidus (ex Kaewkla and Franco 2022), assembly GCF_013870515.1. GTDB lineage: Bacteria > Actinomycetota > Actinomycetes > Streptomycetales > Streptomycetaceae > Streptomyces > Streptomyces albidus. The sequence continues at coordinate 83,105 of NZ_JACBXA010000004.1, read as the reverse complement.
GAGCGAAGCAACCGTCAAGACCTACGTCAGCCGCATCCTGACAAAACTCGGATGCCGGAACCGGGTCCAGGCCGCGCTCCTCGCACGCGACGCCGGACTCGAACCCGAGTCCACCACCTGATCGTTCACTTTCCTGGCCGGTCGCGCGACACAGGACGGTGTATGGGCCCGCTGACAGGGGGCCGGGCCCGATCCCGCGGCGCAGGAAGCGTCATGGCCTCGCTTCCTGCCGGTTGAAGAGCGCAGCGAAGTCGTCGGGCAACTGCGTGACGAGATGGCGGACTTGGCCGGCGGACACGGCAGCGGGGAGCGTCGAAAGCACCGCAGTGGCATCCCGTTCGGCGGTGTGAGGGCCCCGTCCCGTCCGCTCCTCAACGCGGCGGTGGAACTCGGCGAGATCGAACGACTCGCCGCTGGCACCGTTCGGGTCGCGTAGGGCCTGGTCCAGGGGTGAGGGGAGCTGTGAAGCCAGATCCGCGGCTTCGCTGGAGGTGATACGGGAAGCGAGGACCGACAGCACGGCATCCAGCACCGCGTGTGCCTCCTGTTGGTCCTTGTAGTCACCCTGGTCGCGGATCTCTGCCAGCAACTCGTCGTCACGCATGGGAGAAACAACCTCACTCGTTCGCGATGTGTCTTGGAACCGGGCGGGTTTCCCACGTGTTCGTGTGTATTCACCCAGTCGGTCAGCCAACCGCCGAAGTGGAACGCGGACGAGGAACCCCCATGTGCCGGCACGGACCACTGGTCGGCCATAGGACGGGAGGTCTCACGGCCCGAGCGCCTGCCATCTCCTGTGCAGATGCCGGCGGGAGGTCACCAGTCGTCGTCCCTCATGTGTTCGTGCCCGCACGGCCTCCGGCGTCGCACCTCCCGACCGCCCCCCACCTGCACCGTTTAGCCGGACGGCGCCGAGGAACACGGGCGGCTGTGTGGCTTCTGAGACCCCCGGGGGTGTACGCCCCGCAGGCTGACACCGACTTGTTGATCGAGGCCCTTCACCGCGCCTCGATCCCGTGCGGTGCTCGGATGCTCGACATCTGTACGGGCACCGGCGTGGTCGCACTGACGGGTGCCCGCCTGGGCGTCGGGGAAGTGCACGCCGTGGATCTGTCCGCACGGGCCGCCCTGGCTGCTCGCTGGAACGCCCGCCTACGGAAACTGCCGGTGACCGTTCACCGTGGCGACTTCCTCAGCAAGGCTCCCGGCCGCTTCGACGTGGTGACGGCGAACCCGCCCTACGTCCCCGGACCGAAGAAGACCCGAAGCGGCCGCAGAGAGCGCTCCTGGCACGCCGGTCAGACGGGCCGGGACTGCATCGATCGCCTCTGCCGGGCGGCGCCAGGGCTGCTCGCCGAGAGGGGCATGCTGCTCATCGTTCACTCGGCCCTGTGCGGGCCCCAGCTCACGGTTCGGCTGCTGCGTGAGGCGGGTCTGAGGGCTGCTGTCACGGCGTATCGCAGCCAGCCCTTCGGCCCGGTGCTCCGCGAGCGTGCCAGCTGGTTGGAAGAGCAGGGGCTGATCGCTCCGGGACAGCGAGAAGAGGAGTTGGTGATCGTACGTGCCGACCTCGTACGGCCAGGAACCTGATCCCGCGTCCGAACCGGGCCCCCCGTCCGGAGTGTCACGCCGTGAGGACCGAGTGGCCCGCCGCGTGGTCGTCGACCCTGGGGGCCCGGTCCTCATCGAGGGTCCCGTGGAGGTCGACCTGGGCGACGGACGTACGGCGAGATCGGACCGGTTCATGGTGGCGCTGTGCGCCTGCCGCCGCAGCCGCACCTTCCCGTGGTGCGACACCAGCCATCGGAGGCATTCACGCCCCGCCGCGCCGGGCTGCCCGGAGGAGGGTGGCGACCCCGACGGCAGCGGCGCGAAGTACGAGGAGAAGTCAGCGGGCGACGGGACGCCTCAGTGAGGTGACGCCTTCGTCCCAGGACCGGTCGAGGTGCCCGGTCAGGCGGCCCTCCAGAAGATCGGTGGCCTGGATGCCGAGAACGACGTCCGCGGCGAGTTCCGGCTCGTCCTCCAGGAGGCCACCGACGACGTCGCGTCGCATCACCTGTTCGTGCACGGCGTCGGCTTCGACGTGTTCGCTGTAGAAGTGGACGCAGGCGGGGTGGGCGTCCATCCGCTCCAGGGCGCGCACCATGCTCCGGGAGGCGGGTGCGCTGGTCGTCTCGACGACGGCGAAGTGGCCGACAAGAGCTCCGCGCAGGCCGTGGTGCAGTCCGAACAGGGACATCATGTTGACGATGGCGAGGGCGGGCGCGGGCACGTCGTCCAGGTAGTGCAGGTAGCCGGCGTCCAGCCCGGCCCCGGTGAGCAGGTCGGCGAACAGCCGGGCGTGCACACGCTCCGCCCGGCCCGCTCCGAACTCGTCGTACTCCACGGCGACCAGCGCCGCCTTAGCCCGGCCGTGCAGGCGCGGGATCACCCAGGCGTGGGGGTCGGCCTCCTTGAGGTGGTAGACGGAGCGGTGGACGAAGTACTCGCGCATCTGCCACCACTCGCCCCGTTCGGCCAGCCTCCGGGACGTGCCGGCGCCGCCCGAAGGCTCCACCAGCAGGGCGTCCAGCTCTCCGGTGACGTCGTCACCGCCGGCGGCCCCCGTGCGCAGCTCCTCCAGAAAGACCTGCTCCAGCGATGCCCGCAGTCGCAGGAGGCCGGGATTCCACTCCCAGCCTGCATCGACGCCACGCATGCCCCGGTAGTGCAGCTCGTAGGACAGGTACAGGGCAAGGTGCAGGTCGTCCCCGAAGGGGTCGGCTCCGACGACCGTCGGCCATTCGGGTTCCACGGATCCGGGCGGCCGACGCATCGCGTCGATGACCGCGGCGGACAACTCGCCCCGCGGCTGCGGAAGTTCCGCCGGGCCGCCCGTACGGACGGTGGTCGAGGCCGGCGAGGAAGTCATGGTCTCCTCCGGTGAGGTGCGCGGTGTGCGGTGTGTCCTCCCGGGGGCGCCTGGTCGGAACGAGGGGAGGGCCGCGGTGCCGAGTCGCGACGGCTCGCAGGAGCTCTCGTAGGGACTCCAGATCGCCAGTCCTCTCGAGCGCCGACGTCAGTCGGTCGAACAGCTCGTCGAGGACGGAGGCGGCGGGCACTCTCAGCTTGTGCAGCGGATGGATGCCGAGCCCGTCGGGCTCCGTGGCGCGAAGCTGCCTGGGCGGCAGAGGCGGCCTGATCGTCCACCTCCGGTGCCGGCTCCGCACGGGCCGGCGCCGTACGCCTCGGGCCGCGGCAGCGCGCTGCCTGAAGCGCCGGCTCCTCGACACTCGCGGTGACGGCTTGCAGCGTGGACGAGGTGCCCCGGCCGGAGGGCGCGTCGAGCGCGGGAACCATGCTGGCCAAGGATCCTCCTGAGTACGGAGCGTCTCGGGCGGACGTGCCCACCGGTAGCCCACCGGCCGGAGCACGAGGTGCCCACGCGCCCGCACGGTAAACGGGTGACCGCCTGCTACGTGTAGTAGGCATCTTTTCAGCGGACGCGTGGCCGACTCGGGCCTCCGGTGGCAGCGGCGGACGACCAGGTGGTGCAGCGCCACGCTGAGGGCGAATACCGCCTGAGCGCTCGTCGTCACACCGGGGAAGAGACGCCGACCTGCTCCGTGGTGGCCACGCGGTGGCCGTCGACGTGCGTCATGGGGCGGGAGCCTGCCGTCGCCGGGAACGCGCTTCTACTCGTCGAATTCGAATGGCAGCAGGTCGATGCAGCGTTCGTATTTCGACTTCAGTTCGTCCTCGTCCTGGGCTCCGATGTAAAGGGCCGCCAGCTCATAGCTGTAGCTGTCCTGCGAGGGCAGATCGGACAGCCGTCCTCCCTGGGTGGCTGTGATGTCCACGATCGTGTCGGGCACCTCTCGCTCGACCCGTGCGATGTCCTCTTCGCTCGGGCTCTTGCGTACGTACCCGTCGGAGAAGCGCCGCAGGAACCACTTCCCGGCCACGTTGTACGAGCCCTTGCGGTACGGCAGTTGGGGAGCCCGGCCGAGCGCGAGGCTGATCATGCACTCGTGGTTGGGCACCCCGTCGACGTACTCGAACAGCGGGGCGTGCGACTGCGACAGCCGCGGGTTGACCTCCACGATGTTGATCCGGTCCCGCTCCGGATCCCAGAAGAACTCGATGTTGAACGTCGAGTTGTCCAAGCCGATCTGCCGCACGACCCGGCTGGAGGCGTCGATCAGCCGGTCGGCGATATCGGCCGGCACTGAAGACGGGTACTGGTACCGCAGGAAGCTCGACGTGCCCTCGTACTGAATGGAGTCGACCACGCCGTAGCAGTGGACCTTGCCGTCGATGCTGTAGCCCTCCACCGTGAGCTGCCGACCGGAGATCTCCTCCTCGGCCAGACACGCATCCTGCCCGCCCGCCTCCGCAACCTCAGGCGGAAGGTCCAGCATCGAGAGAACGACGTCAAAGGCCTCGCCGATTCCGCCGATTCCCTCCCGGATCTGGGAGACGGCGTCGTCGAACTGCTCGGCGTCCTTCACCTGGAACGCCAGCGCGGAGGAGTAGGACTTCACCGGCTTCAGCCACATCGGGAAGTTGAGCTCCCTCGGCCGCCTCGGGTCGTCGAGGTCCACCAGAGCGAAGGGCGGGTGCGCGTCGCAGGCCTTCTGCTGCTCCAGCCGGCTCCAGTACTTGTTCTCGCACTTCACCACCGATTCCAGAGAAGCGGTCGGCAGCCCGTGGCGCTCGCAGAGGATCGGCACCATCGAACTCACCGGGAAGTCCCAGTACCCCACGATGGCGTCGACGGGCCCGTCGAAGGCTTCCAGCCTGCGCTCCGCCTTCTCCAACAGGCGGCGTAGCGGCACCTCTTCGTCCTCCATGAGCTCCTCCTTGCCGAGCAGCTCATGGAAGCGATACGAAGCCAGATGGGGAAGGTCGTGCAGAAGCTCGCGGTTGCGCTCGTCGAGCCCCAGCACGAATACGTTCTCCGGCCTGCTGACCATTCGAATGACTCCCTGCACTCGGCTTCATGCTGACGTCTCGTCACGGGGTCAGGGTCAGCGCGTCACGACTCGTTCCGTTCCGACAACCCCGCTGCGATCGGTTCGACACCCAGGCGAGCTGGGTTCGAGACAGCTCGGTACCCCTGCCTCTCCGTGCCACACCGCCACGGGAGAGGCAGACCGTCAGGGCCGGGGTGGAAAGTCGTTCGACCGGACGTCACTACGAGTGGTTCAGCCGCCGAGGGATGGCCAAAGGCTCATGGGACGCCACCGCCCGTCGTCGGCCAGACCGTTGGCGCTCCTGGGGTGTGGGCCGATTCATCGCGATGCCGCCGTAGTTGAGAGCGAGCGCCCCGTCCGACAGCCCCGCCGCTCCTGAGTTTCCGCACTCGCGCGACGGGCACCCAGAGGCGGCAACAGCCGGGCACCGGCACCGCCGTGTGCTCCGCAGCCAGGTCAACGAACGGAGGCAGAGAAATGCTCACCGCCATCGCAGATGTACTCCGAACGATCGTCGGTGCCGCCGTCACCGTCGTCACCCTGCCCTTCCGCGCTCTGGCAAGGCTCTTCGGCGGCGCCGCGAGCAGCGCCCACGGCCGCCACTGAAAAGGACCGGCCCGGAATCCCGGCTCGCGCGGTGCCGGGATTCCGGGCTGCTCGACTGCGAGACGAATGCGGGGAGAGGTCCGTCTGTATTCGCAGGAGGGGGTGCGGCTCAGTGTCGCGGCGCCGCCGACTTGTGACATGCAGTTGGCTGCGGCTGCACGCGCCGGTGCGGCTCAACGGTGTGTTTGGACGTCCCCTGTAGGGCTACCTACGCGTAGCCGCGATGACGCTCCGACATATGGGTGACCGTGACGATGACGACTGTTCAGGAACAGCCCTCCCTCGATCCACGCCCGGATCCCGTCGCGAACACTCGTGACGACGCAAGACACCGGCTACGGCGGCGGCTTGAGCGGCTGATCGGGATCGCCGCCACCGAAGGCAACTCCCTGACGCCGCTGCGCAACGGGGATGAGATCTTCCCGGCGATGCTGGCCCGGATTCGGGCGGCACAGCACACGGTGGACATGATGACGTTCGTGTACTGGCGCGGCGAGGTCGCCCGGCAGTTCGCGGAGGCACTGGCAGACCGCGCCCGCCGGGGCGTGCGTGTGCGGCTGCTGCTCGACGGCTTCGGGAGCCGGCTGATCGAGAAGGACCTCCTGCAGATGATGGAGCAGGCGGGGGCCGACGTGGCGTGGTTCCGCAAACCGTTGTGGCTCTCGCCGCTCAAGCAGAATCACCGCTGCCACCGCAAGGCGCTGGTGGTCGACGAACAGGTCGCCTTCACCGGCGGTGTCGGCATCGCCGAAGAGTGGTGCGGCGACGCCCGCAACGCGCGCGAGTGGCGAGACACGCACGTCGAGGTCCGCGGCCCGGCCGTGGACGGCATCGCCGCCGCCTTCGCGCAGAACTGGGCAGAATGCCACCACGAACTCTTCGACGACCGCGACCGGTTCATCGACCTCAGCCCGCAGGGCGAGTCCATGGTTCAAGTCGTTCGCGGCTCGGCCAGTTTCGGCTGGCAGGACATGCAGACCCTCATCCGCGTGGTTCTCGAGTCCGCGGAGGAGCGAGTACGGATCGCGACCGCCTACTTCGCGCCGGACGAGCACTTCATCGATCTGCTGTGCCGGACTGCCCGAAGGGGAGTGGAGGTGGAGGTCCTTCTCCCCGGGCCACACACCGACAAGCGGGTCTGCCAGCTGGCGGGCCAGCGCTTCTACGATGACCTGCTGTCCTGCGGGGTGCGGATCTGGCAGTACCAGCCGACGATGATGCACGCCAAGGTCCTCACCATCGACCGGGTCGCCTCGCTGATCGGCTCGACCAACTTCAACCGGCGCTCCCTCGACCATGACGAGGAAGTGATGCTCGCGGTACTCGACGAGACCTTCACCGCCAGCCTGGACAGCCACTTCAACCAGGACCTGCTGCTCAGCGAACGCATGGCGGCGGGCCGCTGGCACAAGCGTCCGGCCACACAGCGCCTGAAGGAGACCGCCGTGGCTCCTCTCCGCCGATTCCTGTGACTCCGCGGCTCCGCGACCGAGTGCCCCTCTGCTTCGGGCCGACCTCCGAGGCTGCGTGGCTTCAACGACCGAGGGCCTGTGTCCGTCCGCCAACGTCCGCCAACTGAAGATCTCGGTCGCACAGCCGAGCGGAGCTGTATCGTTCCGCCTTTTGCATAAAGCTGCTGAGCTACGTATAGTCATGCTATCGACGAGGAGGGTTCGATGGCAGTGCGAGCAGCGGTCGCGGGGGCGAGCGGATACGCGGGCGGGGAGATATTGCGCCTGCTGGCCGCCCATCCCCAGGTCGAGGTCGGGGCGCTCACGGCGAACTCCAACGCGGGAGCCCGGCTCGGCGCGGTGCAGCCGCACCTGACTCCGTACGCGGACCGCGTGCTGGAGGAGACCACCACCTCCGCCCTGGCCGGACACGACGTCGTCTTCCTGGCGCTGCCGCACGGGCAGTCCGCCGCCGTCGCCGAGGAGCTCGGCGAGGGAGTGCTCGTCGTGGACTGCGGCGCGGACTTCCGGCTCTCCGACGCCCAGGACTGGCAGCGCTTCTACGGCACTCCGCATGCCGGCACCTGGCCGTACGGCCTGCCTGAACTGCCCGGTGCCCGCGCCGCGTTGCAGGGCTCCAAGCGCATCGCGGTGCCCGGCTGCTACCCGACCGCCGTCTCCCTCGCGCTCGTCCCCGCCTACGCGGCGGGCCTGGCCGAGCCCGAGGCCGTCGTCGTCGCGGCGACCGGGACGTCGGGCGCCGGCAAGGCGCTCAAGCCGCACCTGCTGGGCAGCGAGGTGATGGGCTCGATGAGCCCGTACGGCGTCGGGGGAGTACACCGTCACACACCCGAGATGATCCAGAACCTCTCGGCGGCGGCGGGCCGGCGGGTCAGCGTCTCCTTCACCCCGACCCTCGCCCCCATGCCACGCGGCATCCTCGCCACGTGCAGCGCGAAGGCGGTGCCCGGCACGGGGGTGGAAGCGCTGCGGGCGGCGTACGAAAAGGCCTACCAGGACGAGCAGTTCGTCACGCTGCTCCCCGAGGACGCATGGCCTGCGACGGCGTCCGTCACCGGTTCGAACAACGTCCAGATTCAGGTCGCCCTCGACGCGGACGCGGGCCGCCTGATCGTCGTCAGCGCTCTGGACAACCTCACCAAGGGGACGGCCGGCGGCGCCGTCCAGAGCATGAACATCGCCCTCGGGTATCCCGAGGAGCTCGGCCTGCCGGCCGTGGGCATCGCCCCGTGAGCGGCGCGTACGTCCCGGCACCGGCCATCGGCGAAGCGAACGGAGAAGCAGAGTGAGCGTGACAGCGGCGAAGGGGTTCACGGCTGCGGGCATCGCGGCCGGGATCAAGGACAGCGGCGGCCCGGACCTGGCGCTCGTCGTCAACGACGGGCCGCGCCGGGAGGCCGCGGGCGTCTTCACCGCGAACCGCGTCAAGGCCGCGCCGGTGCTCTGGTCCGAACAGGTGCTCAAGGGCGGCGCCGTCTCCGCCGTCGTGCTCAACTCCGGTGGCGCCAACGCCTGTACGGGCCCGCTGGGCTTCCAGGACACCCATGCCACCGCCGAGGAGGCGGCCCGGGTGCTCGGTCACAGCGCCGGTGAGATCGCCGTCGCCTCCACGGGCCTGATCGGCATCCGGCTGCCCATGGACAAGCTGCTGCCGGGGATCGGCGAGGCTGCCGGGCAGCTCTCCGCGCACGGCGGCGAGAAGGCCGCCATCGCCATCAAGACCACGGACACGGTGCACAAGACCGCCGTCCGCGAAGGCGGAGGCTCAGGGCCCGGGAAGGCCGGGGCGTGGACCGTCGGCGGAATGGCCAAGGGCGCCGGCATGCTGGCGCCGGGACTGGCCACCATGCTGGTGGTGCTGACGACGGACGCCGACGTCGACTCGGCGGTGCTGGACGAGGCGCTGCGCGCCGCGACCCGTACGACCTTCGACCGGGTCGACTCCGACGGCTGCATGTCGACGAACGACACGGTGCTGCTGCTCGCCTCCGGCGCCTCCGAAGTGGTGCCCGAACGCGGGGAGTTCGCCGAAGCCGTACGCGCGGTGTGCGACGACCTGGGGCAGCAGCTGATCCGGGACGCCGAGGGTGCCTCCAAGGACATCCGGATCGAGGTGGTGGGCGCCGCGAGCGAGGAGGACGCGGTCGAGGTCGGCCGTTCCATCGCCCGCAACAACCTCCTCAAGTGCGCGCTGCACGGTGAGGACCCCAACTGGGGCCGCGTGCTGTCCGCGATCGGCACCACCGGAGCGGCATTCGAACCCGGCACGCTGAACGTCGCCATCAACGGCGTGTGGGTCTGCCAGAACGGCGCGGCCGGCGAGGACCGGGACAAGGTCGACATGCGCTACCGCGAGATCGCCATCACGGCCGACCTCGCCGCCGGTGATCAGGGCGCGGTCATCTGGACCAACGACCTGACGGCCGACTACGTCCACGAGAACAGCGCGTACAGCTCATGAGCACTCCGCTTCATCCCACCCGCAGGCACACCGCACTGCCCAAGGCGCAGATCCTCATCGAGGCCCTGCCCTGGCTGACCCGTCACAACGGCGCGACCGTCGTCATCAAGTTCGGCGGCAACGCCATGGTGGACGACGAGCTGAAGGCCGCCTTCGCCCAGGACGTCGTCTTCCTGCGGCAGGCCGGGCTCCGTCCCGTCGTCGTGCACGGCGGCGGCCCGCAGATCAGCGCGCAGCTGGAACGGCTCGGCCTGGAGTCGGAGTTCAAGGCCGGCTTGCGGGTGACCACTCCGGAGACGATGGACGTCGTACGGATGGTGCTGGCCGGACAGGTGCAGCGAGAGCTGGTCAACCTGCTCAACCAGCACGGTCCCCTGGCCGTCGGCATGACCGGCGAGGACGCGCACATCATGGCGGCCACCAAGCGCTACGCGAATGTCGACGGCGAGCTGGTCGACATAGGCCGGGTCGGGGAGATCGACAGCATCGAGACCGGCGCGATCCGGGCGCTGCTGGACGACGGGCGGATCCCCGTCATCTCCTCCATCGCCCGCAGCGCTGACGAGGCCGGGGACGGGAGCGACGGCACGGGTGTCTACAACGTCAACGCCGACACCGCCGCCGCGGCCCTCGCCGCGGCGCTGGGGGCCGAGACGCTGATGGTGCTCACCGACGTCGAGGGCCTCTACGCGGACTGGCCGGACAGCGACGAGGTCATCAGCGAACTCACGGCCACCGAGCTGGAGAAGCTGCTCCCGGATCTGGCGAGCGGCATGGTCCCGAAGATGGAGGGCTGTCTGCACGCCGTACGCAACGGGGTGCGCACCGCACGCGTCCTGGACGGCCGCGTACAGCACTCCATCCTGCTGGAGATCTTCACCGACGAAGGCATCGGCACCATGGTCGTGCCGGACAAGCGCGAGGGGGAGCCCACGCCATGACAGCGACAGACGCGGCCGGCGGCGCAGCGAACGGCCCAGCGAACCCGGCCGAGGACGAGGCAGCCGACAAGGCGGGGGCCGCCAACTCCGAGCTCACCCGGCGCTGGCAGTCCGCGCTGATGGACAACTACGGCACGCCTCGCATCCCGCTGACGCACGGTGAGGGCGCCACTCTCTGGGATGCGCAGGGCAACGCCTACACGGACTTCGTCGGCGGCATCGCCGTCAACGCGCTGGGCACCGCCCATCCCGCGGTCGTACGGGCCGTCTCGGAGCAGATCGCCACGCTCGGCCACGTCTCCAACCTCTTCATCGCCGAGCCTCCGGTCGCACTCGCCGAACGGCTGCTGGAACTGGCCGGGCGGCCCGGACGCGTCTACTTCTGCAACTCGGGTGCGGAGGCCGTCGAAGCCGCGGTCAAGGCAGGCCGCCGCACCGGCCGCACCCACATGGTCGCGACCGAAGGCGGCTTCCACGGCCGCACCATGGGCGCTCTCGCCCTGACCGGACAGCCCGCGAAGCAGGCGCCGTTCGAACCGCTGCCCGGCGACGTCACACACGTGCCGTACGGCGACACCGAAGCCCTCCGCGCAGCCGTCACCACCGACACCGCGCTCGTCATCCTCGAACCCGTGCAGGGGGAGAACGGCGTCGTCGTACCGCCACAGGGCTATCTCACCGCGGCCCGCGAGATCACCCGGGCCACCGGCACGCTGCTCGTCATGGACGAGATCCAGACAGGTATCGGACGTACCGGCCACTGGTTCGCCTCCCAGGCGCAGGGTGTGGAAGCGGACATCATCACCCTCGCGAAGGGACTCGGCGGCGGGCTGCCGCTGGGAGCGACCATGCTCTTCGGCGAGGCGGCCGGGCTCCTCACACCCGGTCAGCACGGCTCCACCTTCGGCGGCAACCCGGTCTCGTGCGCGGCGGCCCTCGCGGTGCTGGAGACCCTGGAGGAGGAGGATCTGCCCGTACGGGCGGGGCGGTTGGGGGCGCGACTGCGTGACGCGATCTGGTCGATCGGACATCCGCTCGTCGAGCGGGTCCGCGGTACCGGACTGCTGCTGGGTATCGTGCTCACCGAGCCCGTCGCACCTCAAGTGCAGCAAGCGGCTCAGGACGCTGGGTTCCTGGTCAACGCGGTCGCGCCGGATGTCGTACGGCTCGCGCCTCCGCTGATCGTCACCGAGGACGAGGTGGACGCCCTCGTCCGAGCCCTGCCCGGAGTCCTGGACGCGGCGGACGGCGGGAGTACGAGCCGATGAGCCGGAGGGGATCGGGGCGATGACCGAGGGGTACGCGCACGAGCAGGAGCTGGGAAACGGTTACGGGGGCCAGGCCGTACCGCAGACCCGCACGGCAAGGCACCGCCGGATCGTCGACATTCTCAACCGTCAGCCGGTCCGCTCGCAGAGTCAGCTCGCCAAGCTCCTCGCCGACGACGGGCTCTCCGTCACCCAGGCCACGCTCTCCCGTGACCTGGACGAGCTGGGTGCGGTGAAGATCCGCAACACGGGCGGCGAGCTGATCTACGCGGTGCCGAGCGAGGGCGGCGACCGCACGCCCAAGGCGCCGTTGGGGGAGTCCGCAAGCGAGGCCCGCATGGCCCGTCTCGCGGGTGAACTCCTCATCTCCGCCGAGGCGTCGGCGAACCTGGTGGTCCTGCGCACCCCTCCGGGCGCCGCGCAGTTCCTCGCCTCGGCCATCGACCAGGCCGGCGTGCACGACATCATCGGCACCATCGCCGGAGACGACACGCTGCTGCTCATCAGCCGTGCCCCGGACGGGGGACAGGCGCTGGCGGGCCATCTGCTGAGCCTGGCTCAGAAGGAGCACTAGAGGCCGGCACCGGAACGAACACCGCATCGGCCCGACGGGGGAGGAGCGGCCTTACGGAGATGCCCTCCCTGAACTCGGGCGCCCGTCCGCGGTGTTGATGACGGCCGGCGCTCACACGCGGGCCGGGCAGCGCTTCATCGCGCCGCCTCGTACTCGCCTCTGGTCAGCACGTGCACCCGGACCGGCCGGTCCGCGACCTCGAGCTCTCTCGCCACGCGCATCCCCAGTTTCTCCATGACGCGTTCCGACGCGTCGTTGCCGACCTGGGCGATGCTCACGATCTCCTCCAGACCGCGGTCGCGGAACCCGAACCGCATCACGGCCGCAGCTGCCTCGATCGCCAGCCCCCTGCCCCAGAAGGACCTTCCCAGCCGCCATCCGATCTCGACCGCCGGCAGGATCTCGGGCAGGAAGAGCGGCACCGACAGGCCGGTGAAGCCCGCGAGTTGAGCCGTCGCCCGGACCTCGACGGCGAAGAGGCCGTGCCCCTTCGCCTCCCACTCCTGCTCCATCGCCTCGATCCTGGAGCGGGTCTGCGGCTCGTCGAGTGCCGAGCCGTCACCGATCCACCGCATCACCTCGGGGTCGGCGTTGACTGCGGCGAGTGCCGGGACGTCTTCATCCCGCCAGCGGCGCAGAATCAGGCGAGGTGTCTCGACCGTGACCACCCGGCCATCCTCACGCGGGTTCCGGCATCACACCAGCCCCGGCCGTCACTCACCTCACGCCTGGACCGCCTCCGGTTCACGCGGCCCCGGTGCCGGCACCGTCAGGATCCCCAGCGTCGACTGCGCCGGCAGCATCCCGGCCTGAAGTACGGCGCCCAGTACGGGAGCGACCCCCTCCGCCAGCCGTGCGCAGCCCTCGGCGCCCAGCGCGCGGTACGGCGCGGCGGCCAGTTCGTCCGTACGCCGCTCGATCTCCTCACGTTTGCGCCGGCCGCGGTCGGTGGCCTTGCCGGAGGAGTCCAGCCAGCCGCGTGCGGCGAGCCGTTCACGTGCCCCGGCCCACTCCCGGGCGCTCCAGCCGCGGGAGGCGAAGTTCTCCTCGGGGGCGGCGCCGATCCCCGCGAAGGAGACCAGCGCCACAGCACTACCGCCATGCTCATCGAACTCGGGGCGATCATCCTCGCCCTGGGACTCCTCGGACGCTTCGCCGGACGCGTGGGCTTCTCGCCCATCCCCCTCTATCTGCTCGCCGGGCTCGCCTTCGGCCACGGAGGCCTCCTGCCCCTCCAGGCCAGCGAGGAATTCGTCGCCACCGGCGCCGAGATCGGCGTCATCCTGCTGCTCCTCCTGCTCGGCCTGGAGTACAGCGCCTCCGAACTCGTCACCAACCTCAAGACCCAATACCCCTCCGGAGTGGTCGACTTCGCGCTCAACGCGGTGCCGGGCGCGGCGGCCGCGCTCATCCTCGGCTGGGGGCCCGTCGCGGCGGTCGTCCTGGGCGGGGTCACCTGGATCTCCTCCTCCGGCGTCATTGCCAAGGTCCTCGGCGACCTCGGCCGCCTCGGCAACCGTGAGACGCCCGTCGTCCTCGGAGTGCTCGTCATCGAGGACCTGGCCATGGCCGTGTATCTGCCGATCCTCACCGCCCTTCTCGCGGGCGTGAGCCTGGCCGGCGGTGCGCTGACGCTGCTGATCTCCCTCGGCACGGTCGGCGCCGTGCTCTATGTGGCGCTCCGGCACGGCCGTCTGATCAGCCGCGTGGTCTCCTCCGACAACGCCGAGATGCTCCTGCTGGTCGTGCTCGGGCTCACGCTCCTGGTGGCCGGAATCGCCCAGGAGCTCCAGGTCTCCGCGGCCGTGGGCGCCTTCCTCGTCGGCATCGCCCTGTCCGACGAGGTCGCCGAAGGTGCGCACAGTCTGCTGACCCCGCTGCGCGATCTGTTCGCGGCGGTCTTCTTCGTCTTCTTCGGCCTGTCCACCGAGCCCTCGCAGATTCCGCCCGTCCTCGTGCCTGCGCTGATCCTCGCCGTCGTCACCGCCCTCACGAAGATCGCCACCGGCTGGTACGCGGCGCGCCGCGCGGGCATCAGGCCGGCCGGCCGATGGCGAGCAGGGGGGACGCTGGTGGCACGGGGCGAGTTCTCCATCGTCATCGCCGGGCTCGCTGCGGGGGCGGAGCCGCGCATCGGCCCGCTGGCCACCGCGTACGTCCTCATCCTCGTCATCGTCGGACCGCTCGCCGCGCGCTGGGCCGAACCGGTCGCCCGCCGCCTCGGCTTCTCGGCCGGATCGAAGTCCCAGCCGAAGTTTCTTTCGAAGTCCCGGCCGAAGTCCTCGCCCGACGAGGCGGAGTTCGGAGCCGGAGGGACGGCGAAGGCCGAAGGGGCGCGTAACGCCTCGGACGCTGGGGAGGCCCCGGCGGATCCGGCGCCGGACGCCGGGGAGCGCGAGGAGTCCGGTTCGACGGAAGGAGCCGGGTCCGCCCGCACGCACAGATGACGCGGCATCCGGCCCGTCGACTCGCCGCCCGCACCGGTCTCCGGGCGGGCGGCGTTCTGCGTCCGGGAGGCAGCCGGAGCGGCGCGAAGTCTTGACCCTCGGCGTTCACCTCCATAGCCTCCATCTCCGTACGTAGACAGCATCTATGTACGGAGACAGCAGGAGCCATGACAGGGAGCCGCCGCATGACCGCCGACCTGACCGTCACCGAAGTACGGCTCACCCCTGTCCTCGTCTCCGACCCCCCGCTGCTCAACAGCCAGGGCGTGCACCAGCCTTACGCGGCACGGCTCATCGTCGAGGTCGTCACGGCCGGCGGAGTGACCGGCGTCGGCGAGACCTACGGCGACAGCAAGTACCTCGAGCTCGCCCGGCCGTTGGCGAACGCCCTGCCGGGGCGCCAAGTCAGCGATCTGAACGGCCTGTTCGCACTCGCTGCCACCTTCGAGGTCGCCTCGTCGCGCGTCCATGACGCCTTCGACGTCGGCGGGACCCGCGGCGTCCAGACGGCCGACAAGCTCCGGCTCTCGGTCGCCTCAGCCTTCGAGGTCGCCTTCCTCGACGTTCTCGGCAAGGCCAAGGGCCTGCCCGTGCACGCGTTGCTCGGGCACAAGGTGCGCGACCGCGTCGAATACAGCGCCTACCTCTTCTACCGCTGGGCACAGCACCCCGGCGGCGAGGGCGAGCCGGACGACTGGGGCGAGGCCGTCGACCCTGCCGGGATCGTCGAGCAGGCCCGCCGCTTCGTCCGCGACTACGGTTTCCGCTCCTTCAAGCTCAAGGGCGGCGTCCACGAACCCGCGCAGGAGATCGCCGCCGTACGGGCGCTGGCCGAGGCGTTCCCCGGCGCGCCGCTCAGGCTCGACCCCAACGGCGTCTGGTCCGTGGCGACGTCGCTGAAGGTCGCCGCCGAACTCCGCGACGTACTCCAGTACTTGGAGGACCCGACCACCGGTACGCCGGGCATGGCGGAGGTCGCCGAGGAGGCCGGCGTCCCCCTGGCGACCAACATGTGCGTGACGACCTTCCCCGAGGTCCCCGAGGCGTTCGCCACCGGCGCCGTCCAGGTCGTCCTGAGCGACCACCACTACTGGGGCGGCCTCGCCCGCACGCGCGAACTGGCCGCCGTGTGCCGCACGTTCGGCGTCGGCCTCTCCATGCACTCCAACACCCATCTGGGAATCAGCCTCGCGGCGATGACCCACGTCGCCGCGACCGTCCCCAACCTCGACTACGCCTGCGACAGCCACTACCCGTGGCAGACCGAGGACGTCCTCACACGGCGGCTGACCTTCCGCGACGGGTGCGTCGACGTAGGCGACGCACCAGGTCTCGGCGTCGAACTCGACCGCGACAGGCTCGCCGCCCTGCACGAGCGCTGGCTCCAGGACGACGGCACGATGCGCGACCGCGACGACGCAGCGGCCATGCGCAAGGCCGACCCCGGCTGGATCAGTCCCACTCTCCCCCGCTGGTGACCCTCAACTCCCGCACACCCGGCTGCCCGAAGACCGGAGGCACGGAGGAGGCCGGAGCAGCACGAGGTGCGCAGAACCGTGGACGCGACGGACGTAACGGCTCCCGCGGCCGGCGCCGCCTCACTCCTCCGGGGGTTCCGGCGGGCACCCCGGTCCGCTGCCACGACCACTGCGACGCCTGACGTCCCAGCCAGGGCAGCCCTCCTGATCCACCCGGGAAGGGCTGCGTGCACATGAGTGGCCGTACGCCCGATGCATGCCGCCGCACGTGGCGCGGTTGGCCCGGGGCCGCACCGACGCGGTACACCGGATACACCAGTCGAAGCAGCGACGGTGTCGAAGGAGTCCACGGTGAGTACGGGCGCGGGGCAGGGAACAGACGGTCCAGGCAACAGTGCGGAGGGACTGAAGCGTGCGCACGAGACCCATCAGGGGCACGCCGACGTCCGTCCCGGCCACGCCTTCGACCCGCTCGACGCACTCCGGGTCCCCGGCGATCCGGCCTGCGACGTCTATCTGACCGGCACGGTCTTCCTCGACATCATCTTCACCGGACTGGACTCCGCTCCCGTACGCGGCACCGAGTCCTGGGCACGCGGAATGGGGTCGAGCCCCGGCGGCGTGGCCAACATGGCCACCGCCCTGGCCCGGCTCGGCCTGCGCACCTCGCTCGCCGCCGCGTTCGGCGACGACATGTACGGGGACTACTGCCGCGAGGCCCTCGAGAAAGGGGAGGGCATCGACCTCGCCCCCTCCCACACCGTCCCCGGCTGGCACTCGCCCGTGACGGTCTCCATGGCGTACGAGGGCGAGCGGACGATGATCTCCCACGGCCACGAGGCGCCGCCCAAGGAGAGTGCGGCCTCCCACGCGGGCTTCGGGCCCGGCGGCGTTCCTCTCGGAGGATCCGGGGGCGATGCCGCCGGCGACCGCGCGACCTCCGACTGCCCGCCCCGCGCCCGCGCCTGCGTGACCTCGCTGGTTCCCGGCGAGGGCCAGGAGTGGATCGCCACCGCCGCCCGGCGGGGCAGCCGCATCTTCGCCGACGTCGGCTGGGACGACACCGGGCGCTGGGACCTCTCGGCGCTGCCGGACCTGGCCCACTGCGAGGCGTTCCTGCCCAACGCGCAGGAGGCCATGCGCTACACCGGCACCGACTGCCCGCGCACCGCCGCCCGGGCACTCGCCGAGCGGGTCCCCCTGGCAGTGGTCACGCTCGGCTCGCAGGGCAGCTACGCCGTCGACTCCGCCACGGGCGAGACGGCGGACATCCCCGCCATCCCCGTCGAGGCACTGGACACCACTGGAGCGGGGGACGTCTTCGTCGCGGGCTTCGTCGTGGCGTCGCTCGCCGGCTGGCCGCTCGCCGACCGGCTGGCCTTCGCGGGTCTGACCGCGGCGCTGTCGGTGCAGGAGTTCGGGGGCTCGCTCTCGGCGCCCGGCTGGCCCGAGATCGCCGCCTGGTGGCGCCAGGCCCGGCCCCGTACCCAGGAGAGCACCGGCAGCGGCGGGAGCTACGCCTTCCTCGACGCGGTCCTCACCGGCTGCGGTCCTCCGGGGCCGCTGCGCCGGGCGGTCCCCACGATCGGCTTCGGGCGCAGCAGGCCGTCCCGGTAGGGCCGGGCGCTGAGCCGGGGACCGCAAAAGCGTTCTGGCTTGTCAGTGGGGCGTCGTATTCTTGGAAGCCCATCACCCGCAGGACAAGAGAGGGATGAGGAAGGCCCGACCGGGTCACCCATGACGCAGACAACGACGAATCAGGCGGGCTCCCAGCAGGCGACTGCCCGCTTCACGGTTCCGGCCAAGCATCCGATGGTGACGGTGCTGGGTTCAGGTGACTCCCTGCTTCGCGTGATCGAGCAGGCGTTCCCCACCGCCGACATCCACGTGCGGGGCAACGAGATCAGCGCGACCGGCGAGGCCACCGAGGTCGACCTCGTCCAGCGCCTCTTCGACGAGATGATGCTGGTCCTGCGCACCGGTCAGCCCATGACGGAGGACGCCGTCGAGCGCTCGATCGCCATGCTCCGCGACCAGCAGGACGGCAGGGACTCCGCAGGTGAGACACCGGCCGAGGTCCTCACGCAGAACATCCTCTCCAACCGCGGCCGCACGATCCGTCCCAAGACGCTGAACCAGAAGCGGTACGTCGACGCGATCGACAAGCACACGGTCGTCTTCGGCATCGGCCCCGCCGGCACCGGCAAGACCTACCTCGCCATGGCCAAGGCCGTTCAGGCCCTGCAGTCCAAGCAGGTCAACCGGATCATCCTGACGCGGCCCGCCGTCGAGGCGGGGGAGCGCCTCGGCTTCCTGCCCGGCACGCTCTACGAGAAGATCGACCCGTATCTGCGGCCGCTCTACGACGCCCTGCACGACATGCTCGACCCCGACTCCATCCCGCGCCTGATGGCCGCCGGGACGATCGAGGTCGCGCCCCTGGCATACATGCGTGGCCGTACCCTCAATGACGCCTTCATCATTCTCGACGAGGCGCAGAACACGAACCCCGAGCAGATGAAGATGTTCCTCACCCGCCTGGGCTTCGAGTCGAAGATCGTCATCACCGGCGACGTGACCCAGGTCGACCTGCCGGGGGGCACGAAGAGCGGTCTGCGGCAGGTGCGCGAGATCCTGGACGGCGTGGACGACGTGCACTTCTCCATGCTCGACAGCTCCGACGTGGTGCGCCACAAGCTCGTGGGCCGCATCGTCGACGCCTACGAGCGCTTCGACAGCAGTGCCGCCTCCGGCGTCGGGCAGAGCGCCCCCGCCGGAAAGTCCGGCGACCGCCACGGCAACGGAAAGCGCTGAGCCGACGCCACCATGACGATCGACGTCAACAACGAATCCGGCCGCAAGGTCGACGAGTCCGCGCTGCTGGACATCGCGCGCTACTCCCTGAGCCGCATGCGCATCCACCCTCTCTCCGAGCTCTCGGTGATCGTCATCGACGCCGACGCCATGGAGCAGCTGCACCTGCAGTGGATGGATCTGCCCGGCCCCACGGACGTGATGTCCTTCCCGATGGACGAGCTGCGCCCGCCCGTACGGGACGAGGAGGAGCCGCCGCAGGGCCTCCTCGGCGACATCGTGCTCTGCCCGGAGGTCGCCGAGCAGCAGGGGGCCGACGCCCCGACGCAGCACTCCATGGACGAGGAGCTCCAATTGCTCACCGTCCACGGTGTGCTGCACCTGCTGGGCTACGACCACGAGGAGGCGGCCGAGAAGGCGGAGATGTTCGGTCTGCAGTCCGCGATCCTCGACGGCTGGCGTGAAGAGAGGGGCCTGACAGGCCCGTCTCCGGCCCCCACCACCACCTCGTGACCGCGCAGTTCATCGCCGCGGCGATCCTGCTGGTCGTCATCGCGTGGCTGGCCGCCTGTGCGGAGGCGGGGCTCGCGCGTACGACCAGCTACCGCGCCGAGGAGGCCGTCCGGCAGGGGCGCCGCGGCGCGGAGCGCCTGGCGGTCGTCGCGGCCGACCCCACCCGCTACCTCAACCTGGCGCTGCTGGTGCGCGTCGCGTGCGAGGTCGCCTCGGGCGTCCTGGTCACCTACACCTGTCTGCGCTTCTTCGAGGGGACCTGGCAGGCGTTGCTGGTCGCGATGGGCGTGATGGTTCTCGTCAGCTACGTCGCGATCGGCGTCTCGCCCCGCACCATCGGCCGTCAGCATCCATTGAACACGGCCACGGCCGCCTCGTACGTGCTGGTGCCGCTCGTGCGGATCCTCGGTCCCGTGCCGCAGTTGCTCATCCTGGTGGGTAACGCGCTGACCCCCGGCAAGGGCTTCCGCAAGGGCCCGTTCGCGAGTGAGGCGGAGCTGCGGGCGATGGTCGACCTCGCCGAGCAGGAGTCGTTGATCGAGGCGGACGAGAGGAAGATGGTTCACTCCGTCTTCCAGCTCGGCGACACGATCGTGCGCGAGGTGATGGTGCCGCGCACCGACCTGATCACCATCGAGCGGTTCAAGACCATACGGCAGGCGCTCACGCTCGCCCTGCGCTCGGGTTTCTCGCGCATCCCGGTCGTCGGGGAGAGCGAGGACGACATCGTCGGCGTGGTCTATCTCAAGGACCTCGCGCGCAGGGTGCACATCAGCCGTGAGGCGGAGACGGAGCTGGTCTCCACGGCCATGCGCCCGGCGACGTTCGTACCGGACACCAAGAACGCGGGCGATCTGCTGCGTGAGATGCAGCAGGACCGCATCCATGTCGCCGTCGTCATCGACGAGTACGGCGGTACGGCCGGCATCGTGACCATCGAGGACATCCTCGAGGAGATCGTCGGCGAGATCACCGACGAGTACGACCGTGAACTGCCCCCCGTCGACGACCTGGGCGAGGGGCGTTACCGCGTCACCGCCCGGCTCGACATCGGCGATCTCGGCGAGCTGTACGACTTGATCGGTCTGGACGACGAGGACGTGGAGACGGTCGGCGGCCTGCTGGCGAAGTCGCTGGGCCGTGTGCCCATCGCCGGAGCCACGGCGACGGTCGACGTCACGGAGGACAGGTCCGACCCGACGCTCACCGCGCTGCGGCTGACGGCCGAGGCCCCGGCCGGGCGCCGGAACCGGATCGTCACGGTGCTGGTGGAGCCGATCCGTTCGGCTGAGGCCTCGGACGACCGTTCCGCGGACGAGCCCGCCAACGTGTGACCGCTCGCCAGGGCCAGGGCCGGGACGGGCCGGCGTCGGGGGCTGCCGGGTCCGCTCTCGGATCCGGGGTCCGCGGCGCCTTCGGCCGCCCGGTGGGATCCTTGAGCGCATGACGCCGGACCAGCTGCGGACGTACTGCCTCTCGCTGAACGGAGCCGTCGAGGACCGTCCGTTCCCGGGCAGTCCCGGGCTGTCGGCCTTCAAGGTCGGCGGGAAGATCTTCGCTTTCTGCTCCCTCGACGACAGCCCCCTGCGGGTGAGCCTGAAGTGCGAGCCCGAGCTGGCCGTGCAGCTGCGTCAAGCGCATGCCGCCGTCTCGCCGGGATACCACTTGAACAAGCGGCACTGGAACACCGTCGTGATCGACGGCACCCTCCCGGAGCGCATGGTCCGGGACCTGGTCGAGGACTCCTACGACCTGGTGGTCGCCGGCCTGCCCCGGCGTGAACGGCTCCTGCTCGACCGGCCCTGAGCAGGGCGCTGCGCCCGGCGGCACACCCATGGAAGGCCTGGGAGGCGCGCGTCATATGCTCGGTCGCATGAGCGACCAGAGTGACCAGGCACTGGACCCCGAGGACCGCAAGCTCCTGACGCTGGCGCGCAGCGCCCGCGCCCGCAACGGCGTGCCCGAGGGTGCGGCCGTACGGGACGAGACCGGCCGCACCTATGTGGCGGGTTCGGTCGACTTGGCCTCTCTTCAACTGAGCGCCCTGCAGACGGCGGTGGCGATGGCGGTCGCGTCCGGGGCGTCGTCCCTGGAGGCCGCGGCAGTGGTCACCGAGGCCGAGCTGATCCCCAAGGCGGATCTCTCGGCGGTGCACGACCTGTCGGGTGCTGCGACGACCGTCCTGCTGGCGGGCCCCGACGGCAGTCTGCGCGCCACGGTCGCGGCGGGCTGAGGCCTTCCGGGGCGGCCGGACGGTCGGGGGCACTCACCCGATCGGGGACAATGGTCGCCATGGATGCACCTTCCCCGGCTTCCCCAGCTCACAAGGCCTCACCGGCCGACGACGCCGCCGACGCCCCGCACCGCTCAGGCTTCGCGTGCTTCGTCGGCCGCCCCAACGCGGGCAAGTCGACTCTCACCAATGCGCTGGTGGGCACGAAGGTCGCGATCACCTCCAACCGCCCGCAGACCACGCGGCACACGGTGCGCGGAATCGTGCACCGCCCCGAGGCACAGCTCGTCCTCGTCGACACCCCGGGCCTGCACAAGCCGCGCACGCTGCTGGGGGAGCGGCTCAACGACGTCGTCCGCACGACGTGGGCCGAGGTCGACGTCATCGGCTTCTGCCTGCCGGCCGACCAGAAGATCGGTCCCGGTGACCGCTTCATCGCCGCCGAACTGGCCGGTCTCAAGCGGACCCCGAAGGTGGCGGTCGTCACCAAGTCCGATCTCGTCGACTCCCGGGCGCTGGCCTCGCAGCTGATCGCCGTCGACCAGCTCGGCAGGGAGACGGGGATCGAGTGGGCCGAGATCGTCCCGGTCTCGGCGGTCGCAGGCGAGCAGGTCGCGCTCCTGGCCGATCTGCTGGTCCCGCTGCTCCCCGAGGGCCCGCAGCTCTACCCCGACGGCGACCTCACGGACGAGCCGGAGCAGGTCATGGTCGCCGAGCTGATCCGGGAGGCGGCGCTGGAGGGCGTACGGGACGAGCTGCCGCACTCCATCGCGGTCGTCGTCGAGGAGATGCTGCCCCGCGAGGACAGGCCGGCGGACCGCCCCCTGCTCGACATCCACGCCAACATCTTCCTGGAGCGCCCCAGCCAGAAGGGCATCGTGATCGGCCCGAAGGGCAAGCGCCTCAAGGAGGTCGGGTCCACCTCGCGCGTCCACATCGAGGCGCTGCTGGGCACTCCCGTCTATCTGGACCTGCACGTGAAGGTCGCCAAGGACTGGCAGCGCGACCCCAAGCAGCTGCGCCGGCTGGGCTTCTAGGTCCCTGCGGTCGCTCCGGCGCACCACGCCGGGGCGGGCACGTGCGCGTATTTCGCGTCGTGCCGGGCCCCGGCCCGGTGGGCCTCCACCCGCGAGGCGACATACCCGTTCAGTACAGTCCGCCGCCCGCGTTGACCGCTTGCCCGGTGATCCAGCGTCCCGCGTTGGACGCCAGGAAGGCGATGACCTCCGCGGCGTCCTCGGGCTCGCCGATGCGGCCGAGGGGCGTCTGCTTCGCGATGCCTTCGGCGGCGCCGCCGGGACGGTCGTCGAATGAGGCGCTGCGGACGGGGCCGAGCACGACGCTGTTCGCGGTGATTCCGCGCGTGCCGCACTCGTGGGAGAGGGTCCGGATCAGCTGTTCCCCGGCCGCCTTGGTCGCCGCGTAGAGACCGAACTGCGGGATGTGCATCCTGGTCACGCCGCTGGAGACGAAGATGATCCGTCCGTCGCACCGCAGCCGCCGGGCGGCCTCCCGCATCGAGACGAAGATCGACCGGGTGTTGGTCAGGAAGCTCGTGTCGAAGTGCTCGTCAGGGGCGTCGGCGATCGTCGAGAACGTGGCGGAGGTGTTGGCGTTGTTGACGAAGATGTCCAGGGCGTCGAAGTTCTCCTCCACGGCGTCGAACAGGTCCCGCACCTGCGCGGGGTCGCCGATGTCGGCCTGCACCGCGACGGCCTCCCCACCGCCCTTGCGGATCTCGTCCACGACCTCGGCCGCGGCCTCCGCGTTCGTGTGGTAGTTGACGACGACGGCGGCGCCGTCAGCGGCGAGCCGCAGCGCCGTGGCGCGGCCGATGCCCCGTGATCCGCCGGTGACGAGCGCGATCTTCCGAGCTGTCATGGTTGGTTCTCCCCTTACCGGTTGATTGCGCGTCCAAGTCGTCCACCCCGGCAGCGCGTTCAGGAGCCTGCGCCTGTCCGGCCGGTCCGCGAGTGCGACGGCATTCCGGGGTCCGGCGGATTCCGTGGGACGGACGTACCTGCTCCGACCGGTGCCTCCGGCTCCCCGCCGGTGGTTGCCACTCGGCTGTCGGGCGCCGGGCGCGCAGTGGGTGGAGCAGGTCCCGTACACCACTCGTGAGGATCCATCAGGGCTCTTGAACACCGCTGGTGTCCTGGTGGTGCCGCGTCTCACCCGTCACCGGTCCGTACCACCAGCCCGGCTCACGAGCCCTTCAAGCCCCCGTCTCTAGCGTTCCTGTCGCAACGCAGCCGTCGGCATTCCGGCAGGCGGCAGTGATGTGCTCAGCGTTCGAAGGGGAATCTGGTGTCAACTGGCAATGCGCTGAAGGTGGCCGCGAAGGACGTACCGTCCACCGACCGCCAGGGCGGCGAGATCAAGGCTCTGCTCACCCCCACTTCGGTCGGAGCGACCGACGGATTCACCGGCACGATGCGGATCGCCCCCGGCGACCGGGTCGCCGAGCACTACCACCCCTATTCCGACGAGTTCGTCTACGTCGTCGAGGGGGCGCTGCGGGTCTCGGTCGACGGTGACGAGCAGGAGGTCGCCTCCGACGAGGCGGTCATGTTCCGGCGCGGGCAGCGGCACCGCCTGGTCAACGCCGGTTCCACGGCGGCGTTCCTCGTGTACCACATCAGCCCGCTGGCCCCACGGCCCGAACTCGGGCACGTCGACACGGAGAAGCCGCCCAATCCGGATTCCGAGCCCCCTCAGGTAGGTGGTCCACGATGAACCGCAGGGTCGTCATCACGGGAATGGGAGTCACGGCGCCCGGGGGCGTCGGCACCGACGACTACTGGAAACTGATCTCGTCCGGCACGTCCGCGACCAGGACGATCTCCCTGTTCAACGCGGACGGTTACCGGTCCCGCATCGCCGCCGAGGTGGACTTCGAGCCGGAGTTCCACGGCCTGACGCCGTTGCAGATCCGGCGGCTGGACCGCGGCGGCCAGTTCGCACTCGTCTGCCTCCGGGAGGCGATCGCCGACAGCGGCATCGAGATCGACGAGGCACTGGCCGCGCGTACGGGCGTGAGCATCGGCAGCGCCATCGGCGCGAGCACGAGCCTGGACCAGGAGTACTCGGTCGTGAGCGACTCCGGCCGCGACTGGCTCGTCGGGCACACCGACGTCGTACCGCAGCTGTTCGAGTACATGGTGCCCGTCAGGTTCGCCTCCGACATCGCATGGGAGGCCGGCGCGGAAGGGCCCGCCACCGTGATCTCCACGGGCTGCACCTCGGGCCTCGACGCGGTGGGATACGCCTTCGAGTTGATCCGCGAGGGTTCCGCCGACGTGATGCTGGCCGGCGCGACCGACGCCCCCATCACGCCGATCACGGTCGCCTGCTTCGACGCGATCAGGGCCACGTCGCCGAGGAACGACGACCCCGAACACGCCTCCAGGCCCTTCGACTTCGACCGGGACGGCTTCGTACTCGGCGAGGGAGCCGCGGTGTTCGTCCTGGAGACGCTGGAATCGGCCCGGCGCCGCGGAGCGCACATCTACGCCGAGGTGTCCGGCTTCGCCGGGCGCAGCAACGCCTACCACATGACCGGCCTCAAGCCCGACGGCCGTGAGATGGCCGAGGCGATCGACGCGGCGATGCGTCAGGCCCGCGTCAATGCCGAGGACATCGACTACATCAACGCGCACGGTTCGAGCACCAAGCAGAACGACCGGCATGAGACGGCGGCGTTCAAGCGCAGCCTGGGCGACGTGGCGTACCACCGCCCCGTCAGCTCGCTCAAGTCGATGCTGGGGCATTCGCTCGGCGCGATCGGCTCGATCGAACTGGCCGGCTGCGCGCTGGCGATCGAGCACGACGCCGTGCCGCCGACGGCCAACCTGGAGACGCGCGACCCGGAGTGCGACCTCGACTACGTGCCGCTGACGGCGCGCGACCAGCCGGTGAACACCGTGCTGAGCGTGGGCAGCGGATTCGGCGGCTTCCAGAGCGCGGTCGTCCTCAACTCCTACCGGGGGGAGGCGGCATGACGGCCTCTCCGGCAGTGGTGACGGGCCTCGGCGTGATCGCCGCCAACGGCGTGGGCGCCGAGGAGTACTGGGAGGCGTCGCTCGCGGGGAAGAACGCGATCGGTGAGGTCTCCGCGTTCGACTCGAGCAGCTATCCGATCCGACTGGCAGGCGAGGCCCGCGACTTCACCGGCGCGGACCATCTCCCCTCGCGCCTGACGAAGCAGACCGACCGCGCGACTCAGATGTCGCTGGTGGCCACCGAGTGGGCCCTGGCCGACGCAGGGGTCGAGCCGGAGACGTTCCGCGACTACGACATGGGGGTCGTGACCTCCAGCGCCGCCGGCGGATACGGCTTCGGCCAGGCCGAGTTGCAGAAACTGTGGGGCCAGGGCTCCGAGTTCGTCAGCGTCTACCAGTCCTACGCCTGGTTCTACGCGGTGAACACGGGCCAGGTCTCCATCCGGCACGGCATGCGGGGATCCAACAGCGTGCTCGTCGGAGAGCAGGCGGGCGGGCTCGACGCCGTCGCGCACGCCCGGCGCAACATCCGGAACGACGCGGCCACGCTCATGGTCACCGGCGGTACGGAGACGACGCTGTGCCCCTGGGGCTGGGTCGCGCACGTGGCCGACTCCCGGGTGAGCCGGAAGTCCCAGGCGCACGAGGCCTACCTGCCCTTCGACGTCGAGGCGAGCGGTCACGTTCCCGGCGAGGGCGGGGCCATCCTCATCACGGAGAACGCGGACACCTGGCGCGCCCGGGGCGGCGGCAACGTCTACGGCGAACTGGCCGGGCACGCCTCGACGTTCGACCCGCCGCCGGAGAGCGGCCGCGGATCCACGTTGGACCGCGCCGTGCTCAACGCCCTGGCCGACGCGGGTGTCACCCCGGACGAGGTCGACGTCGTCTTCGCCGACGCGGCCGGCCTGCCCGAGCTCGACGCCGCCGAGGCACGCGCCCTGACGAAGATCTTCGGACCCTCGGGCGTACCCGTGACGGCTCCGAAGACGATGTTCGGCCGGCTCTACGGAGGCGGGGGACCGCTCGACCTGGCCACCGCCCTGCTGAGCATCCGGCACGACACGATCCCGCCCACGACCAACACCCAAGTGCGCGCCGCGGACTGCGCGAGCCTCGACCTCGTCCTGGGCGAGCCCAGGCGGAGCGAGGTGCGGACCGCGCTCGTGATCGCACGCGGCTACGGCGGATTCAACGCCGCGACAGTTGTCCGCGACCACCCCCATTGAGTCAAGCGGAGGAGCAATGGCCGAGATGACCTTCGAGGAACTACGCACGATGATGCGCGAGGCCGCGGGCGAGGGCGACGACGTCGACCTCGGCGGCGACATCGCCCGAACTCCTTTCGGGGAGCTCGAGTTCGACTCGCTGGCCCTCATGGAGATGGCGGCGAGGATCAAGCAGGAGCACGGCGTCGAGGTCCCGGACGACGACCTCCCCGAGCTCAAGACCCCTCAGATGATGCTCGATTACGTCAACGCCCAGCCCGCAGTGAGGTGAGTGGAATGCCCGCGAAGACAGACAACAGCGTCGTCATCAACGCACCCTTCGAGCTGGTGTGGAGCATGACCAACGACATCGAGTCGTGGCCGCAGCTGTTCAACGAGTACTCGGACGCCAAGGTCCTCGAACGCGACGACGAGCGCATCCGGTTCCGGCTCTCCACGCACCCGGACGCGGACGGCCAGGTGTGGAGCTGGGTCTCGGACAGGTTCCCGGACCACGCGACGAAGACGGTGCGAGCCGTACGCGTCGAGAAGGGCCCCTTCGAGTTCATGAACCTGCACTGGGAGTACGAGGAGTTGCCCGAGGGCACCAGGATGCGCTGGCAGCAGGAGTTCGACATGAAGCCCGGCGCGCCCAAGAACAACGAGCAGATGACGAACCATCTCAACACCGCGACCCAGAGCAACATGGGCCACATCAAGAAGGTCATCGAGGAGGCCGCGCAGCAACAGGCCGGTACCCGGTCGGTGGTGGAGACGATCCCGCTTGCCGACGACGACCTGCACGGCTGGCACCAGGTCCTGCTCTCCTTCGGCGGCAGGCTGCTGAAGGTCGTCCAGGTGCTCCTCGAACTCGACATCGCCGAACGGCTGACGGGCGGGCCCCGCCCCGTCGAGGAGCTGGCACGCGAGTCCGGTGCCGACGAGACGGCGCTCTACCGGCTGCTGCGGACCGCCACCGCGGTGGGCATCTTCCGTGAGACGGCGGCCCGTTGCTTCGAGAACACGCCGATGTCCTCCGGGCTGCTGCGGTCCTCGGACGTCGTGCCGCTCATCAAGTACAACACGATGGACATGACGACCCTTCCGTACGAGGAACTGATGCACAGCGTGCGGACAGGCGAGCCGGCCTTCGAGCACAGGTTCGGCAAGTCCTTCTACCAGTACCTCGAGGACAACCCCGCCGACCGCGAGTTCTTCGAGCAGTTCATGAGCCACTGGGCGCGGCAGATGACCGAGGAGGAGATGAACTCCTTCGGGTTCGAGCGCTTCACGAAGCTCGCCGACCTGGGCGGCAACGACGGGTACTTCCTCGGCCAGGCGCTGCGCGGACACCCGGGGCTCAGCGCGGTGCTGATGGACCTGCCCGAGGTGGTGGGCTCCGCGGACCCGGTGCTCGCGAAGCACGGTGTGTCCGACCGGGTCGAGGTGTGCGCCGGGGACTTCTTCGAGCAGCCGATCCCGGAGGGCTGCGACGCGTACCTGCTCAAGGCGGTGCTCCACAACCACTCCGACGAACGGGCCGAGAGGCTGCTGCGCCGGGTCCGCGAACGGATCGGCGACACCGGCGCGACGCTCCTCGTGTGGGACATGGTCATGGCGCCGGCCAACCACTGGGACCACGGCAAGCTGCTCGACCTCGACATGCTCGTGCTCTACGGAGGCCGCGAACGCACCCTCGAGGACTGGCGGGAACTCTTCGCCCGCACCGGGTTCGAGCTGGTGAACGACCCCATCGAGCACTGGACTCTCCTGGAGTGCAAGGCACGGTAATCCACCGACGCAGGATTGGTTCTCGATCATGGTTCATGGTCAGGTCATCTCCGTCGCGGAGGCCGAGTGGTCTCCCTGCCGCGCGTGCGGCCGACTGGTCTACTGCCGGCAGTGGCAGCGGTCGTGGGGTGTATGCCCGCACTGCTCGCACCACAGCAGGCTCTCGGCCAGGGACCGGATCGCGCAGCTGGCCGATCCGGGCAGTACCCGGCTGCTCGACTTCGACGTCGGAGCGTACGACCCGCTGGAATTCGTGGACTCCGAGCCCTACTCGGAGCGGTTCCAGCGGGCCCGGGAGTCCACAGGGATGGACGAGGCGGTGGTGTGCGCCCGTGCCGAGATCATGGAACGGCCACTGGTGATCGCCGCGATGGACTTCCGCTTCATGGGCGGGAGTCTGGGCAGCGGCACGGGCGAACTCATCACGCGTGCCGCCGAGTTCGCGCTGGAGGAGCGCATACCGCTGCTGGTCGTGCCGGCCTCCGGCGGGGCACGGATGCAGGAGGGCGCCCTCTCGCTGATGCAGATGGCGAAGACGAGTCAGGCCCTCGCCAGTCTGAACGAGGCCGGGATCCTGACCGTCTCCCTGATCACGGACCCGACGTACGGCGGTGTGGCCGCGTCGTACGCCTCGACCACCGACGTCATCCTCGCCGAGCCGGGGGCGCGCATGGGATTCGCGGGCCCCCGGGTCATCCGGCAGACGCTTCAGCAGACGCTGCCGGACGACTTCCAGACCGCGGAGTTCCTGCTGGAACGCGGCTGGATCGACGACATCGTGCCGCGGGCCCATCTGCGGGGCACGCTCGGTTCGTTGCTTGCGGCGCAGACGCCCCGCACGCCGGTGGTCGACGGCGACGTGGAACTGGTGACGGACCCCTCGGGGCTGGCGGACACCGATCCGTGGGCCGCCGTGCAGCGGGCCCGGGACCTGTCCGGGGCGACCACGGCCGATTACCTCCAGCGCTCCTTCGACTCGTTCCTGGAGCTGCACGGCGACCGTGTCTCGGGCGACTGCCCCGCGGTGATCGGCGGTCTGGGAGTGCTGGAGGGAGCACCTGTCGTCGTGGTCGGGCATCAAAAGGGCCACGACTCCGCCGAGTTGGCGGCACGCAACTACGGCATGGCCTCACCCGCCGGCTTCCGCAAGGCGGCCCGGCTGATGAGGCTGGCCGGCAAACTCGGCCTGCCCGTGGTCACGTTCATCGACACCCCCGGCGCGTATCCCGGGGTCGCCGCGGAGGAGCGCGGACAGGCCGTCGCCATCGCGGAGAACCTGGTGCTCATGTCGGCGCTCCCGGTGCCGATCGTCACCGTCGTCATCGGTGAGGGCGGCAGCGGCGGTGCGCTGGCGCTCGGGGTGGCCGACCGGGTGCTGATGTGCCCCGGTGCCACGTACTCGGTCATCAGCGCGGAGGGCTGCGCCGCGATCCTCTGGGACGACGCGGAGAAGGCTCCCGACGCGGCTCGCGCCCTGCGGGTCGACGCGAAGTCGCTGCTCTCCCTGTCCGTCGTGGACGCGGTGCTGCCGGAGCCGGGAGACGCCTCCGGCTACGCCGGGTCCGTACCGGACGACGTGATGCGCGTGGCCCTGGCGAGCACGCTGACCGCCCTTTCGGGCGGCGATCCCGCGGCTCTCGTCGCGGAACGCAAGAAGAGGTTCCGAGCTTTCGGGGCCGAGGAGGCCCCGGTGATGCAGGAGGTGGCCGGGTGACTGACACGACGTACACGAAGGAGGAGAAGACAGAGGTCTCGCAGGACGAGCTGCTGCGGTCGGTGTGTGCGCGGGTGGCGCAGCTCGCGGAATCCTCGAAGCTGGGGCCGCGGGTGATCCGGATGAGCGTCTCGGGAATCTCGGTCGAGGTCGAGTGGCCCGAGTCCGGGAACCCGGTGATCCCGTCGGCGATGCCAGGCGAACTGGAGCCGGCTCCCGCGGACAACCCGAACGTGAACCACGTCTGCGCACCGACGGTCGGGCGCTTCTACCACTGTCCGAGCCCGGGCGCGAGGCCGTTCGTGACGGTCGGCGACCGGGTCGAGGAGGGCCAGCAGGTCGGGATCCTCGAGGCGATGAAGCTCATGATGCCGATCCACGCGGAGACGACCGGCATCGTCGAGGAGATCCTCGCCGCCGACGCGGCGTCTGTGGAGTTCGGTGAGGCCCTGCTGGCGGTCTCGCCGAGCGGCGGCGGGGAGTGACCGGCAGATGTTCGAGACTGTTCTCATCGCCAATCGCGGCGAGATCGCCCTGCGCATCGCCCGTACATGCCGGGAGATGGGAATCCGCGTCGTCGCCGTGTACTCGACGGAGGACGAGGACTCGGCAGTGGTGCGGTTCGCCGACGAGGCCGTACGCATCGGCCCGGCCGACGCCAAGCAGAGCTACCTGCTGATCCCCGCCGTGATCGAGGCGGCGAAGAAGACGGGCGCCCAGGCGATCCATCCCGGTTACGGATTCCTGTCCGAGGACCCGGACTTCGCGGAGATCTGCGCGCAGGACGACGTGAAGTTCATCGGCCCGTCCGGATCGACGATGCAGGAGCTCGCCGACAAGTCGCGTACCCGTGCCCTGATGCGCGACGCGGGAGTCCCCGTGCTTCCCGGGAGCACAGAGCCGCTGGACGACTGGAAGGACGCGAAGGAACTCGCCGACGAGATCGGCTATCCGGTGCTGCTGAAGGCCGTCGCCGGGGGCGGCGGCCGGGGCATCGGGCTGGCGAGGGACGCGGCCGAACTCCGCGGCGTCTACCGGGAGACCCGGTCCCAGGCGCAGGCGCTGTTCGGGGACGGACGCGTCTACCTCGAACGGTTCGTGGAGCGTGTCCGCCACATCGAGGTGCAGGTGCTGTGCGACGCGTACGGCAACGGAGTCCACCTCGGCGAGCGGGACTGCTCGCTCCAGCGTCGCCGGCAGAAGCTGGTGGAGGAGTCGCCCGCCCCCGGCCTGCCCCCGGGCGTGGCCACGAAGATGGGCGAGCTGGCGGTGCAGGGTGCGCTGGCGGTCGGCTACGAGGGAGCGGGCACCTTCGAGTTCGTCGTCGACGAGCACGGCGCCTTCCATCTGATCGAGGTCAACTGCCGCCTCCAGGTGGAACATCCGGTGACCGAGATGGTCACGGGGTTCGACCTCGTCGCCGAACAGCTGAAGGTCGCCGCGGGCGAGCCGCTGAGCATCCGCCAGCAGGACGTCGAGTTCCGCGGGACCGCGATCGAGGGCCGGATCAACGCCGAGAACCCCGCGCTCGGCTTCGTGCCGACACCGGGTGTCCTGGAGACCTTCGAGCCGGCAGGGGGCCCGTTCGTACGGGTCGACAGCCACGGCTTCCCCGGCATGACCATCTCCCCGGCCTACGACTCGCTGCTGGCGAAGCTGATCGTGTGGGCGCCCGACCGGGAGCGGGCGATCGCCCGGTTCCGCCGGGCGATCGGGGAGTTCCACATCGCCGGGCACGGCGTGAGCAGCACGGCGTCGTTCCTGTCCGACATCGTCGACCGCCCCGTGTTCCGCAACGCCGAGCACCACACGAACTCCGTCGAGCAGCTGCAGCAGCGCCCGGACGGAACCCACTGACGACCTTCACGAACGGACACCGACAGGAGAACTCCCCATGCACGCAGACAAGACGGCGGCTCTGTCACCGGCACCCGTGCTTCAGCTCACCATGGCCTTCTACGGTTCACAGGCGCTCGTCAGCGCCGTCGAACTCGACGTGTTCACCCAACTCGCGGACGAGCCCCTGCCCTTGGAGGAGGCCGAGCGGGCACTGGGGATCGACCCCCGCGGCGCTCGCGACTTCCTCGACGCCCTGGTGGCCCTGGACCTGCTCGACCGCGACGAGTCGGGCTACCGCAGCAGCACCGTCGCGCGGCGGTATCTGGACCGGCGTGAGCCGACGTACGTGGGCGGCTACGCGATGATGGCGAAGCACTACCTGATGCCCATGTGGGGCAAGCTGACCGATGCGGTTCGCACGGGCGCTCCCCAAGTCCCCACCGGCGGCGGCTTCTTCGACGGATACCAGGACCCGAACGCGGCGCGCCCCTTCCTCGGTGCGATGGACGCGGTGAACGCACAGGTCAGCCGTGAACTGACCGAACTCGTCGACTGGGAGCGGTACACGTCCTTCGTGGACGTCGGCGGTGCACGGGGCAACCTGGCGGCCACGCTGGTGAACCGCTACCCGGACCTCGGCGGCACCGTCTTCGACCTGCCCCAGATAGAGCCCTTCTTCCAGGAGCACGTCGAGGCGCTCGGCGTGGCGGACCGGGTCGGCTTCCGGGCGGGCGACTTCTTCGACGATCCGCTGCCGCAGGCCGACGTGCACATCCTGGGCCACATCCTTCACTACTACGGAGCGAAGGAGCGGCGGCAGATCCTCGAGTCCGTGTACGAGTCGGCCAACCCGGGCGGCGGCATCGTCGTCTACGACCGGATGATCGACGACGAGCGCAGCGAGCGGGCACTGAGCCTCCTCGGCAGCCTGAACATGCTGCTCACCTCCGACGGCGGCCGGGAGTACACGCTCGGCGAATGCCACGACTGGCTGCGGGAGGCCGGCTTCGAGGTGCAGATGTCGGAGCCGGTGGGAGGGATGGACG
Source organism: Streptomyces albidus (ex Kaewkla and Franco 2022) (assembly GCF_013870515.1). GTDB lineage: Bacteria > Actinomycetota > Actinomycetes > Streptomycetales > Streptomycetaceae > Streptomyces > Streptomyces albidus. The sequence continues at coordinate 49,741 of NZ_JACBXA010000004.1, read as the reverse complement.
TGCTCGTCTTCGCGACGAAGCCGTCCGCGGCGTCGTAAGCCCTCACCCTTCCGGCGTCGCGACTCCCCGCGCCTCCGCCGTCGTCGGGCCGCCGAGCCGAGCGGCGGCGAGGCGGCGGCGCCTGCACGGGCGGCCGTACGGCCGGATGCTGGAAGCCCCGCCTCACCCGGCTCAGCCCGTACGTCCCGCACCGAGCGCGGGCAGGATGATGTAGTCGATCACTTCCCTGATGCCGTCCTCGGACAGCGGCCATCCGCGCAGCAGTTGCTGCTGAATGATCATGGCGGGGCCGACCCTGCCCGCGAGGAGCACAGGTGCGGCGGAGCTGATCTCTCCGCGGTCGGCGGCACGGCGCATGACGTCGACGATGAGCTGGATCCTGGGCTGGATCAGGCGCTCGTCGATCGCGGAGACCAGCGCGGGGTGCCGCCCGTCCACGATCACCCCGCGAAGTGCTCTGCCCGCAGGCGCGTTGAGCACCATCGTCATGCGGGTCAGCAGATACAGCAGGTCGCCGTGGAGCGAGCCGGTGTCGGGCAACGGGTCGTCGAGGCGGGGCAGTGCGTCCCGCAGGGCGTCGAGGACCAGCTCCTGCTTGGTCTGCCAGCGCCTGTAGATTGAGGACTTCCCGGTGTGCGCGCGCTCGGCGATGCCCTCGATGGTGGCGCCGTCGTATCCTGCTTCGGCGAGTTCTTCCATCGCCGCGGTGAAGATCGCTTCCTCGAGTGCCCGCCCGCGGCGGCGGGTCGGCGCAGGCCGGCCGCTCCCGTTCGTCCTGTTCACGGGGATCAGCGTACTCGCGGCCGCGGCGGCGGGTCGGCGGGCCGTATTCTCCGAATATTCACAAAGCCCTTTCGTCATGGATCCTCCCGGTTCATCGGGTATTCTCCCGCGTAATGCATGGCCGTGCAGGACACATGAATTCCTCATCTGAGTGCGTGATTTCCTCATGTTGTCGTCCCGTGTACGCCTCATCTACTGTTGGCTGGCTGTGGGCGGTCAACGGCGGCGCGAGATGAGTCAATTCGAATGACACGTACAGACCCTTTACAGGGGACACGGGGGAATTCGTCGGCGCGAGTGGCGCTGGTGCATCGGCTCCGCGGCCGATGTGAACGTACCGGCGAAAAGGTCATCGAGGCACTCGACGACGCATTCCCCGCGTTCTGCACGTCACGAAAAGTGCGCAAAGTGCGCGACGAGGCGGTTCTCTTTATTGTCCGCAGGTCGTTAGAACTGTGGTCCGAGGGTAAACGCGTCTCGGATTCGGACATGCAGATCTACTGTTCCAAGATGCTGGAGCTGTCGCGGTCCGGCTGCTCCTTCAGCGACCTGATGGCCATCTGCGAGTTCGTCGGGTCCACCACGCTGGCCGAGACGTGGGCGGTGGCCGAGGCGGGGGACCTCACGAACCTCGCCGACTTCACCCGGTGGCAGGCGGAGCAGCTGCCCTTCATCCTCGAGCGGGTCCAGTCGACGCTGTGCGATTCGATGCGCGACGAGAGCCGTGGGCGCAAGGTGCGCCGGGAGTACGCCCAGGCGCTGAGCAAGGGTCTGGCGACCAAGGAGCTCGCCGTCGCTGCGGATTTCGCGGCCGTCTACTCCTACGTCGTCATCGTCCCCATCGTGGCCGACCCGGCGATGCGGCACGACATCCTGCTCGCCGCGGAGGCCGCGGACGGCGGGGACTGGGGCAGGGTGATGATCTGCGACGGCGAGCCCCTGCCGGCCGTCTTCCTCGCCGTGACCGACGCGGCCGAGTGGAACGGCGACGCTCCCGCGCACCGGATGACCCGCGTCCATCGCCTCTACCAGGCCCTGCGCAAGCGGCTGGGGAACGGCTGGGCCATCGCGACGGCTCAGGCGGACGGGCCCGAGGCGGTGCCGGACGCGCTGGAGCGGGCCCGCGGCATCGCGAGCGTGGCGTGCAACTCCAGCACGTGCGGGGTCATCACGGAGGAGATGGTCCCGCTCGATCGCGCGATCGCCTCGGACGAGGGCCTGCGCGACGCGCTGTGCGAGGTCATCGCACCGCTCCTCCCGTACCCGGAACTGACCGAGAGCCTGGACCTGCTCTACCGGTTCGACCTCGACCGGGGCCGCACCGCCCATGCGCTGGGCATCCACCGCCGGACACTGGTGCACCGCCTGCGCCGGATCTCGGAGAAGACCCATCTGCATCCGGTCTCGAGCCGGGGGGTGGCGGTGCTCCAGGTGGGCCTCGTCGCTGCCCGCGCAGCCGGGCTGCTGGAGTTCCCGAAGGCTCCACGCGCGATACGCGCGAAGAACTGAGCCACATTTCACTTCGGATTCCGCAGGTGTATTCCTGAGCCGCTCATTGACCGGCGTTTGACCTTTTCTTGGGCCCTCATTTCATGTTCGGCCGACATGGGCAAGGAATGCCCGAGTTTGCGATGTTACCGATGGTAGCTGGCAGCATGGGAAATGGCTCGCCCTGCCATGGCCCACTGTGACATCCAGTTTGCCTTGACCCTCGGTCAAAGCCTCTTGAGTATTGAGAACGCCGTCGCACGAGTACCGCTGGGCAATCCATGCCTGATTTTCTCCCGCTTCGGCTCCGCACGAGAAAGCATGACAGTGCCGGACTCGTGCCGGCAGCACTGGCGATCCGTCGGAGGAGACGTGAACAGCAACGAAAATGAAGTCATGCATTACACCGTGCTCCGCGCGGTGGGAGTGAAATTGCGCGATCATTACCTCTCTCTTACCGCCGCAAAACCAAGGGCGGTGCTCGCGCTTCTCATGCTCAACGTCAACGAAACAGTGCCGAAATCGGTTTTCCTGGACGAACTGTGGGGCGAGGACCCTCCCAACAGCGCGTACAACACGCTCCAGACCTACATCTTCCAGATCCGCAAGTGGATCTCCCGCGTACAGGGGGTGGACCCCGCGCTGGTCAGCGGGGAGCGCGTCGTCACCGAGCCCTGCGGCTACAGCTTCTGCGTCCCGGACAGCAGGCAGCTCGACCTGGGCCAGTTCGTCCTCCTCGCACAGGAGGGCGAGCGGGAGTTCGCGTCGGGCAACTACACGGATGCGGTGAGGCTGCTGAACGCCTCGCTGGACCTGTGGAGCGGGCAGGGAACTGTCGAGGCCCGCACGGGCGGAGCCATCGAAGCGAAGTTCACACAACTGCGGGAGCGGCGGCTGCGTGCCCTGGAGGACCGCATCGAAGCCGACCTGATGCTGGGCAGACACCGTGAACTCCTCGGTGAGCTGGCCTCGTTGGCCATCGAGTACCCGCTGCACGAGAGCCTCCACGGCAAGCTCATGATCGCCCTGGCCCGCTCGGGGCGCGTGCCCGACGCACTCAAGGCGTACCAGCGCCTGCGCAACAGCCTCGTGGACGAGCTGGGGCTGGAACCGTCGGAGCAGTTGAGGAGCCTGCAGCAGGCCGTCCTCGCAGAGGACCCCCGTGTGAAGCCCGAGGGCGAACACGAACTTCTCGAACTCTCCAGCCGGCAAGCCGGATAGGGCTCGTCCCGGCGCTGAACAGACACCGGACGGCGAGAGCCGCGGTGGTCGGCCGGCAAGGCCGACCCGAGCGCTTCGCCGTACATACGGCCGACGGTCAGGGCCCGCCGGCCAGTCGACGACCTGTTCGACGTCGCGGAACGCGGGGCCGCAACTCCCGTACCGCTCCGTCGAATCCTGGGGCCGTCCGTCGCGTGACGTCACGCGTGCGGGCGGCCTTGCGCGTTCGTGCCGGAACCCTCCGCGTCCCCTGCGGCAACGACCCGGGCCGCCGTCGCCCGTCCCCGTCCACACCTCGACTCAGGCTCACGTGGATGTCGACGGGCGGGCGCCACGATGAGACCGCGTCACAGGAAAGGCCGGAAGCACACCCGACTACCGGACGGCGGAGACCAACTGATGCTGCACCAGACCCTGATGGTCAACCGATTCAACGACCCCTCGGACACCCGCGAGATCGCTGAGCTCTTCGCCGAGCACGACCGCACCCCGCTGCCGATCGAGCTCGGTGTGTCGCGTAGGACCCTGTTCCGCTACCGCGACCTGTACATGCATCTCATCGAGACGCACGGAGACCTCATGCCGAACTTGAACGCGGCACGCGAGGACCCGCTCTTCCAGAAGGTCAACACCCGCCTCGGCACCCTGCTGAGCCGCTACGACAGCAACTGGTCGGAGATGGAGGACTCGCGCGCCGAGGTCTTCTACGACTGGATGCCCGACCGGAGGTGACAGGCGGTTCCGGCAGGCCAGCTACCTTCCCGGAAAGGATCCCGGTGTCTGAGATCACGGTTCCCCGGCTCAACAACAACGACGCCTCGTACGTGTTCCTGGAATGGCTCTTCGAGGACGGCCAGGACGTGCCGGGCGACGCCGTCGTCGCCATGGTGGAGACCGCGAAGGCGGTCGAGGAGATCGTCGCCGAATCCGCCGGAGTGCTGCGCCAGGAGCGCAAGCCGGGCGAGGAGTGCGCGCCCGGGGACGTCCTCGGGCGCCTGCTGGACCCGGCCGAGTCCGGGTCGTCCTCCCCGGCGGCCGCGCCGTCGCAACAGACGCCCGACGAACCGGAGTTGACGGTCACCGAGCCCGCCGCCGCCTTCATGGCGGAGCACGGCATCTCGCGGAGCGACGTCGCCTCGCTGGGCAAGCCGGTCGTCACACGCGCCGACGTGGAGCAACTGGCCGCAGGGCCCGCTCAGGACGGCGAGCGAGTCGTCGACCTCGGACGGCACCAGCAGGCGGTGGCCGCCACGGTCGAGCAGTCGATGCGTGAGATCCCGCAGGCGTTCGCGCTCATGAGGATCAAGGGGACCGTGCTGGCCCAGGAGCGCAAGGCCGTACGGCTCGAGACCGGTCTGGTGTTCACCACCCTGGAGGTGCTCGTGCTGGCGGCCGGGAGGCTCGCCTCCGAGTTCCCGATGATCCACGCGCGCAGGATCGACGAGGGGCGCGTCGCGCTGGCAGACGACGTGCACGTCGGCGTCACCATCGACTCGGGGAACGGCCTGTACATCCCCGTCGTGCGCTCCGTGGCGACCAAGTCGCTGAGCCAAGTCACGGGCGAACTCGAAGAGTTCCGCCGCAAGTCGCTGACCGGCGACTTCCGCGCGCGGGACCTGACGGGCGCCCACCTCTCGGTCTCGGTGGCGGGATACACGGACCTCACGTGCTCGGTGCCGTTCGTGCAGCCGGGGCAGAGCTGCATGCTCTCGCTGTGCGGCACCCAGTACGAAGCCGACCCGGCCTCGGGCCGCCGGGTCCCCTACTTCAACGTCGGGCTCTCCTACGACCACCGCGTGGTCAACGGGCGCCTGGCCGCTCACTACCTCAAATCAGTGAAGGCACTGCTCGAGAGCCCCGAGAAGGCCGCCGAGATCTGCCGTGGCAACGACCCGGCCGTGCCGACCATGTGGACGGAGGAGAGCCGTGATGGCGGCTGACACACCGGGAAGCACGCCCCTGACGCACAGCCGGCTGACGTACATGATGTCGGCCTACAAGGAGACCAGCGTGCTCAAGGCCGGTATCCGGCTGGGCGTGTTCGACGAACTGGCCCGCAAGGAACCGCAGGACGCGGAGTCCCTGAGCGCCCTGCTCGGCTCGGACCCGAGGGGGACGCGGATCCTGCTGAACGCGCTGGCCGCCCTGCATCTGCTCGACACCGACGGGCACGAGTACCGGCTCACGGAGGGGGCCGCGGAGCTGCTGGCCCGCGACAGCGACGGATACGCCGGCGACATGATCCACGTCATCGCGAGCGACTTCGAGTGGGACGCCCTGAAGAACCTGGACGGCGCCGTGCGGCACGGAGGCACGGTCCTCGACGAGCACGCGGAGACCCCCGAGTACTCCTACTGGGAGGACTTCGCGGCGTACGCGCCGCACGTCGCCAAGCCGACCGCCCAGGTGCTGGCCGACGCGCTGGAGCCGTGGGCCCGCGACCGCGAGGGCCTCGACGTGCTCGACGTCGCCTGCGGGCACGGCGTCTACGGATACACCGTGGCCCAGCGCTACGAGCAGGCGGCGGTGTGGTCGCTGGACTGGAAGAACGTCCTGGACGTGACCGCGAAGCACGCCGAGTCGATGGGGGTGCTGGACCGGACGGAGTTCATCGTCGGCGACATGTTCGACGTCTCCCTCGGCGGACCGTACGACCTGGTGCTCGTCACCAACGTCCTGCACCACTTCTCCGACGAGCGCGCGCAGGAGTTGCTGCGCCGCGCGGCCTCCGCGCTCAAGCCCGGGGGGAAGGTCGGAGTGGTCGGCTTCGTCACGAGCGACGAACCGCCGATGACTGACCCGGCACCGCACCTCTTCTCGGTGCTGATGCTCGTGTGGACGGCCGAGGGTGAGGTCCACTCCGAACGCGACTACGAGCGGATGTTCGCGGCTGCGGGTCTGGAAGCGCCCTCGATCCACCCCGTCGAGAACATCCCCTTCCATGTCCTGCTCGCAGGCCGCGCCTGACGCGAGTGGAGGTACCGACCATGCTTGACGCGTCGACGACGACGGCCCCCCGCGTCGCCGGGCCGGCCGAGCCCGCTGACGACGATCTCGAACTGCTCCTGCTGATCCGGCACTTCGAGCTCAGCCTGCTCGACCTGTTCTCGGCGGGAAAACTGAACGGCACGACCCACACCTGCCTCGGCCAGGAGCATGTCCCGGTCGCTCTCGGCCCGTTGCTGGGCGAAGGCGACTACGTCTTCAGCAACCACCGCGGCCACGGCCACTATCTCGCCCGGTTCCGCGACCCCGAAGGGCTGCTGGCCGAGATCATGGGCCGGCAGGGCGCCGTCTGCGACGGCGTCGGCGGCAGCCAGCACATCCTGCGCGGGCGCTACCTCTCCACGGGCGTCCAGGGCGAGAGCCTGCCCGTGGCGGTCGGCACGGGACTGCATCTCAAGCGGCACGAACCGGGCTCCCTGGCGCTGGTCCACATCGGCGACGGCACCTGGGGCGAGGGCAGCGTCTACGAGGCGCTGAACATGGCCCAGTTGTGGCGGGTTCCGGTGGTCGTCGCCGTCGAGAACAACGGGATCGCGCAGTCCACGCCTGCCGCCCTGCAGATGGCGGGCTCCATCGAAGGCCGCGTGACGGGCATGGGCATCGCCTACCGCCGCATCGAATCGTGCGACGTCCACGACATCAGGACGGCCGTCGAAGCGGACGTGGAGCAGGTGCGGGCCACGAACCGGCCGCTCGTGCTGGAGTTCTCCGTGCCGCGGGTGGGCCCGCACAGCAAGGGCGACGACACCCGTACGCAGGAGGAACTGGCCGACGCCCGTTCGCGGGACTGGTACGAGGTCTACGGGCGGCGCTTCCCGGAGGGCTTCGCCCGCGCCGACGCCAGGCTGCGCGAGCGGGTGTCGCAGGTGACCCGGGACGTCGACGCGCGCCCCCTGTCGGAATGGAGGGACGCATGCCTCGCTCCGAGCGCGTAGTGGAGAACCTCAACGCCGCGCTGCACCGGGTGTTCGCCGAGGACGAGTCGGCGTACCTCATCGGTGAGGACCTCGCCGATCCGTACGGCGGAGCCTTCAAGGTCGGCAAGGGGCTGAGCACGAAGTACCCGGGCCGCGTCCTGAGCACCCCGCTGAGCGAGAGCGGCTTCGTCGGGGTGGCCAACGGGCTGGCGCTCACCGGGAACACCGTCTTCGCCGAGATCATGTTCGGCGACTTCGCCTTCCTCGCCTTCGACCAGTTGTGCAACTTCGCGGCCAAGTCCGTGTCGATGTACGGCTCGCGCCAGGAACTGCGGATGGTCGTCCGGTGCCCCGTCGGAGGGCATCGCGGCTACGGGCCCACGCACAGCCAGGCCGTCCAGAAGCACTTCATGGGCGTGCCGAACCTGGCGCTGTACGAGCTGACGCCGTTCCACGACAGCGCGGACGTCTTCGCGGAGATGGTCGGGCGCGGTGAGCCGTGCATCCACTTCGAGGACAAGACGCTCTACGGCACCCGTCGCTGGACCGAGGGAACGGACGACCTCTTCGAGTTCGGCTTCGCGGGCGCGCGTCGCGAGTACGGCACGGCGCAGCCGCGGGTCGGCTCCGGCGACGCGGACTGCGTGATCATCGCGACCGGCGGCACCGCACCCCTCGCGCTCCAGGCGGCGCGCAAGCTGTTCCTCGAGGCGGAGACCGTCTGCCGGCTCGTGGTGCCTTCCCGGCTGTACCCGCTGGATCTCTCGCCGGTCGAGGGGATGCTCGCGCGCGCCCGGCGGATCGTGGTCGTCGAGGAGGGAGTCGCGGGCGGAACCTGGGGCGCCGACGTGGCCCAGGAGATCTACGAGCGCATGTGGGAGAGCCTGTCCGGCCGTGTCCGGCTCGTCCACTCCGACTCCAGCGTCATCCCCTCCGCCGCTCATCTCGAACGCGAGGTGCTGGTCCAGGCGGAGGACATCGAGAAGACCGTCCGCGAGGCACTGGCCAGGTAGCGGACGGCGGCCCGTATCAGGAGGTAGCAGCATGGCGACCATCTCGGCCGGTGACGACGTCTTCACCCTGGTGAACGTCTTCCCGGTGGAACCGGAGGACCAGCAGGAACTCTTCCGGGTCCTCACGGACGCGACGGCCATCATCAAGCGGATGCCCGGCTACATCTCGGCGAACGTGCACCTGAGCCGCGACGGCAAGTACGTCATCAACTACGCGCAATGGCGCAGCGAGGCCGACTTCCGCGCGATGCACGGCAAGCCCGAGGTCCAGGAGCACTTCGACGCGTGCCGGCGGCTGTCGAAACCGCAGCCGATCTTCTGCAAGGCGGCCTATACCCACGATGCGGAGAGCGACGTGGAGCGCTGGGCGTGACGAGGACGCATCCCGCGGTACCCGGTCCGTCTGACGCACCGCCAGACGGACCGGAGCCGGGCCGGGCGCAGCGGCCGTACCGGTCCCTCGTGCCGCCGAACTGCCGCACCAGCCACCGGAATTGAGGACAGCAGCATGCGGAAAACGCTCCTACGAACCGTCTTCCGGCGCTTCTCGCCGGCCACCGAGAACCGGCTCCTGAGGCCGTTCCTGGTCGTCACCGGCCTGGTGGTCGGGGCCGGGTGGTTCGAGATGCGCGTGGTCATCCCGCAGTGGGCGGAGGCTTCGAACGCCGAGGAGGTGGCGGAGGCTCTGGAACGGTCCGGGCACATGGCCTCCGGAAAGCAGTTCTGGGCGCTCGTGAGTCCTGCCGCGGTGCTGCTGACGGCCGCCAACCTGTACGCGGCCGTGGGATCCGAGGCCCCCCGGCGCGGGCCCTGGATCCTGGCCTCCGGGACGGCAGCGGTGACCAGCGCGGCGACCGCGGCCTACTTCGTCCCGGAGCTTCACCGGCTGAGCAGCGCACACGACTTGAACGACCGTCAGGTGCGTGAGCGGATCCGGCGCCGGGTGCGCCTGGACCAGGTGCGGCTGGTCGCACTGACGGCCACCTGGTACGCGGGCCTGCGCGCGTTGTCCCGCTGAGCCCAGCTGAGCCCAAACGGGTGTCCGACGTCGGACGGCGTCACTCGATGCAGTCGATGAACCGGAATTGGCCTGCTGTTCACCCACACATGAAGGTCTTTTAGATACGCTTGCGTATCTAAAAGACGCGAATACAATACACAAGCGTCTGTTAACTGGTTCGACGTGGGAGTCTCCGATGACATCGACGAATCCGGCGCAGGCCGAGGCGAAGGAGAGCCCGGCCGCAGCGCGTTCCCCGGGGATGGTGCTCGCGGTGCTCGCGGGCGCGCAGTTCCTGGTCGCCCTGGACATCACGATCATCCTCATCGCAGTGCCGAGCATCGAGCGGGATCTGAACTTCTCGCCTGCCGCTCTGCAGTGGGTGGTCAACGCCTACACCCTTACGTTCGGCGGGCTGCTGCTGCTCGGCGGCCGGCTGGGCGACCTGTTCGGCAAACGACGGATCTTCCTGACGGGGACCGCCGTCTTCGTGGTCGCCTCGCTCTTCGGCGGTCTCGCCCAGGACCAGGCTTCGCTGATCGCGAGCCGGGCCGGGCAGGGCGTCGGCGCCGCCCTGCTCTCACCCACGGCCTTCGCGCTGGTCGCCACACACTTCTCCGAAGGGCCGCGGCGCAACCGGGCGTTCGGCGTCATGAGCGCCACCGCGGGCGGAGCGTCCGCGCTCGGAGTCATCGCCGGCGGAGTCCTCACGGACGCCCTGACATGGCGGTCCGCCTTCTTCGTCAACGTCCCGCTGGGCGCGCTCATCTTCGCCGGTGCGGCGCTGCTGCTCTCCGAGCCCGCCCGGCCCAGGCGCAAGCTGGACCTGCTCGGCGCCGTCACCGTCACGGGCGGCTCCACGGCACTCGTCAACGGAGCGATCAGCGCGTCCGGCAGCGGGTGGACCTCGGGTCCCACGCTGATCTCGTTCGGCGCCGCCCTGGTCCTGCTCGTCGGCTTCGTCGTCGTCCAGGCGACGCACTCCCAGCCGCTGGTCTCGCTCAAGCTGTTCGTGAACCGGGCCCGATCCGGCGCGTTCGGCGTCCAGTTGCTCAACAACTGCGTGAACATCGGCTTCTACTACTTCCTGAGCAAGTTCGCCCAGGACGTGTTCCACTACGACCCGCTCACCGCCGGCTTCGCGCTTCTTCCGGCGCCGGTGTGCGTGATGCTCGCAGCGCAGATCGCCTCCAGGCTGCTCGCCAGGACCGGCCCGCTCCCGATCCTCATCGCGGGCGCGCTGCTGCTCATCAGCGGGCTGTTCTACGCCTCGTTCCTCTCGTACGACTCCGACTACCTCACCCGGATGCTTCCCGCGCTGATCCTCTACGCCTCCGGCTTCGGCAGCATGGTCGTGCCGGTCACGATCACGGCGCTCTCCGGGATCCAGCCGCAGGACTCGGGCATGGCCACGGGCGTGCTCAACGCCTGTCAGCAGGTGGGCACTTCGTTCGGTCTGGCCGCGATGGTCACCGTCTTCGCAAGCGGGCTCCACGATTCGCCGGGCAAGCCGAGCCCCGGAGTCGTGACCGCCGCGTACGACAACGCCCTGACGCTCGGCGCGGGAATCGGGGTGCTCTCGCTCCTGGTGGTGCTCCTCACCATCCGGCAGCAGCGTGCCCGGACCAGCTGAGCCCAAGTTCCCTCGATCCGAGCGGAGTCGACTCTCATGAAGCTCGCGGTATTCGGCGGCACGGGCAGGACCGGCCACCACCTCATCCGGCAGGCGCTCGACGCCGGCCACGACGTCACGGCCGTGGTGCGAGACCCCTCCCGGCTCGAAGTCCGGCACGAGCGGCTCGACTTCGAGAAGGCGGACGTCTTCGATCCGCACGCGGTGGCACCGGCCGTCGACGGTGCGGACGCGGTGGTCACCGCGCTGGGCAAGACGTCGCGCAGTCAGCCGCACGTCCTGCGCGACGGCACGAGAAGCATCATCACGGCCATGCGGGCCACTGGCACGCGCAGACTCGTCGCGGTCAGCAACTCGGTGCACACGGCGGAGGCCGGCGACTCGCTCGGGCGGAGGCTGGTGCAGCGCCTGCTGCGGCTGCCCCTGAGCGTGCCCCTCGCCGACGTCGCCGCCATGGAGAGGGAGGTCGCCGCGAGCGGCCTGGACTGGACGATCCTCCGGCCCGCCCGCATGAAGGACGGTTCCCGTACCGGGAATTACCGCCTCGCCGTCGGCGAGCACGTGCCCGGTGGCTGGTCCATCGTGCGCGGGGACGTCGCCGACGCGATCCTCCGCGTACTCGACGACGAACGCGTGGTCGGCACCTTCGTCGGCCAGGCCCACTAGGCCCTGCCGGAGCCGAAGTCGGGGAGCGGCCGACAGCTCCTCTCAGACAGGCCCCAGGGAGAATCGGGAGCACATTGTGACGATCTTGGTTACCGGCGCCACCGGCCACGTCGGACGGCGCGTGGCCGAAAGGCTCATCGAGGCCGGCGAGCGTGTCCGCGTCCTGACCCGGAACCCCGAGGGGGCGGACCTCCCCGACGGCGCCGAGATCTGCGGGGGCGACCTCTCGAGTCCGGCGACGCTGGAAGGCCCCCTCGACGGCGTACGGCGCGTGTACCTCTTCCCCGTCCCGGAGACCGCGGAAGAGGTGGCCGGCGTACTGGAGAAGGCGGGAGTGGAGCACGTCGCGCTGCTGTCGTCGATGTCCATCACCGAGGACGGCGAGAACAACCCCAGCGCCCAGCACCATCTCACCGTCGAAAAGGCCCTGCGCGAGCGGCAGTTCACCTGGACCTTCGTGCGGCCCACCGGCTTCGCGACGAACACGCTCTGGCGCTGGGGGGACGCCGTCCGCGCCGAGGGCGTCGTGCGGGCCCCGTACGGGCGGTCCGCGCGGGCCCTGATCCACGAGTCGGACATCGGCGACGTGGCGGCCGAGGCGCTGCTCGGGGACGAGTGCGCGGGCAAGGTCCTCGATCTGACCGGACCCGAACTGCTCACCCAGATCGAGCAGGTGCGGCTGATCGGTGAGGCGATCGGCAGGGAGATCCGGTTCGAGGAGGTGACCCCCGAGCAGGCCCGGGAGGCGATGGCGGGGTCGGTGGCCCCCGAGTTCGCCGACATGGTGCTGGGGGCCCTGGCCCGTCAGGTCGACGACCCGGGCCCGGTGCTGCCGACCGTGGAGGAGGTGACGGGCCGTCCGGCCCGTACGTTCGCGCAGTGGGCGCGCGACCATGCCGACGACTTCCTCGGAAGGGACACGCGATGACGGATCTCGCGGAACGGACCGTCGACGAGGAGGTACTGGCCACCGCCGACCGGTTGCGGCAGGAGAGCGCCTACCGCCTCGCCATTGAGCTCTACCGGTGGCTGCTGGCCCGTGCCGAGTCGGAACGGGCCCACTTCGGGCTGGGGCAGAGCTACGGCAAGGCCGGTGACCACGGCCGCGCCCTGACGCACCTGGAACGTGCCTTCGCGCTGCGGCCCGAACGGGACTCGGGGGCGGGCTATCTCGCGTACGTCCTGGAACGGCACGGCCGGTTGCGGGAGGCGGGGAAGTGGTACGAGCGGGCACTCGGCGGTGCCGAGTCGGAGGACCTGTGGGTCCGTTCGCACCACGCGTGGTTCCTGGAGAAGTGCCACCGCGAGGAGGACGCGCTGCTCGCCTACGAGGACGTGCTGGAGCGGAACCCGCGTCACACGTGGACGATCAAGCGCTACGCCCTGATGCTGCGCCGGCTCGGCGAGGAGCAGAGGGCACGCGTCCTGCTGGAGGACGCGGTCCTGCGGGCACCGGAGAACCCCTTCCCGGCGGCGAACCTGCTGGAGTACCTGCTGCTCGTCGAGAGCCCCGAGTACAACGGCTTCCGGGCGTCGCTCGTGGGGGAGGCCGGTCCCGAGTGTCCCCCGTGGTTCGCCTTCCTGCTGGACCTGTTCGACCTCTACCGGGACCATCTGCTGCCCGGCCACACCGACGACGAGCGCCTGATCCGGGTTCGGTCGGCGGCGGACGCGCTGCCCGCCACACTGCACCGCGACTTCGACGATCTGACCGCGCTGCTCGAGGAGCGCGGCGGAGACGTCGAGGCATGGCGTGACCTTCTGCGACGCCTGGTGAAGTGACGGCTGCGTGAGGCGATCTGATCCACGGCGGGACGTGCCCGACGGGGCGCTCAGGTGCCCTCCTTGAGCACCTTCCTCACGAGAGCCGACTGCGCCTCGGTCAGGCGGGGATCGGCGAAGTGGCCCTTGTCCCCGTCGGCTTCGACCTCGTAGACGAAGCCGTCCGGCACGACCATGTGCATCTCGCCCCGGCCCTCGGCGAGAGCGCTCCGGGCGAGGGCGGCCAACTCTTCGGCGTCCGGCCGCCCTTGGGTCTCGAGCGTGGCCCGGCGGGTGATGCCCGCGAAGCCGCCGGTGCGGGTGACGGTGATGCGCATGGGCCCATCCTCCCGTGCTCGCGGCGAAAGCGCCCCTCAGGGGACCCCGGGGCTTCACGGGACGCCGACGGAGGTGCGACGGCCGGAGCCGCCACGCGGTGCGGCAGCCGGACGGCCGCCGCACCGCGTGGCGGGACGAACCCGCCCTCGGCTACGCCTCAGCGGGTGTCACGCCCACCTCGGACCAGGACTTCAGCACCGCCTCACGCTCCGGACTGCCGTCCCCGTAGCGGGAGCCGGCCGCCGAGACCGTGGCGCCGGCGAACGCCGCGAAGTCGGCGTCCGGGGTGAGGTCGCCGGAGGTGAGCGTGTCGTACCAGATCTGCCCCGCGCGCTCCCAGGCGTGGCCGCCCAGGTCGGTGGCGAGCTGGTGGAAGGCGTGGTTCGGGATGCCGGAGTTGATGTGCACTCCGCCGTTGTCGGAGCCGGTGTGGACGTAGTCCTCCATCGTCGCCGGCTGCGGGTCCTTGCCGAGGACGTCGTCGTCGTACGCCGTGCCCGGCGCCTTCATCGAGCGCAGGGCGGTGCCCTCGACCCGGTCGGTGAACAGGCCGTCGCCGATCAGCCAGTCGGCCTGTTCGGCGGTCTGAGCGAGTCCGTACTGCTTGATGAGAGAGCCGAAGACGTCGGAGACGGACTCGTTCAGCGCGCCGGACTGCCCGAAGTAGGCGAGGTTGGCGGTGTGCTGGGTGACGCCGTGGGTCAGTTCGTGGCCGATGACGTCCACCGGCAGCGTGAAGTCGCGGAAGACCTCGCCGTCGCCGTCACCGAAGACCATGCGCTCGCCGTCCCAGAAGGCGTTGCCGTAGTTCCGGCCGTAGTGGACGGTCGCGTCGAGGGGCATGCCCGCGCCGTCGATCGAGTAGCGGGAGAAGACGGAGAGATAGAGCTCGAAGGTGGCGCCCAGGCCCGCGTACGCGCGGTTGACGCTGGCGTCGTCCGTGGGCTCCTCACCCTCGGAGCGCACCTTCGTGCCCGGCAGCTCCTCCCTGTGGGCGGCGTCACTGATCGTGCGCTGCGGCTTCTTGTCCGCGTCCTCGCCCGTGACGCCGGGGACGCCCGCGGCCGCAGTCATGCGGACGGTGGTGATCCGGCGGCGGGTGCGCTGCAGGGCGTCGTGCTCCAGGGTGCGGCGGGCCGGCTCGTACAGCGTCGGATCACCCGAGCGGGAGAGGTGGTCCAGAACATGCGGCGGGACGATGGAACAGAAGACCGGGTGAACGGATTGTGTGCATGCGGTGCGCTCTGAGTGTGCGTCCATCTACGAAACGTGGCACAGGGTCATCCTTCTGTCACTCCCTGCTGCCGTGATTCGCAGGAATCCGCATGAAGATGTACGGATCCCTTCAACTCCCGTGCAGACAGGGCGATATCGCTCGCGGTCGCACCGTGAAGTGATGCACGGTCCCGCATGCTGATACGGACTCCGGGACTCCGGGTGTCTCCGTTACACTCGGCCATCATGAGTTTCGGGCTGCTTCTTCTTAGCTGCCGCGGCGAGGGTCTGTAGTCGTACGGCTGACCCCCTCCCCGCGGAGATCGGTGATGCCACCGTCGGCCCCCGAAGCCCACTCACGCGGAGTCTTCCGCGATCAGGAGCCCAAGCGTCATGACTTCCTCCGCATCCTTCGGCCGCCCCACGCCCATCACCGCGGCGACCGTACGGCAGAAGCCCTCCGGAATGCCGGTTCACAAGTACGGGCAGTACGAGGCCGTCGACATCCCCGACCGCACCTGGCCGGACAACCGCATCACCAAGGCCCCCCGCTGGCTCTCCACGGACCTGCGTGACGGCAACCAGGCCCTGATCGACCCCATGTCGCCCGCCCGCAAGCGCGCCATGTTCGATCTGCTGGTCTCGATGGGCTACAAGGAGATCGAGGTCGGATTCCCCGCCTCCGGCCAGACCGACTTCGACTTCGTGCGCTCCATCATCGAGGAGGACGCGATCCCCGAGGACGTGACGATCTCCGTCCTCACACAGGCCCGCGAGGAGCTGATCGAGCGCACCGTCGAGTCGCTGCGCGGCGCCCACCACGCGACCGTCCACCTCTACAACGCCACCGCCCCCGTCTTCCGCGAGGTCGTCTTCCGCGGCACCCGCGACCAGGTCAGGCAGATCGCGGTCGACGGCACCCGCCTGGTGGTGGAGTACGCGGAGAAGCTGCTCGACGACCGGACCTCCTTCGGGTACCAGTACAGCCCGGAGATCTTCACCGACACCGAGCTGGACTTCGCCCTGGAGGTCTGCGAGGGCGTGATGGACGTCTGGCAGCCCGAGGACGGCCGCGAGATCATCCTCAACCTGCCCGCCACGGTGGAGCGTTCGACGCCCTCCACGCACGCGGACCGCTTCGAGTGGATGTCCCGGCACCTGACGCGCCGCGAGAACGTCTGCCTGTCCGTACACCCGCACAACGACCGCGGCACCGCCGTCGCCGCCGCCGAGCTGGCGATCATGGCCGGTGCGGACCGCATCGAAGGCTGCCTGTTCGGCCAGGGTGAGCGCACGGGCAACGTCGACCTGGTCACCCTGGGCATGAACCTCTTCAGCCAGGGCGTCGACCCGCAGATCGACTTCTCGCAGATCGACGAGGTCAAGCGCACCGCGGAGTACTGCAACCAGATGGACGTCCACTCCCGGCACCCCTACGTCGGCGACCTCGTCTACACCTCCTTCTCCGGCTCCCACCAGGACGCCATCAAGAAGGGCTTCGAGGCGATGGAGGTCCGCGCCCGGAAGCAGGGCACCACCGTCGACGAGCTGGAGTGGGCGGTCCCGTACCTGCCCATCGACCCCAAGGACGTGGGCCGCTCGTACGAGGCGGTCATCCGCGTCAACTCCCAGTCGGGCAAGGGCGGCATCGCCTACGTGCTGAAGGGCGAGCACAGCCTGGACCTGCCGCGCCGGATGCAGGTCGAGTTCTCGAAGATCATCCAGGAGAAGACCGACAGCGAGGGCGGAGAGGTCACCCCCGCCGCCATCTGGGAGATCTTCCAGCACGAGTACCTGCCCACGCCGGACACCCCCTGGGGCCGCATCGCCCTGCGGGCCGGACAGACCACCACCACGGCCGACGGGCAGGACGAGGTCACCGTCGACGCGACGGTCGACGGCGAGGACATCGTGCTCGCCGGCAGCGGCAACGGCCCGCTGGCCGCCTTCTTCGACGCGCTGCAGGCCGTCGACGTGGACGTGCGGCTCCTGGACTACGTCGAGCACACGATGAGCGAGGGCGCGGGCGCACAGGCCGCCGCCTACATCGAGTGCGCCATCGGCGACAAGGTGCTGTGGGGTGTGGGCATCGACGCCAACATCGTCCGCGCCTCCATCAAGGCGGTCGTCTCCGCGGTCAACCGCGCGGCACGCTGAGGCAGTTCGCGGTTCCGGCCGCAGGGACCACCATCGGGCGTCCCCAGGCGTCCTGCGGGCCTCACCCACTTTCGGGTGAGGCCCGCAGGCGCCGTGGGCGGCGGTGTGCCCCGGCGTGACGGGGCCCCGGCACCGAATCGTCCGGAACGAACTGCTGACGTCGCATCCCCCCTGTGGTTAACATCACGTTCACCGGCAGCGTGGCCGATTCGTGACGGAGGTACGGCGTGAGCGGCGTGAGGCGTTCCCGTGACCAGCGAGGCAGTTGGTCGTCCCGTGGTCGTGGGGTGCGCCTGGCGGGCGTCCGCACAAGCTGGCACACGGTCGACGACGGGGACTTCTTCTGTCCCGGCTGCGGCGGCGACCGCAGCTACCGCCGCCGCGCGGGCCGGCGCCGTTTCGTGCTGCTCGGAGTGCCTCTGCTCTCGCGCGGCGCCGTCGCTCCCGTCCTCGAATGCGCCGCCTGCCAGGGCCACTTCGGCACCGAGGCCCTCGGCCACCCCACCACCTACCGCCTCGCGTCCCTCCTGCGTGACGCCGTGCACGCCATCGCGCTCACCGTTCTCGCGGCGGGCGGCTGCGAGAGCCGTACGGCTCGGCAGACGGCAGTGGACACCGTGCGAAGCGCCGGGTTCACCGAGTGCACCGAGGACCAACTGCTCACGCTCCTGGCCGCGTTGAGCGCCGAGCGGGGCCGAGGCGACAGCGTCTCCGCCGAGATCGAGCTGCACGAGGCGCTGGCCCCGCTCGCGCCCCACCTGGCCCCCGCGGGCCGGGAGGGCCTGTTGCTGCACGGGGCACGCATCGCCCTGGCCGACGGCCAGTACCAGGCGGCCGAGCGCGCCGCGCTCGCCGCGGTCGGCCGCTCGCTGCGTATCGACGACGAGGACGTCGACCGGCTGCTGGCCCAGGCTCATACCCCCTCCTGAGGACGAGCGCATGGCCGGGTGGGCGACAATGTCCGCATGACCCTGTTCCGTGACGACGGCGTCGTGCTGCGCACCCAGAAGCTCGGCGAGGCGGACCGGATCATCACCGTGCTCACTCGCGGTCACGGACGGGTACGCGCCGTCGCACGCGGAGTCCGCCGCACGAAGTCGAAGTTCGGGGCGCGACTGGAGCCTTTCAGCCACGTCGATGTGCAGTTCTTCGCGCGCGGCAGCGAGTTGACCGGCCGCGGGCTGCCGCTGTTCACGCAGACGGAGACCATCGCGCCGTACGGCCAGGGCATCGTCAGCGACTACGCGCGCTACACCGCCGGCACGGCCATGCTGGAGACCGCCGAGCGCTTCACCGACCACGAGGGCGAGCCCAACGTGCAGCAGTATCTGCTGCTGGTGGGCGGGCTGCGCACCCTCGCCGCGGGCGAGCACACCCCCGGTCTCGTGCTGGATGCATTCCTGCTTCGGTCGCTCGCCATGGGCGGCTACGCGCCCAGCTTCGAGGACTGCGCCAAGTGCGGCCTGGACGGCCCCAACAGGTTCTTCTCGGTGGCCTCGGGCGGGGTGGTGTGCGGCGACTGCCGCGTCCCCGGCAGCGTGGTGCCGTCGCCGGAGGCGCTGCGGCTGCTGGGAGCGCTCCTCACCGGCGACTGGGAGACGGCCGACGCGACCGAGCCGCGGCACGCCCGCGAGGGCACCGGGCTGGTCTCGGCCTATCTGCACTGGCACATGGAGCGCGGGCTGCGCTCGCTGCGCTACGTCGACCGCACTCCCGCCGTGGAGCGCGCACCCCGCCCCGAGCGCGCGCCGGGGGCGGAGCTGTCCTGACCGGCTTCGATGTCCGCCCGGACCTGCCCGTCGGCTACGCTCGCCGTACCCCACGCATCCCGCACCCGACCCGCACCCATCCCTGGAGCTGAACGCCCATGGCACGCCGCGGAATGCTGCAAAGGCAGCGTCGCGAGTACGTCACCCCCGAACCGCACCCCTCCGGCGAACACCCGCCGAAGATCCCCGCGGAACTGGTGCCCAACCATGTGGCCTGCGTCATGGACGGCAACGGACGGTGGGCGAAGCAGCGCGGGCTGCCGCGCACCGAAGGGCACAAGGTCGGGGAGGGCGTCGTCCTCGACGTGCTCAAAGGCTGCCTGGAGATGGGCGTCAAGAACCTCTCCCTGTACGCCTTCTCCACGGAGAACTGGAAGCGCTCGCCCGACGAGGTGCGCTTCCTGATGAACTTCAACCGTGACGTCATCCGCCGCCGCCGCGACGAGATGGACGAACTTGGCATCCGCATCCGGTGGGTGGGCAGGATGCCGAAGCTGTGGAAGTCCGTGGTGCGCGAGCTGCAGGTCGCCCAGGAGCAGACAGTCGACAACGACGCGATGACGCTGTACTTCTGCGTCAACTACGGCGGCCGCGCCGAGATCGCGGACGCGGCGCAGGCGATGGCCGAGGACGTACGTGCCGGGAAGCTCGATCCCTCGAAGGTCAACGAGAAGACTCTCGCCAGGTACCTGTACTACCCGGACATGCCCGACGTGGACCTGTTCCTGCGGCCCTCGGGCGAGCAGCGCACGTCCAACTACCTGATCTGGCAGAGCGCTTACGCGGAGATGGTCTACCAGGACGTTCTCTGGCCGGACTTCGACCGCCGCGATCTGTGGCGCGCCTGTCTCGAATACGCCCAGCGCGACCGGCGTTTCGGCGGCGCCCGTACGGACAACGGCGGCAAGGCGAGCGGGGCGACGGGAACGGCGTAGGCCGGAAGTAGCCTCGGAAGGTCAGCGGGGGAGCGGCCGGCCCCGGCCGCTCACTTCGCAGCCGCGGCGCAGTCCCCGCAGGTGCCGAAGATCTCGACGGTGTGGCCGACGTTCACGAAGCCGTGCTCCTCGGCGATCGCGTCGGCCCACGTCTCCACCGCCGGGCCCTCGACCTCGACGGCCTTGCCGCAGTGGCGGCACACCAGATGGTGGTGGTGGTCGTCGCTGTGACAGCGGCGGTACACCGACTCGCCCTCGTCCGTGCGCAGGACGTCGACCTCGCCCGCGTCGGCGAGGGACTGCAACGTGCGGTAGACGGTGGTCAGACCGACCGAGTCCCCGCGGTGCTTGAGCATGTCGTGCAGCTCCTGCGCGCTCCGGAACTCCTCGACCTCGGCCAGTGCCGCCGAGACGGCCGCACGCTGCCGTGTGGAACGACCGCGGACAGGGGGACCTGCGGTGGTCACGCTGTCTCCTTCTTTCGTCACGCTCACTGGACCTGCCCGGTCATTGTGCCAGGCAACTCCGGTCTTCAGTTCTACGCCCGGAAGGCGCCGCCTCCCGCAGTGCTTCCGCGGCCCTTGGAACCTCCGGCGCCCGTTCCGCCCTCCTTCTCGCGGGCGGACGCACTCCCGCTCCCGCCCGAGGCCTCCTCGTGCGGGGCGCCCGCGACGACTCCGCCCCCACCGTCACCGCGGGCCGCCCGGTACCGGGCGAGGGGCACCGAGAGCGCCGTCACCAGGGCGAACAGGGCGATCGCGAGCACGACGATGCTGGCACCGGGCGGGACGTCCGCGTAGAACGAGGTCGCCGTCCCCGAAAGAGTCACCGCGACACCGAAGGCCACGGACAGGCCGAGGGTGGTCGCGAACCCGCGGGTGGCCTGCTGCGCGGCCGCCACGGGGATCACCATCAGCGCGCTGACCAGCAGCAGGCCGACCACCCGCATCGCGACGGTGACGGTCACCGCGGCCGTCACGGCCAGGAGCAGGTTCAGCAGCCTCACCGGAAGACCCGTGACGCGGGCGAACTCCTCGTCCTGGCAGACGGCGAACAGCTGCCGCCGCAGGCCCAGTGAACCGGCGAGGACGAACGCCGACAGGCAGACGATGGCGATCACGTCGGAGTTCGAGACGGTCGTGATCGAGCCGAAGAGATAGGTGGTGAGGCTCGCGTTGGAGCCGTTCGGCGCCAGGTTGATGATCAGGACGCCGCCCGCCATGCCGCCGTAGAAGAGCATCGCGAGGGCGAGATCGCCCCGCGCCTTCCCGTACCAGCGGATCAGCTCCATCGTCACCGCTCCGAGCGAGGCGACGACCACGGCCGTCCACACCGGGCTGGTGTTGAGCAGGAACCCCAGGGCGACGCCGGTGAGCGCGACGTGGCCGATGCCGTCGCCCATGATCGCCTGCCGGCGCTGCACGAGGTAGATGCCGACGGCCGGTGCCGCGATGCCCACCAGCAGCGCGGCGAGCAGCGCCCGCTGCATGAACGGGTAGTCGAGCAGCTCGGTCATACGTGTGTCCCGGGGTTCAGTTCGCTCACGGACAGTCCGGACTGGATCGCCGGGCCTCCCGCACCCGGTTCATGGGTGTCGTGCGGGTGGCAGGCCAGGTCGTGCAGCGCTTCGGGGTCGGCGACGCGCTCGACGAGCCCGTCGCGCAGCACCGCCGCCCGGTCGATCAGCGGGGCGAACGGGCCCAGCTCGTGCAGGACGAGAAGTACGGACGCGCCCTCGCCGACCAGCTCGCGCAGCGCCTCGGCCAGCACGGCCTGGCTGTCCAGATCCATCCCGGCCAGCGGCTCGTCCATGATCAGAAGCTCTGGCTCGCCGGCCAGCGCGCGGGCGATCAGCACGCGCTGGTGTTGGCCGCCGGAGAGGGCGTTGACGGAGTCCTTCGCGCGGTCGGCCAGGCCGACCAGCTCCAGGGCACGGGCCACGGCGGCCCTGTCCTTGCGGCCCAGCGGGCGCAGCCCCGTACGGGCGAGACGCCCGGAGGAGACCACCTCGCGCACCGTGGCGGGGACGCCTCCGGCGGCGGTGGAGCGCTGCGGCACGTAGCCGATGCGGCGCCAGTCGCGGAAGCGGGCGAAAGGGGTCCCGAAGAGTTCGAGGTCCCCGCCGGTGAGGGGCACCTGCCCGATGACGGCGCGGACGGCCGTGGACTTGCCCGAGCCGTTGGCACCGAGAAGGGCGAGGACCTCGCCGCGCTCCAGCGTCAGGTCGATGCCGCGCAGGACGCTGCGCGCGCCCAGGCAGGCTGTCGCGGCTCGGAGGGACACCACGTTCTCCGGTGCGGCCATGGGGCGGACCTTCCTCGGGGGTCGGATGGGTGCCGGGCTTCCCGGCGGTTCCCCGCGTGATGCTGCGGGTCACGCGAGGTGCGGGGGGTGTGGGATTCAGGTCGCGCCGAGAGCTGTCTGCAGCGATTTCAGGTTCTGGTGCATGACCGAGAAGTAGTCGTCGCTCTTCGGGTTCTTCACGCCCTCCAGAGGGCTGAGTACCCCCGTCTTGAGCTTCAGATCGTTCGCGAGCGTCCTTGCGGTCTTGTTGCTGGCGCCGGACTCGAAGAAGACGGTGTCGACGTCGTCGGCCTTGGCGACCTTGTGCAGTTCCTTCATGCGGGCGCCGCTCGGCTCGGAGTCGGGGTCGATTCCGGAGACGGCGGCCTCGTGGAGCCCGTAGCGCTCGGCGAGATAGCCGAAGGCGGAGTGCGTGGTGATGAAGGTGTCGGTCTTCTTCTTCCTCAGACCGGCCTTGAAGTCCTGGTCGAGGGCGTGGAGACGCTTGACCATCGTCTCGGTGTTCTTCTTGTACTGCGCCTTGTGGGCCGGATCGGCCTCGGCGAGCTCCTTGCCCACGCCCTCGGCCATCTGCGCGTAGCGCACGGGGTCGAGCCAGACGTGGGGGTCGGCGCCCTTTCCGCCGCCGGCCGAGGAGTGGTCGTGCCCGTGCTCCTCGCCGTGCACGTCCTGGCCGTGCTTCTCGAGCGTGGTGTACGAGGAGGCCTCGGCGACGTGCTCGGCACCGGACTGCTGCACGCCCTCGTCCACGGCGGGCTGAAGGCCCTTGAGGTAGACGACGAGGTCCGCGTCGGTGAGCCCGCCGGTCTGCTGAGGGCTGAGCTCCAGGTCGTGCGGCTCCGTGCCGGGCTTGGTCAGGGATTCGACCTCGACCTGGTCCCCGCCTATCTGCTGGGCGAGATATTCCAGGGGGTAGAAGGACGCGACGACGTTCACCTTGCCGTCCTTCTCGTTCCCGGAGCCGCTTCCGCCGCAGGCGGTCAGCGTGACCGCGCCGAGGCCGAGAGCGGTCGCGGCCGAGACGGTGCGTATGAGTCGTCGCGAAGCGTTCATGACACTCATTTTCAACCTACTTGGAAACCATTGTCAAATGGCGTCCACGCACCGTCGGATCCTGTACCGATCGCTGGTACCGATTTGATCCCGCCCCCTCTTGGATCGGTAACCTGAAGTATTCCGTCCGCCGTTGATGAAGAGAGCACTGTGGCCGCCGACAAGATCGACACAATCGTCAGCCTGAGCAAGCGCCGTGGATTCGTGTACCCGTGCAGTGAGATCTACGGTGGTCAGCGTGCCGCCTGGGACTATGGACCGCTGGGCGTCGAACTCAAGGAGAACATCAAGCGCCAGTGGTGGCGCGCCATGGTCACCTCGCGCGACGACGTCGTCGGTCTCGACTCGTCCGTGATCCTGGCTCCCCAGGTGTGGGAGGCCTCGGGTCACGTCGCCACCTTCACCGACCCGCTGACCGAGTGCACTTCCTGCCACAAGCGGTTCCGTGCGGATCACCTCGAAGAGGCCTACGAGGCCAAGCACGGGCGGCTGCCCGCCCAGGGCCTCGCCGACATCAACTGCCCCCACTGCGGCAACAAGGGCGGCTTCACCGAGCCCAAGCAGTTCTCCGGTCTGCTCTCCACGCACCTCGGCCCCACCCAGGACGCCGGCTCGGTCGCCTACCTCCGGCCCGAGACGGCGCAGGGCATCTTCACCAACTTCGCCGCGGTGCAGCAGACTTCGCGTAAGAAGCCGCCGTTCGGCATCGCGCAGATGGGCAAGTCGTTCCGCAACGAGATCACGCCCGGCAACTTCATCTTCCGCACCCGCGAGTTCGAGCAGATGGAGATGGAGTTCTTCGTCAAGCCGGGCGAGGACGAGAAGTGGCACGAGTACTGGATGGAGCAGCGCTGGGCCTGGTACACGGGGCTCGGCATCAGCGAGGACAACATCCGCTGGTACGAGCACCCGGCGGAGAAGCTCTCCCACTACTCGAAGCGCACCGCGGACATCGAGTACCGCTTCAACTTCGGCGGCAGTGAGTTCTCCGAGCTCGAAGGTGTCGCGAACCGCACCGACTTCGACCTCACCGCACACTCCAAGGCCTCCGGCCAGGACCTCTCCTACTTCGACCAGGAGGCGGGCGAGCGCTGGGTGCCGTACGTCATCGAGCCGGCGGCCGGCGTCAACCGCGCCATGCTCGCCTTCATGCTTGACGCGTACGTCGAGGACGAGGCCCCCAACGCCAAGGGGAAGCTGGAGAAGCGCACCGTGATGCGGCTCGACCCGCGGCTCGCGCCCGTCAAGGTCGCCGTGCTTCCGCTCTCCCGCAACGAGAAGCTGTCGCCGAAGGCGCGCGGCCTCGCCGAGACGCTGCGCAAGCACTGGAACATCGAGTTCGACGACGCGGGTGCCATCGGCCGCCGCTACCGTCGCCAGGACGAGATCGGCACGCCGTTCTGCATCACCGTCGACTTCGACACCCTTGACGACAACGCCGTCACGGTGCGCGAGCGCGACACGATGAAGCAGGACCGGGTCTCGCTCGACCAGATCGAGGGCTACCTCGCAGGGCGGCTGCTGGGCTGCTGAGCCACGGGACCGCTAAGGGGCCGGTTCCGCCGTGAGGCGGAGCCGGCCCCATCTGTCTGTGTGTCAGGCGCCGCCCGGCTCACCGTCCTTCTGCGGGCCGCAGGGACGGATCAGGCCCGCAGGCCGCGCACGATCAGGGCGCGTACGGCGGCGAAGTCCTGCTCGGCGCCGGGCTTGGACCACTCCGCGGCGTAGGCGGGGTCGTGGAACCGGGCGGTCGCGGAGAAGACGGCGGCGGCCGTCTCGGCGGGGGAGCCGAGGGAATCGGACGAGAAGACGCCCTGGGTCCGCCCGTCTTCGATGATCCGGGCGAGCTGGCCCGTCAGATCGTCGATGTGCCGGTCGACCACCGTGTTGGTGTCGCCCGTCAACACCGAGTAGGTGGCGAACAGTTCGGGATCGTCCCCCGCCTTGTGGCGCTTGGCCTCGAACAGGCCGGTGAGCCAGCGGCCGAGGCGCTCCTCCGCCGACCCCGAGTCCTCCGCGATCGAGGCCAGCTTCTCGCTCGTACGGTTGAGCCAGCGCTGGGTCACGGCTTCACGGAGAGCCGCCTTCGTGCGGAAGTGCCGGTAGACGCTGCCGTGGCTGACTCCGAGAACCCGCGCCACGTCCACGACCGTGGCCTTGGCGGGGCCGTAGCGGCGCAGCACGTCCTCGGTGGCCTCGAGAATCCGTTCCGGGGTCAGCGCGTCCGACACCATCGGTCCTCCCCCTGGTTCTCATCAGTTCTCGCTGTCGAGGTGCGCCATCTGTGCCGCCGGGTAGCGCTCGCCCGCGGCGGAGTCGGCGGGCACTGCGCCCTCGACGGCGCGGAGATCGTCGTCGTCGAGAGTAACCGCCCCGGCCGCCAGGGACTCCGCCAGCCGGTCACGCGTACGGGCGCCCACGAGGGGCACGATGTCCGTGCCGCGTGAGAGCACCCAGGCGATGGCCGTCTGCGCGACGGTGATCCCCTTGCTGTCGGCGACCCGGCGCAGCGCCTCGACGAGGTCGAGGTTGTGCTGGAGGTTGTCGCCGGAGAAGCGCGGGCTCATGCCGCGGAAGTCGCCGGGGGCCAGCTCGCGGTCCCTTGACCAGTTGCCGCTGATGAGGCCGCGGGAGAGCACGCCGTAGGCGGTGATGCCGATGCCGAGTTCGCGGCAGACGGGGAGGATCTCCTCCTCGATGCCGCGTGAGATCAGTGAGTACTCGATCTGCAGATCGCTGACGGGAGCCGTGGAGGCCGCCTTGCGAATGGTGTCGGGACCGACCTCGGAGAGCCCGATGTGCCGTACGTGCCCGGCCTCCACCAGTTCGGCGATGGCGCCGACGGTCTCCTCGATCGGGACGGCCGGGTCCAGGCGCGCGATCCGGTAGATGTCGATGTGGTCCGTGCCCAGGCGCTGGAGCGAGTAGGCGGCGAAGTTCTTGACGGCCTCGGGGCGTCCGTCGTAGCCGGTGAAGCCCCCTTCGACGGTGCGCAGGGCGCCGAACTTCACGCTGACCAGGGCCTGTTCACGACGGGCGGCGGGGGCGGTGCGCAGGGCCTCGTTGATGAGCAGCTCGTTGTGGCCCATGCCGTAGAAGTCGCCGGTGTCGAGGAGGGTGACTCCCGCGTCGAGGGCGGCGTGAACGGTGGCGATGGATTCGGCGCGGTCCGTCCGGCCGTACAGGGCGGACATGCCCATGCAGCCGAGTCCCAGCGCGGAGGTCCGGGGGCCGGTGGTGCCGAGGGTGCGGGTCTGCATCGTGTGCTCCTTCCAAGAGGATGCCACCGATCGTGGCATGACGGATGACAGATTTCAATATCTGTCATCCGTTGGTTCACCACCTGCGCGGCGCCCTCACGCGAGCAGAGCGGTCAGGCGCCGGGCCTGCCGCGCCGCGGTTCCAGGAGGGTTCCGCGCCCTGCCCTCCTCGTCGAAGGCGAGCAGGAAGAGCCAGACGAGCGCCAGCAGCCTCCGGCACTCGGGCAGCCTCGCCGCCTCCGCGTCCGCCAGCACGAACCGTCCGAGGAAGGCTGCGACGTCGAGAGGCCGCTCCACCCAGCTGCCCACGTGCTCGGTCACCTCTGCGAGCTCGAAGGCGCGATCGCTGAGTCCCGAGTCCTCGAAGTCCACGACCCGCACACGGGAGCCGTCCCAC
This sequence comes from Streptomyces albidus (ex Kaewkla and Franco 2022), assembly GCF_013870515.1. Classification (GTDB taxonomy): domain Bacteria; phylum Actinomycetota; class Actinomycetes; order Streptomycetales; family Streptomycetaceae; genus Streptomyces; species Streptomyces albidus. The sequence goes on along the minus strand of NZ_JACBXA010000004.1, from coordinate 22,824 downwards.
AGGTAGTTGGCGAGGTTGCCGTCCCCCGCTCCGAAGACCGGCCGGACGCCGGGCGGCCACGCCTGCTCCAGAGCGCAGCCGGACAGCCACTCCAGGCCGAGGCGCATGGCGCGAACCACCTCGCCGTCGGGCCGGAGGTCGCACTGCGGCGCCCAGGCGCGCAGCTGCGCGACGAGTTCGCGCTGGTGACCCGGTCTCAGAGGTGTCCGCTCGGCCAGCACGCCGGCGGGGACGGCGTCGTGCAGCCGCCCCATTGCGGCCGCGAGAGCGTCGATCCGCTCGCCGTCGAGCTCCTGTCCGCGCAGCGGCCGGCCCGGCAGCCGGGACATCACGACGACGGGCTCCTCCGCTGTGAGATCCGCCTCGTACGGGACGGGCGCGAGCCCCGGTGCGTGGGCGGCGAGCAGGCTCAGCGCACGCCATTCGCGCTCGCCACCTCCCCGTGCCGTGCTCCGGAAGCGTTTGGTCACGCGGTGCGGGCCCAGCTCCACCGTGTGCGTCGTCCAGCTGCCCGAGCTCATGGGCGGGATCCTGTCAGCACTCCCCGCCGGCATGCGGGACAATGGGATGCCGTCGCCGCCCGCCCGCGCGCTGACCAACCGCATCCGCACGTACGTCTCGGAGGACGCCCGCGCCATGACGTCGCCGCTCCACATCGGCCCCCACACCGTCCAGCCCCCCGTGGTGCTGGCGCCCATGGCCGGGATCACGAACGCGCCGTTCCGGACGCTGTGCAGGGAGTTCAGCGGCGGCAAGGGGCTGTTCGTCAGCGAGATGATCACGACGCGGGCTCTGGTCGAGCGCAACCAGAAGACCATGCAGCTCGTGCGGTTCGACGACAGCGAGAGGCCGCGGTCGATCCAGCTGTACGGCGTCGACCCCGTCACCGTCGGCAAGGCGGTCCGCATGATCGCCGACGAGGACCTCGCCGACCACATCGACCTCAACTTCGGCTGCCCCGTGCCCAAGGTGACGCGCAAGGGCGGGGGTTCGGCCCTCCCGTACAAGCGGCCGCTGCTGCGCGCCATCCTGCACGAGGCCGTCGGCAACGCGGGCGGCCTGCCGGTCACCATGAAGATGCGCAAGGGGATCGACGACGACCATCTGACGTTTCTGGACGCGGGCCGCATCGCCGTCGACGAGGGGATCACCTCGATCGCGCTGCACGGCCGCACCGCGGCTCAGCACTACGGCGGGACGGCGGACTGGGACGCGATCGCACGCCTGAAGGAGGCCGTGCCCGAGATCCCCGTGCTGGGCAACGGCGACATCTGGTCCGCTGAGGACGCGCTGCGCATGGTGCGCGAGACCGGCTGCGACGGAGTGGTCGTCGGACGCGGCTGCCTGGGGCGGCCGTGGCTGTTCGCTGATCTCGTCGCGGCGTTCGAAGGCGCGGGGCCGGAGGCGTACACGCGCCCGGCTCTGCGCGAGGTCGCCCGCGTGATGCTGCGCCACGCCACGTTGCTGGGGGAGTGGCTCGGCGACGAGCCGCGAGGAGTGATCGACTTCCGCAAGCACGTGGCCTGGTACACCAAGGGCTTCTCGATCGGTTCCGAGGCGCGTCGCAGCCTGGCGGTCGCCTCCTCGCTGGAGGAACTGTCCGGTCTGCTCGACGGGCTCGACCTCGATCAGCCGTGGCCGCAGGACGCGGACGGCCCTCGCGGGCGCACGCACGGGCGCAACAAGGTCGTGCTCCCCGACGGTTGGCTGAAGGACCCCTACGACTGCGCCGAGGGCATCGACGCCGACGCGGAGTCGGACACCTCGGGCGGCTGACGTCCGGAGCGGCGGCGGCTCGCGCTTCTCCGTCGTTCACGTACGCGAGCAGGCGTGACGGCACGCGCTGCCGAGGTCGGGTGTGCCGAGCAGGACCGGTCCGGCGGTCACAGCCTGTTGATCCGGCACGAGCCCGTCTTGCTCCGACTCCACGCACCCGTGATCCAGGACGGCCGGTCCCTCGGCGTACTGATCGCCGCCCCCCGGAGGGGTCTTGAGCCGTTGGATGCGGGAATGTCCGACTGGTTGTGCTCAGTCGTCCTCCAGATGCGAAGAGACAGTGGAGAAGTTCTCTTCGGAACCGGAGGCGCGCTGCTCCCGGGACTGCGATACTCCCAGCTCGTGAAGGCCATCCTCTTTGAGGAGTTCGGGCAGCTCCCCACACTCCGCTCCGTAACCGATCCGTCCCCCGCCCATGACGGCGTCGTCATCGAAGTGGCGGCCACCGGCCTGTGCCGCAGCGACTGGCACGCCTGGAAGGGGCACGATCCCGACGTGCGTCTGCCGCACGTCGGCGGGCACGAGCTCGCCGGCACCGTGGTGAGCGTCGGACAAGAGGTGCGGCACCCGTGGATGGGGCGCCGGGTGACGGTGCCCTTCGTCTGCGGCTGCGGCACCTGCATGCAGTGCGCGACCGGCAACCACCAGGTGTGCGAGCGGCAGAGGCAGCCGGGCTTCAGCCACTGGGGATCCTTCGCCCAGTACGTGAGGATCGACCACGCCGACGCCAACCTCGTCCCGCTCCCTGAGTCCATAGCCTCGCCGGCCGCGGCCTCGCTCGGCTGCCGCTTCGGCACCGCCTTCCGCGCGGTGGTCCGGCAGGGCAAGGTCGGCGCGGGCGACTGGGTGGCGGTGCACGGCTGCGGCGGTACCGGCCTGTCCGCGGTGATGGTCGCGGTGGCCAGCGGCGCCCGCGTCGTCGCCGTCGACGTCTCCTCCGCCGCGCTGAACTTCGCCCGCGACCTGGGCGCCGCCGTCACGGTGGACGCCTCCACGGTGGACGACGTCGGTGCGGCCGTCATCGACCTCACCGACGGCGGAGCGCAGGTCTCCCTCGACTGTCTCGGCGATCCGCGCACCTGCGAGGCGTCCGTACGGAGCCTGGCCCGGCGCGGCCGTCACGTGCAGGTCGGGCTGCTGCCCGCGGGGGAGGCCGCTGCGGCGCTCCCGATGGACAGGGTCGTCGCCCGCGAGCTGGAGATCGTGGGCAGCCACGGCATACAGGCCCACGAGTACCCGGCCATCCTGGAGATGGTCGAGGCGGGGAGGCTCCGCCCGGAGCGGCTGCTGCGACGGACCATCGGTCTCCCGGAGATCCCGGCGGCGCTGACCGAGATGGACATCCCCGTGCCCGGCTCTCCCGGCCTCACGATCGTGGACCCGGCTCGCTGACCCCTGGGTGATCAGTGGTGCCGGTACCGGCCGCCGACGTTGTGGATCATGCGTTGGAGGACCTTGAGGGTGCGCACGTACTCCTCGTCGGGGATGCCGGTGTGGATCCGGGCACGCAACGAGCTCTGCAGCGCGGCCAGTTCGGCGTGGAAGGCCGCTCCCTCCGGAGTCAGCCGCAGCCGCTCGGCCCCGTCCTGGTCCGCCCAGCCCGCGGCGACGACACCGTCCATCTCCGCCTCCATCAAGGGCCGTCCGACGTCGAGGTAGGGGGACAGGAGGTCCGCCAGCTCCTCGCGCGTACGGCCGCCCTCGCTGCCCGCGAGCTGGGCGAGCACCCACCACTGAGGCTGGCTGACGCCGCGTTCGGCGAGGGCCTCCCGGATGTGGCCGACGGCGGCCTTGTGCGCAGCCCAGCTCCAGTAGCCGATCGGCTGACCGGCCAGTTCGGCGTCGGGGTGTGAGAACTGCATGGTTCGCCCTCGTCTCGTGTCATGCGTGGCCACGCGCCACGCTGCCGGTCCACGAGGACGAACCTAGAAGTTGAACTCACGTTGAGGTCAAGCGCTGCCTTCCAGAGCCGTCAGCAGCGCCAGCGGCGTGGCCGCCGCCCACGCCTGCGGCGAGCAGGCGTGCGGGTAGGGGACGGGGTCGGGGTGGTCGCTGCGCGAGTAGCCGGCAAGCACCTCGGGGAGGCGATAGCCCTGCCTGGCTGCCGCCTCGGTCATGCCGTCGGTGAGCGTACGGACCTCGCCGCGCAGCCCGTAGCGTGCCAGCCCGAGGGCGACGACGGCGTTGTCGTGCGGCCAGATGCTGCCCCGGTGGTAGGAGAGCGGGTGGTAAGGGCCCTGGCCCGAGGCGACGGTGCGCACCCCCCAGCCGGAGAAGAAGTCCGGTTCCAGCAGCCGCCGGCCCACCGTTTCGCCCCTGCTGCGGTCGAGGATGCCGGACCACAGCAGATGGCCCGCGTCGGAGGCGAGGATGTCCGCGCGGGTGCCGGTCTCGTCGAGGGCGAGCAGCGGGAAGCCGTGCTCCTCCATCCAGAAGTCGGCCGCGAAGCGTTCGCGGAGTGCGGCTGCCGCCTTCGTCAGGCGTTCCGCGTACGCCGCGTCCTGCCAGACGGTACGGGCGAGTTCGGCGGTGCGGCACAGCGCGTCGTATGCGTAGCCCTGCACTTCGGCGACCATGACAGCTCCGGAGGGGCGCGTGCCGTCCGCGGTGCATACGGCGCCCGGTGAGTCCTTCCAGTTCTGGTTGGCGAGGCCGCCCTCGTGCGCGTGGTAGGCGAGGTAGCCGTGCGCGTCCAGGCCGCCGTGCTCGAACATCCAGTTGACGGCGGCCCGCGCCTGCGGCTCCAGACGCCGCGCGAGCGACGTGCCGTCCTGCTCCGGACCCGCGCTCACCTGCTCGTGGTGGGCGCTGAGGAGGACCAGGAAGAGAGGGGTGGAGTCGACCGTGCCGTAGTAGCGCCCGTACGGCACCTGCCCGAAGTGGGCCAGCTCCCCGTGACGTACCTCGTGCACGATCTTCCCGGGCTGGGCGAGGCGTTCGGGTTCCGCCTCCGTCGCCTGCGTCGCGGCGAGCGCGAGCAGCGTGGCCTCGGCGAGACGCGGGCGGTAGGGGAGCGCGAAGAGGGAGGTGAGGAGGGAGTCCCGGCCGAAGAGAGTCAGGAACCAGGGCACGCCGGCCCCGGGGATGAGGAGCGGTTCGCCGTCCGGGCCGGGTGCCGTGACCCGGAGACCGGCCAGATCGGTCAGCCCCTGTTCGCACGCCCGCGCCAGCTGGGGACGGTCGCTGTGCGGCGAGGGGACGGGCGGGCTCGTGGTGAAACCGTTCGCCTCGGCACGGAGCCGGGCGAGCAGGGCGAGGGGGGCCTCGTGGAGCGCCTCCGCACCCTTGTCGGGCTCGCGCCCGCCGTGAGGGTACGCCGTCACGCGCAGGCTCACCTCGGCGGAGCCGTGCGGCGGGAGTTCGAGCAGCCAGCTCAACTGCCGGGCGGGGCTGCCGGTTTCCTCGACGGTCACTGGCGGCGGGTCGGCCGTGACCGCCGTACGGGAGTGCCACTCGCCGCGCCGGTAGGCGAAGTCGACGCCGTCCGGGCGCTGTTCGCGAGTACGCACGGCGTGCGGCTTCTCGTACGAGCGGTGGTCGGAGCGCAGCTCGAACTGGTCCGCGAAGTCGGCGTCGACGGTCAGAGCGACCCGGGCCGTGGTGGTGCGGCCGAGATTGCTGGTGAGCCGGATGCGCTCGCTCAACACACCGCTCACGACGGCCTGTTCACGGAAGACCGTGTAAGCGGGCGGCTCCCCCCGCGTCCCGTGCGGGGTCAGCACGGCGACCCCCGTGCTGTCGGTCGCGGGCACGAGGACTGCCGGGGCGGCGCCGTCGACCGTGAGCTGCCAGCGGCTCAGATGCCGGGCGTCCCGTACGAACAGGCCCTCGGGGACCGCCCCTTCGGACCGGGCGCCGGGAAGTCCTCCGTGCTCTGCGCTGACGTCGCCGGAGGGGCCCAGCACGGCGAAGGTGCCGTCGTGCACGAGCAGTCGGTGCTCGGTCGCATTCACAGGGTCAGGGTCCTTCCTCGTGCTCGGCGGTGAGATCTGGCCGGTCGGTCGTCGAACTCCCATAGCCGGGGCGGCTGTTCGGGCCCGATTCGATCTCGGGGCGGCCCTTCAGCAGATCGAGGGCGAGCGCCGCGGTCCAGCTGAAGTCACGGGTTCCCCGTCCGCCTCCGGTGTACGGGTCGAGGTACTCGGCGAACCGGGACGCGTCCGCCGCGACGAGCACGTCGGTGCGCAGCGCGTCGGCCCGCTCGGTCTCGCCGCACCGCCGAAGGCCCTGCTCCAGCAGCCAGTTGACGTTGAACCACGCCGGACCCCGCCAGTAGCGGTACGGATCGAAGTCGGGGCCGCGCAGGTCGTAGCTCGGCACCAGCCGCACGTGCGTGCCCAGCCCGAAGTGCTCGCCGCTGATCGTCTCCAGCAGCGCGGTGACGACGTGACCGGGAAGATCCGGCGCGATCAGCGGCAGCAGCCCGGCGACGCTGCGCACCTGCATCAGCTGCCCGCCGGGGTGTTCGTCGCCGCTCCGGTCCTCGCCGGGTTCCACGCCGGCACGCAGGTCCCGGCACAGGAACTGGCCCGCCTCCGGCGACCACAGCCGATCCACGAGTGCGGCGGTGAGCGCGGCAGCGCGCTCACGGTGAGGGGCCGGGTCGTCGCCGAGCTCGGAGACGATCGAGGCCAGGGCGTGTTCGGAGGCGATGAGCAGAGCGTTGAAGGAAGGGTCCTCGACGGCGAATTCGTGCGGGGCCTCCGCGTCCCGGTAGCCGTGGTCGCGGTAGTCGGCGGCGAGACGCACGTAACGCCCGTAGTCGAGGTCGGTCGGCCGGTCCGCGGCCGCCCCGTGCGTCAGGTCCGCGCGCCTGAAGGAGCCGGCGGCTGCGGGCTCGATCCGCGCCAACGGCCCGTCCCAGCAAGGGCTGTTGTCCATTCCCGGCTCCCACGGATGCACCACGGCCGCCAGTCCGCCCCCGCCCAGGTCGCGACGGTCCGCGAGGTAGCGGTGCCACGCCGTCAGCCTCGGACGGACCCTGGCGAGGAAGCCGCGCCTGCTGGAGAGCTCCGGGTCGGCCCGGTGCACCAGCCAGGCTGCGAGCGCGTGCACGGGGGGCTGGACGATGCCGGAGGTCTCCACCCCGCGTGGCGCCCCGGCGTCGGCGCCCGCCGATGAGGAGCGCCAGAAGTCCGGTCCGGGGAAGTACGCGTCGAGCGGCACATGCGGGTTGAAGACGATGTGCGGAACCCGCCCGTCGTCCCACTGCGCGTCCAGCAGGGTCTCCAGCTCCCGCTGCGCGCGAGAGGCGGACAGGTGGCGCAGCCCGATGGCGATGAACGCCGAGTCCCAGCTCCACTGGTGCGGATAGAGGCTGTTGGAGGGGACGGTCGAAGTGCCCTTCCAGTTCTCGAGCAGCACGCGTCGCGCGTCGCGGTGCAGCCGGCGGCGTGCGGCCTGGCTGAGACGGGAGTTCGCGGGCAGGGACGTCTCTCCGCCCTCCTCGGGTGCCGACGCCGACGCTGGTGCGTGCGCCGACGCCGGTGCCGTCGTCGCCGGGGATGCCGAGGCCGCCGATGCGGACGGGGCCGGGGCCGGGGTCACGCTGCTGACCTGGTGAGGAAGGGCGGAACCGCGCGCAGCGCCTCGGCCGGGTCGTCGCCGGTCAGCCTGCACTCCAGGGCCAGCGGCCCGGTGTAGCCGGCGCTGTCCAGCGCGGCCAGCCATGCGGGCCAGTCCAGATGTCCGGCACCGGGCTGGAAGCGGTTGGAGTCGCTGACCTGCGCGTGCCCGATGTACGGGGCGGCGTCCAGGATCGCCGCCGCCGGACCGGTCTCCTCGATGTTCATGTGGTAGCTGTCGATGCCGATGCGTACGGAGTCGAGCCCGACCTCCCGTATCAACTCCACTGCCTGGCCGAGCCTGTTGACCATGTGGTCCTCGTACCGGTTCAGCGGTTCGAGGTAGAGGGTGACGCCCTCGCGGCGCGCGTGCTCACCCATCTCGGCCAGCCCGGTCAGCAGCACCTCGCGGTCCTCCTGCTCGCTCCGCGGCGGTTCGAAGGGGGGCAGTCTCCGCGAGAACATGCCGTACGAGGCGGGGGTCTGGGCGCCCGTACCGCCCAGTTCCGCGATGACCGACAGCTGGGACTTCATCTGGGCGACGGCGTCGCGCCGCAGTTCCTCGTCGAAGGCGCCGAAGAAGTGCAGCATGTCGACGCAGACCGTCGGCATGACGACGCCGTCGGCCAGAGCTCCGCGGAGCTCTGGAAGCCGCTCGCGGAAGGCGAAGTCGCCCTTTCCGCGCAGCTCGACGGCGTCGTAGCCCGCGGCCTGAGCGAACTCCCACTTCTGCTGAAGGGTCTCTCCCGGCAGGAGTTGCTCCTGGCAGGCGATGGTGAACATGGCTGGTGCCTTCCCACGGTGCGCTCTTCGTGCTGTGTCGCTGCGTTGTGCTGCTGAGGTGCTGAGGTGCTGAGGTGCTGATGTGCTGTGATGCGTTCTGAACCGGCGTGACCGGGCCGCCGCCCGGTCACGCCCGATTCAGAATTCGAGGACGATCTGGAGCGCGTCCGACGGGCGCTCGTCCAGCAGCTCGTACGCCTGCGCGGCGTCCGCGACGGGCACGAGGTGGCTGACCAGGGACTGCACCTCCACCGCCTCCTCGGCCACCAGCCGCAGGAAGGTCTGTTGCAGCCGTTCCACGCTCCAGCGCCCGGCCAGCTGCTGCGGCACGCCGCCTATCTGCGAGCAGATCAACTGCGCCCTGTTGTGGTGGAATTCGTCGCCGAGGCGAAGCCCCGCGCCGTCTCCCTGGTAGAAGCCGGACGCGACGACCCGCCCGCCGACGGCCACCGAGCGCAGCGCCTCGTGAAGTGCCGGATAGGCGCCGCTGATCTCGATGGCGGCGTCCGCGCCCCGGCCCTCCGTGAACTCCCGCACCCGCTCCGCGACTTCGTCCGTACGGGCGTTGAGCGTGAAGTGGGCGCCGTGCTCCCGCGCATGGGCCAGCCGTACGTCGAGGGCGTCGACGGCCGTCACGCGGGCGCCGTTGAGCTGGGCGAGGCGGGTGGTGAGCAGGCCGATGACGCCCTGCCCGAACACGGCGACGTCCTCGCCGAGATGGATGTCGGCGCCGAGGACCGCGTTGAAGGCGATGGCGCCGACGCGGGCGAACGCGCCCGCGAGCGGCTCCAGTCCGCGGGGAAGGGTGTGCCCGGCCATCCGCTCTGCCGGGACGATGCCCTCACTGCGGTGACCCCAGATCCCCCACACCAGGTCGCCTGTTGCGGGAATCCCGGGGCTGCCGGTCAACTCCGGTGAGACCTCGGTGACTTCGCCGACCTCGGAGTATCCCCACCCGGTGACCGGATAGGCGATTCCCGCCTCGCCCTCCCGGAAGAGCCGGGTCTCGGCGTCCCAAGTACGGGTGAGGTAGGGGTTCGTGCCCCGGTACGCGGTCAGCTCCGTACCGGCCGATATCCCCGAGTAGCGCGTACGGACGCGCAGGTGGCCGGGTGGCAGCGGCTCTCTGCCGTGCTCGGCCACCTCGACCTGCCGCGGGCCGGTGAACTGGACGACTTGCTCCACAACGCACTCCGAAACGCTTGGCTCTGACGTGGGCTTCTGCGGTTCAGCCGAAGGTACATGAGAGTTACGTCTTGTTAAAAGACAAAAGTGGTGCTGGGATGCATGCCTGGAAAGCGGAAGTCGGTGAGGACGAGGCATGCGGATGTGGACACGGCGGTCGGCTGCCAGGCGGGCGACCGCGGCCGCCCTGGCCGGAACTCTGGGCGCCGCGCTGCTGGCGGGCTGCTCCGCGAAGGCGGGTACGGGGCCGGACAAGCCGGACGGCAAGATCACGGTCTGGACGCTGGAGAACCTGCCCGCGCGGATGGCGGCGGAGAAGAAGACGGTCGCCCGCTTCGAGAAGAAGAGCGGCGTGCAGGTGGAGCTCGTCGGCGTGGACGAGGGCCAGCTCCCGCAGCTGATCATGTCTGCCGCGGCCGCCGGCAGACTCCCGGACGTCATCGGGTCGTTGCCCATGGGTCAGGCCTGGCAGATGTACGGCAACGGGCTGCTCAACACGAAGGCCCCCGCGGAGATCGTCGAGGACCTGGACCCGGACACCTTCAACGCCAACGCGCTCGAGCTGACCTCGGACGGCGGCACACGGCTCACCGTCCCCTCCGACGCGTGGCTCCAACTCCTCGTCTACCGCAAGGACCTGCTGAAGAAGGCGGGACTGCCCGCGCCCGACAGCTACGCCACGGTCGAGGGGGCCGCGAAGAAGCTCGACCGCGGCAGCATGAACGGCATATCGCTGGCCACCGACCCCGCCGACCCCTTCACCCAGCAGAGCTTCGAGAACATCGCCCTCGCCAACGGCTGCGAGATGATCGAGAAGGACGAGGTTGCGCTGGACTCGGCCGCCTGCCGCCGCACCTTCGCCACGTATGACTCCCTCGCACGCGAACACGGCGCAAGCGGCACCCAGACGGTGGACACGACCCGCGCCACGTACTTCGCGGGCAGGTCCCCGATGATCGTGTGGTCCTCGTTCCTGCTCGACGAGCTCTCCGGGCAGCGTGCCGACGCCGTGCCCAACTGCCCGGAGTGCAAGAAGAACCGCGCCTTCCTCGCCGAGAACAGCGGCATCACCACGGCCCTCAAGGGGCCGGATGGGGAGAAGCCGGTCCAGTTCGGCGAGATCACCTCCTGGGCGATGACGAAGACCGCCGAGACGAAGGCCTCCGGCGCCTTCATCGAGTACATGCTCAGCGACGGGTACGAGGACTGGTTCGGGATGGCGCCCGAAGGCAAGATCCCCGTCCGCAAGGGCACTCCGGAGAACCCCGAGAAGTACATCCGCGCCTGGCGCAGCAGCCGGCTCGGCGTCGAGGCGACCGTGCGCAAGCCGCTCAACTCCATCTATCCCGACGAGTTCCTGGGCCAGCTCGCCGACGGCATCAGCGTGATGCGGCGCTGGGGCATCACCCAGGGCGAAGGCGCCCTCGTCGGCGCCACCAACGGCGAACTCCCCGTCCCCAAGGCGGTCTCCGCCATGACCAGCGGCCAGACCTCGCCCCGGGAGGCCGCCCGCGAGGCGGACGACGAGGTCGACGCCCTGCGCCGGTCACTGGAGTGAAGCGCCGCTTCCCACGTACGGCAGTCGAGGTCCGCACACACCCGAGGTACGCAGACATGTCCCTGGCGAAGCAACCCGCGAACACCGCACCGGACGGTGCCTCCAGTCCGGGCGACGGCCCCGGAGCAGGGGGCTCGGCCCCGCACGGACCCGGCCGCAAGAGCGGTCTTCGCCGCCGCGGCCGCCCGCTCACCCGGGCCGACAGGGAGAACCGCGCGGGTCTGGCCTTCGTCACGCCCACCGTCGTGGTCGTCGGCGTCGTCGTCGTGCTGCCCATCCTGTGGACCGTGCTGCTCGCCTTCCAGGAGGCCAGGCTCGTCGACATCCAGGGCATGGGCCTGCTGGGCAACTGGTCGCTGGACAACTTCCGTGACGTCTTCGGCTCACCCGGCTTCTGGACCAGCCTGTGGACCACCCTGCTCTACACGGCGGGTTCGACCCTCGGCTCGATCGCACTCGGTCTGATCGCCGCCCTCGCGCTGCGCAAGCCCTTCCGAGGCCGCGGCCTGGTGCGCGGCTCGATGCTGCTTCCGTACGTGGCGCCCGTCGTCGCCGTCGCCTTCGTCTGGGAGATCGCGCTCAGCCCGCAGTTCGGCATCATCAACGAGTGGGGCGCCAAGCTGCTCGGCTGGGACGAGCCGATCGCCTTCCTCTCCAGCCGGTCCCACGAAGTCTCGTTGCTCGGGCTGCACTTCGAGGTGCCGCTGGCTCTGCTGACCGTCATCGGCTTCGAGACCTGGCGCTACTTCCCCTTCGCCTTCCTCTTCCTGCTGGCCCGCCTCCAAGCGGTACCGGACGGACTGGAAGAGGCAGCGAAGGTGGACGGCGCCGCCCCGACCCAGCGCTTCCGCCACGTGCTGCTTCCGCAGCTGATGCCCGTCATCGCGCTGCTGTGCGTGCTGCGCTTCATCATGACGTTCAACAAGTTCGACGACGTCTACCTGCTCACCGGGGGCGGTTCGGGCACCGACGTGGTGGCCGTGCGGGTCTACGACTTCCTCACCGCACGCTTCGACGTGGGCGCCGCTGCGGCCCAGGCACTCGTCCTCGCCGTCGTCCTCATGGGGCTGCTGGGCCTGTACTTCACGTTCTTCGGCAAGAAGGTCCAGGAGGATTCATGAGCGACGCGCGCACAACCACCCGGCGGCAGACGCACGCGATGCCCGCGCCTCTGACTCGTGCGGGCGGAGAAGGGGGCACCACCCGGGCGGCAGCTCTGGGGGCGAATGCGGGAGAGGCGTCATGAGCCGTGCATCGATCCCCATGAGCCGGGCGCAGTTCGAGGAGCGGCTCTTCGGCGTGCTGCGCTGGGTGGTGATCGCCTTCCTGGCGGTGATCACGCTGGCGCCCTTCTACTACATGCTGCTGCTGTCGGTGAAACCCATCGACGCGCTCCTCCTCGACCCGGGCCGACTCTGGGTGAGCGCCCAGGAGTTCACCCTCAGCACGTACGAGGAAGTGCTCAAGCCGACGTCCGAGGGCGGCCAGGGATTCCTGGGCATGCTCTCCAACTCCGCGCTCGCCTCGATCGGCGCCGTGGTGCTCACCATGCTCGCCGCCATCCCCGGCTCGTACGCCGTCAGCCGGCTGCGCTTCTTCGGCGGACGGCACCTGAGCGCGCTCTTCCTTGCGGTCTACCTCTTCCCGGCGACCCTCCTGGCGGTGCCGCTGTTCGTGATGTTCGCCAGGATGGGCCTTCAGGGCAGCCTCGTCGGGCTCGCGATCGTCTACATCGCACAGACCGTGCCGGTCTCGATCTACATGATGAGGAACTACTTCGCGACCATCCCCTACAGCATCGAGGAGGCGGCCGCCCTGGACGGCTGCTCGCGGCTGCAGACGATCCGCAAGGTCGTTCTGCCGCTCGCGGCACCCTCGTTGATGGCCACCGGCCTCTACATCTTCATGATCGCCTGGAACGAGTTCCTCTTCGCGCTGCTCTTCCTCGCCGCGACCCCGGAGAACTGGACCGTCTCCCTCGGCCTGCAGCAGCTGGCCAACGGCATCGAGGTGTCCAAGACCGTTCTGATGGCAGGATCGGTGGTACTGACCATCCCGGTGGTCGTCCTCTTCCTCGCCGCTGAAAGGCTGTTGACCGAGGGCCTGACCAGCGGTGCGGACAAGAGCTGAGGAGTAGATGACCGGGAACCAGGCGAGCGCGGGCCACCTGCTGCGGCTGATCCGCGACGGGCGAGCCACCACGCGCGGCGCCCTTCAGCGGGCAACAGGGCTGTCCCGGTCGACTGTCGGACACCGCCTGGACCAGCTGTTCGCTGCGGGCTGGCTGCGTGAAGGGGAGGCGGCACCCGTCGAAGGCTCGACCGGCGGACGCCCGTCCACACGGCTGGAGTTCGACGCGGAGCACGCCGTGGTCCTCGCAGCGGACCTGGGCACCCGGCACGCGAGCGCCGCGGTGCTCGACCTCGCCGGCACCGTACTGGCCGAACGCTCCGGCGAGTTGGTCATCGCCGACGGCCCCGATCCCGTACTCGACCGGCTGGCACAGTGGTTCGCCGCTCTGCTGAAGGAGTCCGGTACCGCCCCCGAACGGGTCTGCGGCATCGGTCTGTCCGTGCCGGGGCCCGTCGACTGGGCCTCCGGCCTCGTCATCCAGCCGCCGATCATGCCGGGCTGGGACGCCTACCCGATCCGGGAACGGCTTCAGGAGGCATGGTCCCGGCACGTCGACGGCACCGTTCCCCCGGTCCCCGTACTCGTCGACAACGACGCCAACTTGATGGCCTACGCCGAGCAGCGTGCCGGGCACCAGGACTGCGCGGCGTTCCTTCTGGTCAAGGTCTCCACCGGCATCGGCGCGGGCGTCGTGGTGGACGGCCAGCTCTACCGCGGGATCGACGGCGGCGCCGGCGACATCGGCCACATCCGTCTGCACGACTGCCCCGAGGCGTTGTGCATGTGCGGCTCCTACGGCTGCCTCGCCGCGGTCGCCAGCGGTCGCGCACTGGCCCGACAGCTCACGGACGCGGGCATCGAGGTGACCTCGGGCTCGGGCGTGCGCGAGCACCTGGCTGCCGGGCATCCGGACGCGGTGCGGCTCGCGCGGGAGGCCGGCCGCCGCGTGGGGGAGGTGCTGGTCACGGTCGTCACCCTGCTCAACCCGGGCGTGCTGGTGATCGCGGGGGACCTGGCGGGTGCGCCCTTCCTCACCGGCGTGCGGGAGTTGCTCTACCAGCGCGCGATGCCCCGCACGACGGCCCACTTGAGCGTCGTCACCTCGCAGTTGGGCGAACGGGCGGGGCTCGCGGGCGCGGCCGCCATGGTCGTCGAGGACCTCTACGCCCCGGACCGCGCCGACGCACGCCTCGCCTCCCTCGCCGGCTGATCCACCAGGGCCCCCAACCCCCCTTCTCCGCACCCTCATCCCCTCTGCCGACCCCTGTATCGAAGGAGCCCTCGTGACCGAGCCGTGGACCGGCGACCCGATACGGGTCGGCCTCGTCGGAGCCGGGCCCTGGGCCCGCACCATGCACGCCCGCATGCTGGCGGCGGGGCCGGAGACGGAGCTGGTCGCGGTGTGGGCGCGCAGATTCGAGGCCGCGGCGGAGGTCGCGGCTCCCTACGGCGCGACCCCGGTCGCCTCCTTCGACGAACTCCTCGACGTCTGCGAGGCGGTGGCCTTCGCGGTACCGCCTTCCGTGCAGGCGGAGTTGGCCGTACGGGCGGCCGAGGCGGGCCGCGCCCTGCTGCTCGAGAAGCCGCTCGGGCTCGATCTCGCGTCGGCGCGTGCCGTCGCCGACGCGGTCACCGCGAACGGCACCGTCTCCCAGCTCGTACTGAGCAAGCGGTACCACCCGGCGACCCGCGAATTCCTCAGCCGCGCACGGCAGTTGAAGGTCACGGGTGCCCGTTCCTGCTATCTGCACGGCGCCTTCCTGGGCGGCGAACAGGCCACGCCCTGGCGCCTGGAGCACGGCGCGCTGCTCGACCTGGGCCCGCATCTGCTGGACCTGCTCGACCTGGCGGTGGGCCCGATCGTCTCCGTGCGGGGGACGGGCGACTCACGCCGCTGGATCGAGCTGACCTGCGAGCACGAGGGCGGTGCCGTCAGCCAGGCGTCGCTGTCCGGGGCGGTGCGCCTGCCTCGCGGCCGCACCCGTGTGGAGCTGTACGGGGAGCAGGAGGAACTCGTCTACGACACCGCGGAGTTCGACCTCGACGACGGCTGGCCCGTGCTGCGCCGGGAGTTCGCGACCGCCGTACGCGACGGGTGCTCACCGGACCTCGACGCCCGGCGCGGGCTCCGGCTGCAGGAACTGCTGGAGCAGGTGGTCCGGGCGGACTGACGGGCCTGCGCCGGTGGCCGATGAGCGAGATCGTCGTCCGCATCATGAGACCGGGTGGTCCCTCGTACGCGTGATTCTCGCCACCCTGATCAGGGGTGCGCTCAAACGAGCGCTCACCTGTGCAGTCCAGGTCTCCAAAGTGCAGCCCTTGACTTTACCGGCCCTAGATTCACCTTCCGAACCCGGAGATGACTCCACGTATTCGATGACTCGAATTCCGTCGCGATGCGGAGTCACCGCTTCGATTCATGGAGTTGATCTTTGAGGCCAGATGGGACAGCTGCCGCCTTCGATCCACGGCGGACGGGTGGTTACCGCCCTTTGGCGCACTGCCTGACGTACCTCTGTGCCTTCGATCTGGGTACGCTCCCCGCCGTCAGGGCAGCCGTTCGCGAGGGGTCGAGTCCCGTGCCGGATCACGAAGCAACGCAGAAGTTCGTCTACGACTTCACCGAGGGCAACAAGGATCTCAAGGACCTCCTCGGCGGTAAGGGGGCCAATCTCGCCGAGATGACGAATCTCGGTCTCCCCGTCCCGCCGGGATTCACGATCACCACCGAGGCGTGCAAGGAGTACCTGAGCCGCGGCGAGGAGCCCGTCGCCCTCCGCGATCAGGTGAGCGCCCATCTCGAGGCGCTCGAGCAGAAGATGGGCAAGAAGCTCGGCCAGGCCGACGACCCGCTGCTCGTCTCCGTGCGCTCGGGCGCGAAGTTCTCGATGCCCGGAATGATGGACACCGTCCTCAACATCGGGCTCTCCGACGAATCCGTGCACGGGCTGGCATCCAAGTCCGGTGACGAGCGCTTCGCCTGGGACTCCTACCGCCGCCTCATCCAGATGTTCGGCGACACGGTCCTGGGCATGGACGGCGAGGTCTTCTCCGAGGCGATCGAGCAGGCCAAGGCGCTCAAGGGCGCCAGGAGCGACGTCGAGCTGGACACGGCCGACATGCAGGCGCTGGCCGAGAAGTTCAAGGGCCTGGTGCTGAAGGAGACCGGGCGGGACTTCCCGCAGGACCCGCGCGAGCAGATGGACCTCGCCGTCACCGCGGTCTTCGACTCGTGGAACGGTGCCCGTGCCAAGCTCTACCGCCGCCAGGAGCGCATCCCGCACGACCTGGGCACGGCCGTCAACGTCTGCTCCATGGTCTTCGGCAACCTCGGCCCCGACTCGGGCACCGGCGTCGCCTTCACCCGCGACCCCGCCACCGGCCAGCAGGGCGTCTACGGCGACTACCTCCAGAACGCACAGGGCGAGGACGTCGTCGCCGGCATCCGCAACACCGTGCAGCTGGCCGAACTCGAGCGGCTCGACAAGTCCTCGTACGACCAGCTCATGCAGATCATGGAGTCCCTGGAGACGCACTACAGGGACCTGTGCGACATCGAGTTCACCATCGAGAGCGGCAAGCTCTGGATGCTCCAGACCCGCGTCGGCAAGCGCACCGCCGCAGCCGCGTTCCGCATCGCCACGCAGCTCGTGGACCAGGGCCTCATCGACGAGGCCGAGGCGCTGCAGCGCGTCAACGGCAACCAGCTCGCGCAGCTGATGTTCCCGCGCTTCGACAGCAACGGCGGGGTCAAGGGCGCCGACGAGATCGGCTGGGGGATCGCGGCCTCGCCGGGCGCGGCCGTCGGCAAGGCGGTCTTCGACTCCTACACCGCCATCAAGTGGTCCCGTTCCGGCGAGAAGGTCATCCTCATCCGCCGTGAGACGAACCCCGACGACCTCGACGGCATGCTCGCCGCCGAGGGCATCCTCACCTCGCGTGGCGGCAAGACCTCGCACGCGGCCGTCGTCGCACGCGGCATGGGCAAGACGTGCGTGTGCGGCGCGGAGGAGCTGGAGGTCGACACCAAGCGGCGGCGCCTGAAGGCCTCCGACGGGCGGGTGATCGAGGAGGGCGACGTCGTCTCGATCGACGGCTCCACCGGACGCGTGTACGCGGGCGAGGTACCCGTGGTGCCCTCGCCGGTCGTCGAGTACTTCGAGGGCCGTATGCACGCGGGCGCAGACGACGCGGACGAGCTGGTCAAGGCCGTCCACCGGATCATGGCCTACGCGGACAGCGTGCGGCGGCTACGGGTGCGCGCCAACGCCGACAACGCCGAAGACGCCTCCCGCGCAAGGCGGTTCGGCGCGCAGGGCATCGGCCTGTGCCGCACCGAGCACATGTTCCTGGGCGAGCGCCGCAGCCTGGTCGAGCGGCTCATCCTCGCCGACACGGAGGAGGAGCGCGAGGAGGCGCTGGAGTCCCTGCTGCCTCTGCAGAAGGGCGACTTCGTCGAGCTCCTGGAGTCGATGGACGGGCTGCCGGTGACCGTACGGCTGCTGGACCCGCCGCTGCACGAGTTCCTGCCCGACATCACCGAGCTCTCCGTGCGGGTGGCTCTGGCGGAGTCCCGCAAGGACGCCAACGAGAACGACCTCCGCCTCCTCCAGGCCGTCCACCGGCTGCACGAGCAGAACCCGATGCTGGGGTTGCGCGGCGTACGGCTCGGCCTGGTCGTACCCGGCCTGTTCACGATGCAGGTGCGCGCCATCGCCGAGGCCGCGGCCGAGCGCAAGGCCGGCGGCGGTGACCCGCGTGCGGAGATCATGATTCCGCTGGTGGGCACGGTGCAGGAGCTGGAGATCGTCCGCGAGGAGGCCGAGACCGTCATCGCCGAGGTCGAGCAGCGGCACGACGTTGACCTGAAGCTGACGCTCGGCACCATGATCGAGCTGCCTCGCGCCGCGCTGACAGCCGGTCAGATCGCTGAGTCCGCAGACTTCTTCTCCTTCGGCACCAACGACCTCACCCAGACGGTGTGGGCGTTCAGCCGGGACGATGTGGAGGCCAGCTTCTTCACCGCGTACCTGGAGAAGGGGATCTTCGGGGTCTCGCCGTTCGAGACCATCGACAGGGAAGGCGTCGGCGAGCTCGTACGCCTGGCCGTCGAGGCAGGCCGCGCCACGCGCCCGGACCTCAAGCTCGGCGTCTGCGGCGAACACGGCGGTGACCCCGACTCGGTGCACTTCTTCCACGACGTGGGTCTCGACTACGTCTCGTGCTCCCCGTTCCGGATCCCGGTCGCGAGGCTGGAAGCGGGGCGCGCGGCGGCGAACTGAGCCGCGTCCGGCTCAACTGTCCTCAGCGCGCCCTGAGGACACCTCCCGGCCGTAGGCCGAGAGGGACCGGTCTTCCTGGACCGTCCCGCGCCCGCCCACCTCACCGGCGGCGGGACGGACCGGGGACCCGAAGGGGGCGGCACCTGTGCGGAGGTGCCGCCCCCTTCACTCTGAGCGGACACCGTTCGTCGCGACCCGGGCCAGTCGGGTCGACTGCCCTGGATAACGCATTGAGTCCGAAGAGGGCGCCGAACCGTCAACTGTCTGTGGCTGGGCTCAGCTTGCGTTGGCGTGAGCCGTCGCTGCTGGCTTCGCTCGGTCGACGATCGTCGATGACGATGCGGATGACGTTCCCGACTTGGCTTGTGTTGCTGTCGGCGAGCGAGCCATGGATGCGGTTGTAGGCCTGTGCGGCGAGGTGGTGGGTGCCTGGTGGGGTGCCAGGTGTTTGTGTGACTTGCCAAAGTGCGTCGGAGATGGCGATGAGGCTGCGACCGGAGAGTTCGACTTGCACCGTGCCGCTGTCGGTGTGGGTGATGTCGACAGGCATTCGGAAATGCTCGCCCTGGCTTGCTCGTTCAGTGAGGAAGGCCCAGGTGTCGCGGTGGCAGACGAGTTCGGCGTTCGCTACGCCGGCGGCTTGGGCGAGGAGGTCATGGTGCGGCTGGTTTTCGCCTGCATGGGGGCTGTTGTCGAAGAGCTCGGGTTCGGCCGGTTGAACGCTGCGCGCCTCTGCTGAGTCGGCGCGCCAACCCTCGATCAGAGCGTGCAGCTCTGCAAGTTCTCGGCGGACGGTTGCCACGTCGCGGCTGTTGGCTTCGTTGATGCGGCGAGTGTCGTCGATGCGGGTGCCGAGGTCTGTTCGGGTGTGTGTGATGGCTTCGCTGACGAGGTTACGGGTTTCGGCGAATCCGTCTCGGAGTGCGCTGCTGATGTCAGTGACCTGGGTAGTGAGGTGTTTGACTGCCACGGCTAACCGCTCGATGCCGAATGCCACGCTTGATGCCCTCCTGTTCGTGACCCGCTGCTGGCCGCGGAGAGGCTTTCCGTGTACGGGCGTTGTGACGCGGCGGCTTTCGGCCGTATCCGCACCGAAGACCCGCTCCGGACCGGTCCCACCCCCCAGGCCCGGCCGCTCCCGTCGTCTACAGCTCGGCCCCGATCCGCTCGGCGGTGCGGTGCAGCAGCGGGGCCAGTTCGGCGGCGCGTGAGAGGTCGAGGCGGGTGCTGGGGGCGGAGACGGTCACCGCTGCCAGGCACGTACCGAAGCGGTCGCGGACCGGGACGCCGACACCGTGCACGCCGGTGACGCTCTCGTCGATGTTGAGCGCGTAGCCGCGGGACCGTGAGAGGGCGAGGTCACTGGTCAGGGATTCCAGGTCGGTCAGTGTCTCCGAGGTCAGCCGGGTCAGACCGCGGCGGTAGCGCGTACGGGCCGCCTCCGGGGCGAGTTCGGCCAGCAGTGCCTTTCCCCCGGCGGTGGCGTACGCGGGAACGCGGTCGCCGGTGCGC
The DNA here is from genome assembly GCF_013870515.1 of Streptomyces albidus (ex Kaewkla and Franco 2022). Classification (GTDB taxonomy): domain Bacteria; phylum Actinomycetota; class Actinomycetes; order Streptomycetales; family Streptomycetaceae; genus Streptomyces; species Streptomyces albidus. The sequence goes on along the minus strand of NZ_JACBXA010000004.1, from coordinate 3,031 downwards.
GTGCCCACGCGCAGCGGGTGCGTGCCCTCGACGCCGTCGGCGAAGCGCGAGTCCGGCCCGTCCAGGACAAGGAGGTTGGTCGTCTCGCCTGCGGCGTCCCGCAGTTGCACCAGGTGCGGGTGAGCGACCTGGACGAGGCTCTGCTCGTCCACGGCTCCGCGCGTGAGGCCGAGCAGCACCGGGCCCAGGCGGTAGCGGCGGCTGCCGGGTTCCTGCTCGACGAAGCCGTGGCCGCGGAGCGTCGTCAGCAGCCGGTGTGCCGTGGACCGGGCAACACCCAAGTGATCGCTGATGTCCGTGACGCGGGCCTGCTGGTGTCCACGCAGATACACGAGGGTGCGCAGAGCGTTGTCGACCGAGCTGGCGGCGTAGGCGTCGGCATGGTTGTTCGACATAGCAGAAAACATACTCCCATGTGTTCCGCACCCCGCTCCGTGAGCCTAGCTTGACGGTCGGCTCGGCGTGACCTGGACGGACGCCGGGCGCACGGCACCGCACCGAACCGCTGACGTACCGCACCAACCGCCGACGGAGAAACCATGAAGGCCGTACCGGGAGACCCCTCTTCAGCCGAGCAGAGTACGGAGACCGCGGAGACTTCCCAGGAGCGCCGCGGCTGGCGTTCCTGGCACACGCTGTGGGTCCTGCTGCTTCTCGGATGGACCGTGAGCGCCGCCGACAGAGCTGTCACCGGCCCCGTCGTGACCTGGATGATCGACAACGGTGTGGGCTTCCTCGCCGACGCGGAGAACCCGCACGCCCTCGGCGGTCTCGTCGGCGGCCTCTTCTTCGCGGGCTACATGCTCACGCAGTTCCCCGGCGGCTACCTCGGCGACCGGTACGGGCACCGCACCCTCATCGTGGTCAGCCTGCTGTGGGCCGGTGTGGCCACCATGCTCACCGGTTTCATCGGCGGTCTCGTCGCCTTCATCGTCGTACGTGTGGTGACAGGTCTGGGCGAGGGCGCGTTCTACTCCAACGACCGCACGCTGATCACCGCCACGACCCCCGAGCGCGACCGCAGTCTGGCTATGGGCGTGGTCATCACCGGTCTCTCCCTCGGCATCACCATCGCGATCGTCTTCACGCCGGAACTCGTCGCGTTCGGAGAGATGTTCCTCGCCCACGTCGAGGCGTGGCGGATGGTCTTCTGGGTGCTGGGTCTGGCGACCATCGTCGTGGGCGGCATCGTCGCCTGGTGGTTCCGCTCCCACCTCACGCTCGGCGGGCTGAGCCGCGCGACCCTGCACCTGGGCGCGTACTCCGCCGTCTCGCTGGCCCTGGTCATGGCCGTCTACTGGCTGGGCACCAGCGCGGGTCTGTCCGAGCTGTGGATCGCACTGCTCGAAGTGGCCCTCGCCGTGGGCCTGGTGCTCTTCGCGCTGGCCCGCAAGGGCACGGAGATCGGTCCGGTGATCAAGAACCGGGACCTGTTCCTGCTCTACATCTGCAACATCGCCATCCTGTGGAACCTGTGGTTCTTCAGCTTCTGGTCGGTCTCCATCGTGGCCGGTGCGGCGGACTCCTCGTTCATGAGCGCTGCCTTGACCGCCGGATTCAACGCGGGCGCGGGCATCCTCGGCTTCCCGGCCGGCGGCTGGCTCTCGGACTACGGGCTGCGCCGCGGCTGGGGACGCAAGGAGATGATGCTGACCTTCACCGGCATCCAGGCCGTGCTGACCGTGGCCTTCGCCTGGTACCTGAGTGCGGCCGCGCACCCGTCCCTGTGGGTGATGGGTCTGCTCCTGTTCACCGCGAGCCTGTTCTTCAACGCGCTCCAGCCCGTGGGCCACGCCCTGACCGCCGAGCTCGCGCCGGCGCGCCTGCGCGGCTCCGCGTTCGGCATGGAGAACCTCATCGGCGAGATGGGCGCCGTGCTCTCCCCGGCGATCAGCGGTGTCCTCCGCGACAGCACCGGCGACTGGACGGCCGCCGTGTGGATGGACGCGGCCATCGTCGTCGTCGGGTTCTGCATCCTCACCCAGGTCCGCTACCGGCCGCCGGCCGAGGTCTGACGCCGCGCGTCGCAAGGCCGCACACCGGTGCCCTTCCGCACCGGAAGTCACAAGGAACCAGGAGCTCCACACCCATGCCCACCGTCCGTGAGGCGGCGCTCGACGTGATGCGCCGGCACGACCTGACCACCGTGTTCGCCAACCCCGGCTCGACGGAGGTGCCGTTCCTCGCCGGTCTCCCCGACGACATCCGATTCGTGCTCGCACTGCACGAGGGCTCCGTCGTCGGGGCCGCCACCGGCTGGGCCCTCGCCCGCGACGCACCCGCGCTCGCGCTGCTGCACACCACGGCGGGGCTGGGCAACGCCGTCGGCGCTCTGTCCACCGCCCGCGTCAACCGCGCCCCGCTGGTCGTTCTCGTCGGGCAGCAGGACCGGCGGCACCTCGTCCAGGAGCCGTTCCTCGCCGGCCGCCTGGAGCAGCTGGCCGGCGACTATCCCGTACGGACGGAGACGCCTCCGCGCGCCCAGGACGTCCCCGGAGCCGTCGCCCGTGCCGCGCACGCCGCCCGTACGCTCCGGGGCCCGGCCCTCGTCATCGTGCCGATGGACGACTGGGCGCAGCCCGCTGAGGACGTGCCGCTCCCCGCACCCGCAGAGCTGCGGCTGCCTCCCGCGGTCGACACCGCTTCCGTGAGCGAGGTGTCCGGGCTGCTCGACTCCGCCGCCGCTCCGGCGCTGGTCGTGGGCGCGGGTGCGGACCACCCGGAGACCTGGGAGGCACTGACGCTCCTCGCCGAGCGGCTCGAGTGCCCCGTCTGGCAGGAGTCCTTCGGCGCCCGGGCGGGATTCCCCCAGGACCATCCGTGCTTCGCCGGGCATCTCCCGGCGGACCGTACGCGTCTGCGCGAGACGCTCTCCCCGTACGACCTCGTGCTCAGCGTCGGTGCGCCCGTCTTCCGGCAGTACCCCTACGAGACCGGCCCGTTGGTACGCGGCGGCATCCGGCTCGCCCTCGTCACCGACGACCCCGCCGAGGCGCACCGGGCGCCTGTGGACCTGGCGGTGGTGGCCGGA